>JAFTQB010000014.1 GCA_017462985.1 Clostridia bacterium
CACCGAACTCCTCGGGCGTTTTTGCGCCCGCAAACCAACCGTTGATATAAATACGGCAATCGTCGTTAACTTTTCCGCCTAAAAGCTGATAGACGGGCACGCCAAGCGATTTCCCTAAGATATCCCAAAGCGCCATTTCCACGGCGGAAAGCGCGCTCATCAGCACCGCGCCGCCGCGCCAGTAGGCGTCGCGATAGATATCGTGATAATGCTTTTCGATTTGTCTGGGATCTTTGCCTACTAAATAGCTTTTGATATGCTCGATTGCGCCCACGAGCGCTTTTTCTTTATATTCCAGCTTTCCCTCGCCTACGCCCGTAATTCCTTCATCGGTGTACACTTTCACAAACACCCAGTTTGTTCTGAAACAATCCACCACGAACGTCTTTATATCAATTACTTTCATAATTCTCGCCTCCAACTAATGACATTATAACATGCGTCAGTAAAAAACGATATAAGGATTTAACGATATTTTTATAATATCATACGATTTTCGCTTGACATAAACGGATATATTTTATACAATTCTATTATGTGAGGTTCAATATGAAAATTGGAAATATTCTTCAATACGGCATTTTTGACAGCAAAAAACAAGCTCCAAACGCCACGATGACGGCAAAAAGAGTTGTGTCTTGTTTTGAATTCGACTATATTTTATCTTGTGATAAAGGAACTATCTCTTTTATTGACTCCAGCTCCCATAAGCTATATCCGAATATGCTGATCATCAGAAAGCCCAATCAAATATGCAACAGTTTATTGCATTATAAATGCTATTGTCTGCATTTAGAATTGGATAAAGACAGTATTTTCTACGACGAGTTGTCCGCTCTACCCAACTTTTTCCCGTTGATTCACGGAAACGTTTATCGAAGCATTTTCGAAAGCCTCATTCAACATATTATAACCTACGGAAAAAATTGCGAAGATCATTATATGGCGGCAAAATTATTGGAACTTTTTTACCGTTTAAGCAAGGATTCACCGCATAATAAAACCATTCGGAAATCTTCCTTTCAAAAAGAAAACAGTTCCATACAACAAGCTGTTTCTTATATCAAAAAGAATTTTGATCAACATATTTCTTTACGCACACTTGGGGAATTAACGGGGTATACGCCGAATCATTTTCAAAGAGTTTTTACGAAAATCATGAACATCTCCCCACAGAAATATTTGGAAAACATAAGAATTTCCCAAGCCAAATATCTTCTTGCTACCAGTGATATGCCAATCGTAGAAATTGCTTACGCCTGCGGCTTTTCTTCGCAATCTTATTTTTCTCTCTTGTTTAAACGCTCAACGGAACTTACCCCCAATGAATTTCGAAAAAGCACTATTATCAATTACACCGTTTAATATTTATCATTTTATCCCCTCAGCGCTCCACGAAAAGACGAAAGAAGAATGCATGGCAACACTTGCAAAAAGTTAACCGAATAGAAAATACAAAACTGAAAAAGTTAAAAGAAAGAGGGTCGACCGCAACGGTCAGCCCTCAATTTTTAATATGCAGTAAACAAAGAAAAGAGATTTTTATTTTTTCATCATTTGAAACATTTGCTTTTTAAGTTGTTGAATTTCTTTTTTCGGACGCATACAACTCACATAAGAGCAATGTTCGTTCAAATAACACGTTTCGCAGATGATAGAATTGATTTCTTGTATCATCAATTCTTCATCAGTGGGTAAGTCATAAGATTGAATTTTTGTGATCCCTGTAGGGTTTCTAAGGGAGTAATCAATGAATTTACCATTGCTTGTTTTTAAGTATCGATAAACTTCCGCTGTAAATTGTACACAATCACCGATATTAAAGGGTCCGAATCCATTTTTGTTCATCCATACGTGTTCTTCTTTTCCGTCAAACATAGTACCGTCTGAAAACATTCCACTAATATAGATGCGCTCAAAACAGATATTACTTTTTGTTATGCGTTCAACTTTCCCTTTGAATTCCAAGGGTATATTGAAATAACAAGTTGCGAAATAAGAACGTTGTTTTCCGAGTGAAGCAATTTGAACATCTAAGTATTCATCATACTTCATTTTTTCTGCACCGACAACATCTTTAATGCTGCCAGGGTCAAAAAATACTACGCCACCTTCATCTGCGACGCATACTTTTTTGCGATAATGTGCTTTTTTGAAATCGTCTAAGTTTTCCATAATTGGAACCTCCGTTAATAAGTGCTATAGAAATAGCCTGACATGTTAACAGTGGTTTTCTTCTATTATATCACAAGCAAAACAATTTTGCAAGGATTTTTATTAAATGTGGGATAAGCAAAAACCCCGTGAAAATCATTTGATTTTCACGGGGTTTTGGTCGAGGCGACGGGGATCGAACCCACGACCTCAGCGTCCCGAACGCTGCGCGCTACCAGCTGCGCTACGCCTCGATTTTTTAGTTATTTTTATTCCGTAAGTGGTCAAACATGTGGTCAAACCACTCAAAACGGGATTTTTTGATGAAGTTGTACTGCCCAAATTGTCAGTGTTTTCAAGGCATTCCGCCGTTTTCCAAAATCACGGTTTCAAAATCGGTGATTAGGTCCCGAACGCTGCGCGCTACCAGCTGCGCTACGCCTCGTCGTTTCCTTTCGAAAACGAAACCATTATATCAAATCATTTTTCAAAAGTCAATGATTTTTCGCTCTCTTCAAAAACTTTTTGGCGGAGTTTTCGCTTTCCCCGCCAAAAGTCCGTTTCTTTACTTAATTACGCCCTTTTTTAAGATAATATTCGCATACACCGCGCCTTCACCCGTCGCGATTACCGCGTACGCTTGTTTCGCGCGTTCGTAGAACGCAAAACGCTCCATATTCCCTACGCGCACGTTATCGTCTTTCGCCGTAGCGATCGACTTGTATTCTTCCCAAATCACGGGATTGATCTTGCCCACGTCGCTCGGCGTTAATTGCATTAAGATCATATTTTCTTCCGCGTAGGTATCGAGCGGAATCAACGAAAGCACCGCTTCCAAAATCGCCGCACCGCCGTGCCCGTCGGCTCGAATCACCCTTTGCCCGTAGTTCGCCGACGGAAAATTGCCGTCTGCAATCACGATCTCGTCGCCGTGCCCCATTTCACAAAGAATTTTTAAAAGCTCGGGACTAACGATTTTCGGTACGTTTTTTAACATTTTCTTACTCTCCTTTTTTGAGCTTCTTCGTCGCTTCGCTCCTCAGAGTGACAAAGCGCGATTTTATCTTTCCTCTCTAAAATACGGCAAGCCGAGCGCGGCAGGCGGTTGCGTTTCCTTTTTACCGATCACGCTCGTGATGATGAGTACGATAATCGTTACCACGTAAGGAAGCAATTTTAAAAGAGCCTTATCCGAGAACGAAACGCCCGTGATAAATTCTGCGGCGATATACAAGCCGCCGAACAGGAACGCGCCCAAGATACTCAAATTAGGTCGCCACATGGTGAAGATAACGAGCGCGATCGCAAGCCAACCTATCGCTTCGATTCCATATTCCCAACTGCCGCTTAAATTATCCATAATATAGTAAAGTCCGCCAAGGCCCGCGATACCGCTGCCGATACAGGTGGCGACGTATTTATACGCCGTTACGTTGATACCCGCGGCGTCCGCCGTGGCGGGATTTTCACCCACCGCGCGAAGATTCAGCCCTACGCGCGTTTTATTGAGTACCCACGAAGAAATAATCGCGATAGCAATAGCGAGATAAGTCATCACGCCGTGCGAGAAGAAAATTTCGCCAAACCAACCGAGCGCACCCGCAAACGGCAGGGAAGCCGTGAAGAAAGTGCTTGCCGTAGCAAACATCGTTCTATCCACCACGCCTTCCATTAAAAACATCGTAAAGCCCACGCCGAACGTTGTGATCGCAAGCCCCGTTACGTTTTGATTGCAACGCAAAGAAACCGTCAAAAAGCTATACAACGCGCCGAGCGTAGCCGCGAAAAGCATTGCGATAACGATCGCAAAAAAGATCATTAAAGCGCCTGTAAAACCGTTCGGTTGCGGAAACCAAGACATCCAAATCGACACAGCCATACAGCCGCCCGCCGCACCGAAACTCATAATGCCGGGAATACCGAGGTTCAAATGCCCCGATTTTTCCGTGATGATTTCGCCCACGCAACCGTAGAGGAACGCGATACCGATACTGATCGCACCGAGTAATAATGCCATTATTCGTTCCCTCCTTTCTTCTTCGAACGGAATTTGAGTTTATATTCGATGAAGAATTCACACGCGATCACGAAGAAGAATATGATCCCCGTTACGATACTGGGGAAAGCGGAATTCGTTACGCCCATCTGTCGGCTTGCAAACGCCGCGCCGCGTTCCACGAATATAACTACGAATGCCATTACCGCCATGATCGCAGGATTAAACTTAGCGAGCCAAGCCACCATAATCGCCGTAAAGCCCATACCGTCGTGCATTGAAGTGGAAATGTTGCCGTTGATCGCACCCGAAAGCAAGCAACCGACCAAACCGCAAAGCGCACCCGATACGATCAGCGTACGAATTACGACCTTTTTCACGTTTATCCCAACGTATTTCGCCGTATTTTCGCTTTCGCCCACGACGGAAATTTCATAGCCGTGCTTGGTAAAGCGCATATAAATATACATTGCGGCGGTGAGTACGATCGCAACGATCAAAGGCAAAATAAAATCTTCCCCGCCGATCTTCGGAAGCATTGCGTCTTTAATGGGGTTGAGCGTACCCGAACCGTCCGTTGCCCAAAGCGTGAGAAAAAATGCCACCAAACCCTCTGCAATATAGTTCATCATCAGCGTGAAAAGCGATTCGTTCGTGTTCCAGATCGCTTTAAAGATCGCGGGAATGACCGCCCAGATCGCGCCCGCCAAAATGGCAGATACGAACATTAAAATATACAATACTGCAGGCGGTACGACACCGTTCAAATAGATCATACACGCCGTGGTTGCAATACAACCCGCCAAAATTTGACCGTTTGCGCCCAAGTTCCAAAACTTCATTTTGAATGCGGGAACAACCGCTAGCGATACGCACAGCAAAAGAGACAATTCCTTTAACAGCGTGTTAATTCTGGTGGAAGTTCCGAACGCACCGCTGAATACGCTACTAAAAAATGCAAACGGATTACCGCCCAAAAACAAGCCGCTCAAAATACAACTGACGACCAGTGCGACCAAAAGCGCGCCGCCACGAATCGCCCAAGCTTTCCAAGCGGGAAGACTTGCGCGTTTTTCGATATGGAACAGCGGTTCTTTTACCGCTTTTACTGCATTACTCATTTTCCGCGCCCTCCGTTTGCTCTTCCGCTTTGATTTCGCCTATGCTATCCGATTTCGTCATCAAAAGCCCGATCTCTTCTTTCGTCGTCGTTCTTGCGTCTACCACGCCCGTTACCCTGCCGCCGCCGATAACCAAAATGCGGTCGCAAAGGTCGATGAGCACGTCCAAGTCTTCCCCTACGAAGATCACGGCGACGCCGTTTTCCTTTTGCTTATTCAAAAGATTATAAATGGTATACGAAGAATTGATATCGAGTCCGCGCACAGGGTACGCCGCCATCAATACTTTGGGAGAAGCGGCGATCTCTCTGCCCACGAGTACTTTTTGCACGTTGCCGCCCGAAAGCCGACGGACGGGCGTATGTACCCCAGGCGTTGCCACTTCTAATTCCTCTATGATCGTTTCCGCAAGCGTTTGCGGTTTTTTTCTATCTACAAAGAACGATTTGCCCTTTCGGTAGCTTCTGAGCATCATGTTATCGACGATATCCATGTTGCCGACAAGCCCCATGCCTAAACGGTCCTCGGGTACGAACGAAAGCCGTACGCCAAGCTCTCGAATTTGTAAGGGCGTTTTATCGCGCAGGTTGACTTCCTGCTCGCTCACGGGGTCGTGATAGAGAATCTCGCCGCTTTCCAAGTGCTGCAAGCCTGCAATCGCCTCTAAAAGCTCTCTTTGACCGCTCCCCGCAATCCCCGCCACGCCGAGAATTTCGCCCGACCTAGCCACAAAAGAAACGTCGTTGAGCATTTCCACGCCGTCACGGTTTTTACAATGCAAGCCCGTAACCACCAATCTGTCTTTTACGTCTTTCGGCTCGCTTCTTTCAATATTCAGCTCTACCTTTCTGCCCACCATCATTTCCGTCAAGGAAAGTTCGGTTGCGCCCTTCGTTTCCACCGAACCGATATATTCGCCTTTGCGAAGCACGGCAACGCGGTCGGATACGGAAAGAACCTCGTGCAATTTATGGGTGATGATAATGATCGATTTGCCGTCCTCTTTCATCTTCTTTAAAACGGCAAACAGCTTTTGTGTTTCCTGCGGCGTCAATACTGCCGTAGGCTCGTCCAAAATCAAAATATCCGCGCCGCGATAGAGCACTTTTACGATCTCTACCGTTTGCTTTTCGGATACCGACATTTCGTAAATTTTCTTTTTCGGATCGATATGGAAGCCGTATTTATCGGCGATTTCTTGCACGCGCGCGTTGATATCGGAAAGCTTATATTTCTTCCCGTCGTTTACGCCCAGCACGATATTTTGCGCCGCGGTGAACACGTCTACCAATTTAAAATGCTGATGGATCATTCCGATCCCTTGCGCGAACGCGTCGTGCGGCGAACGAATAAGGACTTCTTCTCCGCGCACGAATACCTGCCCCTCGTCGGGGTAGTAGATGCCCGCAATCATATTCATCAGCGTCGTTTTACCGCTGCCGTTTTCGCCTAAAATGGCGAGGATCTCCCCTTGATAGACGGTGAGATCGACATCTTTATTAGCGATCACTTCGCCGAAGTATTTGGAAACTTTCCGCATTTCCAACGCTACGGTTTTTTCCATGTCTTTCTCCTTGAACGTTTTTGAAATTCTTCGCCAAAGGCGCAGAATGACAATTTTTGTAAATCGATTAAAAAACAGGATAAGGCGGAGCTTATTTCTCCGCCTTTCCGTTTATTTTATTTTTCGTAATTATTCTTGCGTTGCATCCGTCAAAATCGTGATACCGTCGATATCGATATCAAAATAAGGAGCGGAACGACGGCTGGATTCAGCAAAATACGTCTTACCGTTTTCCGTTACGATACATTCGCCTTCAAAACCGTAAGAAGTCGTATAAGAAGTTAAGTTAACACCGTCTTTCGTGAACTTGCTCGTATCGAATACTTTCAACGAACCGTCGATCAAGCTTGCTTTTACAGTCGCGAGCTTTTCAGCCGTACCTTCCGCCGCATTAGTACCAAGATCGGTCAATACCACGGAGCCGTTTTCCAAACCGCCGCACCAATCGGTATCAATCTCGCCGCCGTCGTTGAATACGCAGTCGATAATATATTCAAAGTAAGGAACCCAGTTGATTCTGGAAGAAACGATATAGGTATTAGGGCAAGCGGTTGCAGTAGAACCGTTGTAGGAAACGTTGGGAACACCCGCAGTTTCACAAGCGGAAGGCGCACCCATGGAGTCAGCGTGTTGAGAAATCAATGCCGCGCCGCGAGAAATCAAGTTTTGAGCCGCGGATTTTTCAGCCGTTTCATCATACCAACTATTGGTAAATTGAACTTCCATTGCTACGTTTACGCCCAAATCCGCTTCTTCAAAAACCGATTGAACGCCGAGGAACCAAGAGGTATAACCGGATTTAACTTCTGCATAAGGCCATGCGCCTACGTAACCGATCTTAATCGTCTTTTTCGTTGCATCAGTAAAATTCGAATCTTCAAGTTCATTGTCTTGATACATTTCCAAAAGTTTCATACCGCCTGCAACGCCGGCAAGATATCTGCCTTCATAGATGGAAGCAAACGCGTTATGGAAATTGTCAAGCCCCGCCGTTTGCGCCGTCGTACCCGTAGCGTGGCAGAATTCTACATTGGGGAATTCTTCAGCCGCTTGCGCAATAAACGCTTCGTGTCCGAAGCTGTCTGCGAAAATCAGTTCGCAACCTTGGTCTACGAGATCTTTCGCCGTATCGTAACATTTCGTTTCTTCGGGAATATCCGTAACGATCGTGAGATCATCGCTCATACCCTTGTTTTCACAAGCTTCTTTCATCGCGTTGATGAAGTTTGCGTCGTAGGTGGAAGCGGAGCCGTGCAAGCAGATCATACCGATCTTGTAAGTCTTTTCGTTACAAGCCGCAAGACCTGCAACTAAGCCCGTAGCCATAACTGCGGAAAGTGCCAAAGATACAATTTTCTTCATAATTTTATCTCCTTATACCCTTTTGGGGCTAAATTTTTCCTATGTAGTTTACGGACGGAATTTCAAAATTCCGTTTTCCATACTTTCGACGATCGCGAGAGATTCCACTTTATATCCCTCGGCACGAAGCGCGTCGCCGCCGCCCTGGAAGCCTTTTTCAATCTCCGTGCAACAGCCCGCGACGATCCCGCCCGCTTCTTTGACGATCGAGATCAAGCCTTTGAGCGCGTTTCCGTTCGCCAAAAAATCGTCTGCGATCAAAACCCTTTCGCCTGCGCTTAAATACGCTTTGCTAACGGCGATCTCGTACGTTTTTTTATGCGTGAACGAATACACGGGTGCGCTGTATTGTTCGCCCGAAACGTTTGCGGAAGCGTGTTTTTTAGCAAAGACCATCGGCACTTTTAATTCGAGCGCCACCGCCGTGGCAAACGCGATCCCCGAAGCCTCTACCGTGAGAACCTTGTCCACTTTTTCGCCCGCAAACAGCCGTTTTACTTCTTCCGCCATCTGCTTTAAAATCACCGTGTCGATCTGCTGATTTAAAAACGAGCCGACCTTTAAAACGTCGCCCGGCAGAACTTCCGCCTCGCTGAGTATTTTTTCTTCCAATGCCTTCATCGCTTTTCGCCCGCCGTTTTTCGTTCGTATTACCTTAAATATAACATATTTAGACAAATATGTCAACGCTTTTACACGAAATTTTCACGCAATTCAAAAAGCGTTTTCAAAATGCTCCAATTTTCCGTCTGCATACACTTCCACCACGTCGAAACGCGCGTTGGGTTCTTCGCCCGTTTTCTTGCCGAAATACAGCGCGATCTTTTTATACCGTTCGCATTTTTCCCGCGTTACCGCCTCGCGCGGAGCGCCGAAACTATCGCCCGTGCGCGTTTTCACTTCCACGAACACCGTTTCGTCCCCGATTTCAAAGATAAGATCGGCTTCTCCGAACGGCGTGCGATAGTTGCGTTTTAAAAGGCGATAGCCCTTTTCAAGCAAATACCGCTCTGCGAGCCGTTCGCCCCTTTTGCCTAAAAGTTTTTTGTGAAGGTCCTGCGGTGAATGGGGCATAAGCCTTGCTCCTTGATCGCTTTGATATGCGCCGCCGTACCGTAGCCCTTGTTGCTTTCGAACGCATAGGCGGGATACTGCTTGGCGTATTCGTCCATCATTTGATCTCTATGAACCTTGGCGACGATACTCGCCGCGCCGATAGAATAGGAAAGGGCGTCGCCGTGGATAATGCTTGTTTGCGGGAAGGGGATATCCAGCGTCATATTGCCGTCGGTGAGCACGATATCGGGCTTGATCGGGAGCATTTCCAGCGCCCTTTTCATGCCCAATTTCGTCGCTTCCAAAATATTGATCTCGTCGATGATTTTTTCGCTCACCTCGTACACGGTATAGGCGATCGCGCGTTCTTTGATCAATGCGGAAAGCGTTTCGCGCTTCTTTTGCGAAAGTTTTTTGCTATCGTCCACGCCCACGATCAGATCGGCTTCTTCTAATGGCATGATCACCGCCGCGCAAACGACGGGTCCGGCGAGCGGACCTCTGCCCACTTCGTCTACGCCCGCAATATAACGGCAGCCTTTCTGTGCGTACGCGCGTTCGTATTGCAATTTTTCTTCGGCGTTCCAAATCTTTTTCATTCGTCAAAACTCCCAATCGGGGTATTCCTGCGCCGTTTCCAGCGTGATCTTCCCCACTCTTCCTTTTCTGAAATCGTCTATCAACGCTTTTGCGCCCCGCTCGTAATCGTATTCGCCGCCCCGAAGGATAAAGCCGCGGCGACGGCAAAGCGCTTCGTACATACCGAGCTTTTCTGAAAAATCGGTGATATTATAACGCTCCGTCAAGCATTGCGGATATTTTTGCGCAAGCTCGCCCAAAAGCTCTAACGCGATATCGTCCATATCCAAAATATCGTCGTTGATCGAGCCGATATACGCCAAATGCCGCGCCAAATACTGACTATCGAACGAGGGGGGCATCGTACCGGGCGTATCGAGCAAATCGAATTCCCCGCATTTCAGCCAACGCACGTCGCGCGTAACGCCCGCTTTATCGCCCGTTTTTGCGCGTTTTTCGCCGCTCAACAGGTTTACCACCGTGCTTTTGCCCGTGTTCGGGATCCCCGCCACCATAAATCGGAAGGTTTTATTCAAGCCCTTTGCTTGCGCGCGTTCCCGCTTTTCCGCGATCATTGCGGAAAGCTTTTGCAGGATGAGTCGGCGCGTGGAAATATTCGTGGCGTCGCAACGCACGCAAAATCTGCCTTGCGCTTCAATGAGCTTCACGAACGCTTCCGTTTTTTGCGGATCGGCAAGGTCGCTTTTATTCAAAAGATACAAAATCGGCTTTGCGCCGAAAATTTTATTGAGGTTTCGATTATGCGTGGCGATCGGGGCGCGCGCGTCTAAAACGCAGATCACGCCGTCGCAAAGATCGCGCTTCCCTTCCATATCTCGCATGGCGCGCGTCATATGTCCCGGAAACCATTGAATATTTTTCATAGGGAAGTTTACTCCTTTCTTTCGTTCAAGCCGTACCTGTACGCCCCGTTTTTATTTTTTTAACAGATCAGGGCGCTGTTTTTGCGTTAAGAGCAACGCTTGTTCTCGGCGCCACGCGTCCACCTTTGCGTGATCGCCGCTTCTGAGCACCTCGGGCACGCACATCCCCTTGTATTCCTGCGGACGGGTGTATTGCGGATACTCCAACAGATTATCCGAAAAGCTTTCGTCCACAAGCGACGAGGTATTGATCACCCCGTCCACATAACGGGAAACCGCGTCGGCAAGCACCATGGCGGGCAGTTCGCCGCCTGTCAAAACGTAATCCCCGATGGAAATTTCCTCGTCGATAAACAAGTCGATCACTCGCTGATCCACCCCCTCGTAATGCCCGCAAAGAAGCAGTAAACGGGGATATTCCACCAGCTCGAATACCTTTTGCTGACAAAGCGTAGCGCCCTTGGGGGAAAGATAAATTCTCCTCGCTTCGTGGTCGGGGTCGATCGCTTCGATCGCGTTGCCGATGGGTTGGGGCATCATCACCATGCCCGCGCCGCCGCCGAAGGGATAATCGTCGCATTTTAAATGTTTATCCTGCGTATAATCGCGGATATTGACGATATTGATTTGAATTTTTCCCGCTTTTTGCGCCCTGCCCAAAATACTTTCCCGCGTCGCGGAAAACATTTCGGGGAAGAGGGTTAAAATGTCTATTCTCATAAATATTTCCGATTTATTTCAAGTTGATTTTTTTCTTTAATGTATGTATTTCAAACCACGACAAGAGCACGATCACGCCGATTTCCAACACGATCGAAACCCAATTGACGATATGCATCAGCGCGGGCGTGAGCGTGAAATTCATTAAAAATTCCTCGTCGAGCATAAACAGGAACGCCGTTTCTCCGATCACGCCGAGCGCGTACACGCCGACGACGAGGAGCACGATCATCCAAGGCTTCACGCCGCGATGCACCCAACAGCTGAACGCGCCGCAAACGGAAAAGGTAGACGCCGTACCGATGATCGAAAGCAAAACGCTTTCCACCGTCAAGAACGGATCGTAGCCCGCGAGCGTTCCAACCTCGCCCATGATGATCTGCCATTCTTCCAAGCCGCCCGCAAGCGCAAAGACGGACGAAACCGCAAGCGCGATTGCAAGGAGCGCCGCCACGGAAGCGATGAGCATACAGCAAACCGCCGAAATACGCTTCGCCAAGAAATGTTCTTCCGCCGTTGCGGGAATGGAAAAGGTGAGATACCCTTCCTGTTTAAAAAAATTTTTATTGTAGCGAACGATGGATAAGATCACGGGGAACGCCATTGTGAACAGCGCTCCGTAGATAAACAAAATAAAAGCGGGCAGCCAATAGCTCAAAAAGGTATCGGGATCGGGAACGATATTCACCGAAAAACCGAGCGCAAACAAAAGCACCGAAAGCGCGATCAGCGCGCCGCTCGCGATCAAAACGGGCAGGAGCAAATAGCGGAACTCGTATTTTAAAAGCGGCTTTAACATTCTTCCGCGAACGCGTTTTTGTCTGCCCTTTTTATCGTAATCTTCGGGGGGCAAGAAGCGGTTTTCACATTCGTTTACCATACCATCCATCTGAACACCTCCCTAAATAATGCGTCAATCGTTTTGCCTTCCGCTTGGCGGATATTTTCCGCATTCCCTTCCAAAACGACGCGCCCTTCCTTTAAAAAGATTACCCAATCGAAATATTGTTCGATTTCGGAAATAAGGTGCGTGCTTAAAAAGATCGTGGAATTTTGGCTGCGGTTGTTTAAAATGGTGGAAAGCACGTATTCGCGCGCGGCAGGGTCTACCCCGGCGATCGGTTCGTCCAAAAAGTAAACGCGCGCGTTCCTCGAAAGGGTTAAAATGAGAGCGAGCTTTTCCTTCGTACCTTTAGAAAGCGTTTTGATCTTCCGATCCAATCCAATGCCTAATTCTTTGAGCATCTTTTCCGCCTTTTCGCGGTTGAAATCCAAAAAGAAATCGCCGTAATAATCCAGCTGATCTTTCACCTTGTAGCCGCCGTTTAACGCGTTGAAATCGGAAAGATAAGAGGCGATGGATTTGGTTTCCACGCCGATCTCTCTGCCCAAGATCTTCGCCGTGCCGTCCGTGGGCGTCAGCAGCCCCATCAAGATTTTGATGAGCGTCGTTTTGCCGCTGCCGTTCGGACCCAACAACCCAACGATCCCGCCCGTATCGGGAATGGTTAAATTCACCCCGTCTAGCGCGTAAACGTCCTTGTAGCGTTTGGATAAATTCCTGCATTCGATAAGTGGTTGCATACGCGTTTCCTCCTTTATCATATTATATTACGATCGCCGTTACAAAATCGCTTCGACGAACGCTTTGCTATTGAAATATTCTAAATCCTCCATCTTTTCGCCAACGCCCGCAAACAGTACGGGCAAGCCCAGCTCTTCTGCGAGCGAGAACACGAAACCGCCTTTCGCCGTACCGTCGAGCTTTGTTAATACGATCCCGTCAAGCTCCACCGCCTCGTCGAATACGCGCGCTTGGTTGACGGCGTTTTGCCCCGTCGTCGCGTCCAAAACGAGCAGCTTTAAAAAGTCGGCTTGCGGATATTCGCGCTTCACCACTCTGTCCATTTTTCTCAGCTCGTTCATCAAGTTTTCTTTATTGTGCAATCTGCCTGCGGTATCCACGATCAGCACGTCTGTACCCTTTGCTTTTACGGAAGATACGGCGTCGAAAATGACCGCCGCGGGATCGCTCCCTTCCTCGTGGCGAACGATACGCACTTTGGCGCGCTCCGCCCAAATCGTAAGCTGTTCGCTTGCCGCCGCGCGGAAGGTATCCGCCGCGGCGACGGTGACCGTCTTGCCCTTTTTTAAATAATAATGCGCTAATTTCCCAACGGTGGTCGTCTTGCCCACGCCGTTCACGCCTACGATCATGATCGCGCAGGGATATGCGGGTTCTTCCACCTCGCTTTCTTCCAAAATATCCACCAAAATTTCCCGAAGCAAGGAAACGACGTAATCGCCGTCGATCAGCTTTTCCCTGATCGCGCGCTCCTTTACGCGCGCCACCACTTCCGCCGCCGTCGAAACCGATACGTCCGAGCCGATCAACACTTCTTCCAGTTCGTCGTAAAATTCGTCTCCGAGCTTATTTTTGGCAAAGAGTATTCTCAGCTTTGCGCCCAAGCCCTCTTTCGCTTTTTTGAGCGCGCCGAACAGTTTATCGAAAAATCCCATATGCCCATCCTTCTTTTTTCGTTATTTGCGTACCTGCCTCCCGCAAAAAAGAGCGGAAGGCAGGCGTATTTTTATTCTACCGTTCCCGCGCCGAGCTTGCTTTCCACTTCCGCAAGCTTGACGGAAACGATCTTGGAAACGCCCTTTTCTTGCATCGTAACGCCAAAGAGCGTGTCCGCTTGGTTCATCGTCGGCTTTCTGTGCGTGATGACGATAAACTGCGTATCCTGCGAGAAATTCTTCAAATACGAAGCGAATCTATCCACGTTCGCGTCGTCGAGCGCCGCTTCGATTTCGTCGAGGATACAGAACGGCATCGGGTGCGATTTCAAAATCGCGAACAAAATCGCAATCGCCGTGAGCGCCCGTTCGCCGCCCGACAAAAGCGAGATCTTCGTCAGCTTCTTCCCCGGAGGACAAGCAATGATCTCTACGCCCGCGTTCAGCGGGTCTTCGTCTAAGGTGTAATCGAGCTGCAATTCCGCCTTGCCGCCGCCAAAAAGTTCCTTGAAGGTCGTTTTGAAATTCTCGTTGATCTGTTCGAAGCCCTCGTTGAAGATACGCAACATTTCGCCGCGGATATCCTGCAAGATCTTATCCAGATCTTCAATAGCTTTTTGCAAATCGTCGCGCTGGGCGATCATCTCGTCGTAATGCGCCTTTTCGTCGGCGTATTCCTCTACGGCGTTGGGATTGACCGCGCCGAGCGAGGTGATCTTGCGCTTTAACGCCGCGATCACGTTGTTGGCTTCCGAAACGCTGAAATTTTCCTTTCTAAACGGCAAACAGCCCTCGTAATCCAAGCCGTATTCTTCCATTACGCGGTCGCGCAAGCCTTCCAAACGGTTGCGCACCAAGCTGATCTCCATTTCGTTCTTGTGCCGCTTGTCCATCAACTTGGTCAGCTGCTCTTGCGCAAGCGCTTTCTTTTCTTCCAGCTCCGTCTGCCGCGCGTTGATTTCTTCTTTTTCCTTGTTGATCTGCGCCAAGCGTTCTACGATCGCCTGCACCGCCGCCTTTTCTTCTTCCTTCAGCTCCTTTTCCTGCGCTTCCGCCTCCAAGGCTTCCAGCGTTTGCTCCGCTTGCAGCTTTTCCTTAGAAGTTTCCACGATACGGCGCAAAAGCTCTTCCTTTTCCGTATTCAAACGCTGCGCGTCCTCTTCGTACTTCCTCAGCTTTTCGTTCAAGGAAGCGTACTCCACTTCCAAATCGTGCAATTTTGCGCTCTTTTCGGCGCGCTCCGCTTTAAACTGCTCGCATTGATCGCGTTGGGAATGCAACAGGTCCTCCGCGCTTTGACGGAGCGCGTGAAGTGCTTCTTCGTTTTGCGAGGAGCTGGCTTCTTCCGTTTCGAGAAGCGCAAGCTTTTCTTTGAAATCTTTCAAAGCGCTTGCGTACACCTCGGTATCCGCCGCAAGATCGGCAATGCTTTGCGCAAGGGAATTTTCCCGTTGGCGCAAGGAAGCGATCTCCGTATTCGCCTCTTGATAGCGCGCGCGGAGCGTTTCCACCGCCTCGTCCGCTTCCTGCTTCGCCCGTTCGCTCGCGCGGATCGCCGCTTCGATCTTTTCGATCTGGCGTTGCTTTTTCGCGATGTTTTCCCTACATTCTTGGATCTTTCTTTCGTGCGAAAGGAAAGACGATCTGCCGCGATCTTGGCTCCCGCCCGACATCGCGCCACTCGTAAGCGTTTGGTTGCCGTCGAGCGTTACGATCTTGAACATACTGCCGTACTTTTTCGCAATCGTCGTCGCGTTGCCGATATTATCGCAAATGAGCGTATTTCCCAAGAGGTTGCTTACGACGTTATAATAATAATCGTCGTACTTGACAAGCTGCGTAGCCAAGCCCACCACGCCGCGTTCGGAAAGCGCGCGCTGAATTTCGCGCGTATCGGGACGGGGCTTCATGCTCTCTACGGGGAAGAACGTCGCCTTGCCCGCGCCCGTGCGGCTCAAATATTCGATCAGCCATCTGCCGTCGTCCATCGTGGGAACGACGATATTTTGCATCGCGCCGCCAAGCGCCGTTTCGATCGCCGTTTCGTATTTTTGTTCGGTTTTCAAAATATCCGATACCGTACCGCAAATACGCTTGCCTACGTCGGGATTCGTCTTTGCCACCAATAATAAACGCCTTACGGAATCTTTATAGCCCTCGAAACGGTTTTTCAAACTGATATACATTTCAAGATTTTCTTTTAAAGAGGCAAGTTGCGCGTTGGCATTGAACAATTCCTGATTGAAATTGTTGATATTCATTTGCAATTCGCGCGCTTCTTCTACTTGTTCTTCCAATTCCGTCGCGCCGCCGCCCACGAGCTGCATCAGCCGTTGCAAATCTTTCCTAACAGCCGCAAGCTCGCTTTCCAAGGCTTCCTTTCTTGCACCGTTTTTCGAAAGCGCCGCTTCCACTTCCAAAATACGGTCTTTCGTCGCCGCGAGCTGAGAAGCGAGCGCGCCTTGGTTTTTCTTCAATTCCGAAAGATCTTCCGCAGAGGAAAGCTGCGCGCTTCTCTGTTCGTCTGAAAGCCGTTCGAACACCGCGATCTTGCTATCCAACGCGGCGATCGCGCTACGCAATACGTCCGTTTCGCCGTCGATTTGAGAAAGCCGCGCAAGATCGGTTTTTTTACTGCGCTCGCCCAAAGCAAGCTCGTCCCCGATTTCGGCTACGCGCGTTTTGCCGCCCTCTAAAAAGACGGTTGCCGCCTCGATCTGCGAACGGAGCGCGCTGATCTTTTCGCGCACCAATTTCAGCTCGCCGTCTTTTCTTTCGTTCCCGACGGAAAGCGCAACGTGGCTATCGTGAAGCTCGGCGATTTCGTCGTCCGCCGCCGCAATCTTCGCCCTGCCCTCTTCCAAAAGGCGGTTGATCCGTTCGATCTCCGAGTTCAAATCGATGATCTTATCGGAAATTTGCATCACCTCTTGGCGGTATTTCGACGTTTCGTTCTCCGCATTTTCCGTGCGGTAGATATACATATTCACCTCTTGGTCTTTGAGGTTTTCGGCGTATTCGCGATATTGCTTCGCCGCCTCCGCTTGACGGGAAAGCGGCCCCAAACGGCGTTCCGCTTCGTCGATGCGTTGGCGGTATATGTATAAATTCTCGTTCGCGTCGTCGATCTTGCGTTCAATCTCGATCTTCCGCGCCTTGTTCACCATCAAGCCCGTCGCTTCTTCAAAGATAAGCCGTCTGTCCGCAGGGCGGGCGTTCATGATCTGCTCCACCTTGCCTTGTCCGATGATTGAATAACCCTCTTTGCCCAAGCCAACGCCGTGGAACAAACGGATAAATTCCTTCCACTTGCTCGGCTGACCGTTCAAAAGATATTTGCTTTCGCCGCTTCTGTATAATCTGCGCGTCATCGCCACTTCGTCAAGCTCTATATCGAAAATACGCTTGGTATTGTCGAAAACGAGGGTAACCTCGCAATAGGTTCCCTGCTTTCTTTCCACCGTACCGCCGAAAATGACGTCCTGCATATTCGAGCCGCGAAGCGCCTTTGCCGACTGTTCTCCCAGCACCCAACGCACCGCGTCGGCTACGTTACTTTTTCCGCAACCGTTCGGACCGACGATACAGGTAACGCCTTCGTCGAAGCGAATGACCGTTTTATCGGCAAACGACTTAAAGCCGCTTAAATGAATTTCCTTTAATTCCAATGTCTTGCTCCTTTTAACGATTCTCTTTGAGTAATTCCAATAAATTTTTCGCCGCTTGCTGTTCTGCCGCGCGCTTGGTTGCGCCGCTCCCTACGCCGCGCTTTCCCAAGGCGCTCGCCGTACATTCGAACGTAGGGGCGTTGTCCGCGCCGTGTTTTTGCACCTCGTAGACGGGGCACGCAAACCCTTGCTTTTGCAAAAATTCCTGCAACAAGCCTTTATAATTATCCTCGATCTTCGGCAGAGGATGACGGGCTAAAAACGCTCTCGCCGCGTCCATGCCCCCATCGATATACACCGCCGCCAAAATACTTTCGTAGAGGCTAGATACCGTCTTGCCGCCGATATTATCCTTGCCGCCGCTTACAAGCAGCTGCCCCGCAACGCCCATCGCTTCCACCGCTTTTAATAGCGAATCCTGCCGCACCAAGCCCTGACGGGATTTCGTCATCTCGCCCTCGCTTTGGTTTTCGGCAAAAAACTGCGCTTCCGTTACGAGCAATTCTAGCACCGCGTCGCCCAAATATTCCAACCGTTCGTTATCCTCGCCGCCGTGGATATGCGCGTACGAGGAATGGGTAAACGCGCGTACGAGCAACGCTTTATCCTCAAAGGTATACCCGATCCTTTCTTCCGCAAGGGAAACGTCAAGCATTCGTTTGCTCCGTTTGCGCCGTCTGCGCCGTTTCCGCGGGCGCGAGCGCTTCAAGCATTGCCTTGATCTTGCCTACCATATCGCCGCGCACGGCGTCCGCCGCTTGCGAAATACATACGGAAAACGCGGGGGCTTTGGAGTTTCCGTGCCCTTTCACTACGGCGTTTTTCAAGCCCAAAAGCATTGCGCCGCCGCATTTTTCGTAGTCCAAGCGTTTTTTCACGCGATTGAGCACCCCGTTGACGATCAGCGCGCCGATCATTGTGAAAATATTGCGCTTGAATTCCGATTTCAAAATTCTGCTCACGGCTTTGCCCGTGCCTTCCACCGCCTTCAAGCCGATGTTGCCCGTATAGCCGTCGGCAACGACGACCTCTACGCCGCCGAGCATCAATTCTCTGCCTTCGATATTGCCGATATAATTCACGCCCGCCGTTTGCTTTAAGAGCATATTCACCTCTTGGTGAAGCGCGTCGCCCTTATGATCTTCCGTGCCGTTGTTCAAAAGCCCCACTCTGGGCGATTCCACGCCGTACGCCGCCTGCGCGTAAGCCGTGCCCATCAACGCGAAATGGATAAGGTTGATCGGTTTACATTCTAAATTCGCGCCGCAATCGCAAAGGAGCGTTACGCCGCCGTCCGCATTGGGAAGCCCGGGGCAAAGCGCGGGACGGGAAATGCCCTTGATGCGTCCGAGCGTAAGCACGCCCGCCGCAAGCACCGCGCCCGTGGAGCCGGAAGAAACCACCGCTTCCGCTTCCCCCTCTTTCACGAGGCGGAACGCCACGACGGTGGAAGAATTTTTCTTCGCTTTCACAGCCTTTGCAGGCTCTTCTTCGTTCGTAATGATCTCCGTGGTATGTACCACTTTTACACGGCTCTTATCATACTTGTATTTTTTCAGTTCTTCGTTCACCTGCGTTTCGTCGCCGCAAAGATACAAGAACAGATCCTTGTCTTTTTCCAATGCAAGCACGCAACCTTTCACCTGCTGTGCGGGGGCGAAATCGCCGCCCATTACGTCCACTGCGATCTTAACCATTTTTTTCACTCCTTAATATTCCAAATTTCCGACCGTTCTGGGGAAAGGAACGACGTCGCGAATGTTCGCGATACCCGTCAAATACATCACCATTCTTTCAAACCCAAGCCCGAAGCCGCTGTGCGTCGTGCCGCCGAAACGACGGAGATTGAGATACCACGAATAATCCTCGGGCTTCATTCCCAGCTCCTCGATACGCGCATACAGCTTTTCGTAATTTTCCTCTCTTTGCGAGCCGCCGACAAGCTCCCCGATGCCCGGCACCAAAAGATCCGCCGCCGCAACCGTTTTTCCGTCGGGGTTTTGCTTCATATAGAACGCCTTGATCTCTTTGGGGTAATCGGTGAGGAACACGGGCTTTTTAAAGACGCTTTCCGTCAGGAAGCGTTCGTGTTCGCTTTGCAGATCTTTCCCCCAGAAGATGTTTTTATCGTCGAATTTTTCCGCGTTTTGCTTCAAAATTTCGATCGCTTCCGTATAAGTTAAGCGCACGAACGCGTTTTCGGAAACGTTTTGAAGCCGTTCCAAAAGCCCTTTATCCACGAATTGATTGAGAAAGTTCAGCTCGTCCGCGCAGGTTGCCATTACGTGGCGAATGATCGCTTTTACCATCGCTTCCGCAATATCCATATCCCCCGCAAGATCGCAAAACGCCATTTCCGGCTCGATCATCCAAAATTCCGCCGCGTGGCGCGACGTGTTCGAATTTTCCGCGCGGAAGGTAGGCCCGAAAGTGTATACGTTGCCGAACGCCATCGCGTAGGTTTCCGCGTTCAACTGCCCCGATACCGTCAACGAAGCCTTTTTGCCGAAGAAATCCTTTTTATAATCGGGCGCTTTTCCCGATTTTGCCACTTCCTCCATATCCAACGTGGTTACTTGGAACATTGCGCCCGCGCCCTCGCAGTCGCTCCCCGTGATGATGGGGGTGTGCACGTACACAAACCCGCGTTCGTGGAAGAATTGATGAATGGCAAACGCCGCCTCGCTTCTGATACGGAACGCCGCGCCGAAAAGATTGGTGCGCGGACGAAGATAGGCGATCTCGCGCAAAAATTCCACGGTGTGGCGCTTCTTTTGCAAGGGATAATCGGGGGTAGATTCGCCCTCGACGGCAATTTCCGTCGCCTTGATCTCGTAGGGTTGTTTATTTTCGGGGGTGAGCACCACTACGCCCGTAACGATCAGCGCGCAGCCGACGTTTTCGTGCGCGATCTCGTCGTAGTTTGCAAGGCTCGCGCGCTCGAATACGATCTGCGTGTTTTTAAAACAACTGCCGTCGTTGAGTTCGATAAAGCCGAACGCTTTCGAATCGCGGATACTTTTCGCCCAGCCCGCCACCGTAACCGTTTTGCCGCCGTAAGCCGCAAGGTCGGCGCTCAGAGTTTTCAAAGAAAGTCTTTCCATACTAAACCTGCCTTTTCCTCTTGGGAAAAGCCGTAAATTCGTCCATAGACGCTTTTCCCGTTATTATACTTCCCTATTATAACATTTTTTGGGCAAAATGACAATCGTTTGACGGAAAAAACTTGCGCGATTTTACGATTTTTTTGTAATCATTCCGCGAAGCGGGGCGTAAATATCCGAGCGCAGACGTTTTACTGAAAGTAAAACGCCGTTTTTGTAAACGCGCAAATACGCCTCGCTTTTCGCGCCCTCTTTTCCGTAGCGCACCACCGCGTCCTTATCCCCGATCTCCACCGAGGGGTTTGGCGGGGGCAAAACTTCCAGCGTTTTGCTTTCGATCGAATAGGTCAAGCCCTCGTCCTTGCCGTATACGGTGATCTTGATCGCCCCCGAGCTTACCGCCGCCGAAAGGTACACCGTTTCCGCGTGGGGATTGAAAATCTTCAGATCGCTTTGGGAAGAAACCATCGCGTCGCGCGAGGGGGGTACGTAGTTTACGCGCAGGGAATGGGCGTGGTATTCCGTCGCCGTCAGTCCCGCCAACAGCGCGGCGTTATAAAGGGTGGTGCTCACTTGGCACACCCCGCCGCCCAAGCCCTCCACGAACTCGCCCTTTAAGATGATCTTTGCCGTTTTATAACCGTTTTCCGCCGTGCGCGCCCCCACCGACGAATTGAAGGAAAGCTCGCCGTAGGGCTGCAACGCGATCCCGTCGATACGCGCCGCCGCCAAAGCGATATTCGCGCACCTGCCCTCGTCGTTTTCGCTAAAATAGGTGGTGTACGCCGATAATTTATCTTTCGGATGCTCGCCTTCCGCGCCCGATTTTTACGGAAAAACGCCGCAAAAAGCAAAAAAAACGCCCGCAACCGCAGGCGCAAAAACGTAAATTGTTCTTCTTTATTTCATATGACCCCGCCTGTTTCGAATATGTACGGCGCGTTCAACGCAGACACGGGTGGCTCTTTTGTAGGATATTCTCATCTCCCGTTCAGTATATGCAAAAAGGCGCGTTCTATGCCAACACAAACGCAGGGTTATTTTTCCGCTTTGATCTTTCCCCCCTCGATGCGGATTTTGTTTGCGTCCGCCCCATACAGCACCCGTTCGGCGTGCGTACAGGTCAAGATCGTTTGCAAACCCTCGATACGCTTGACGAGCTTCTTTCTTCGGGGAAGATCAAGCTCGCTCATCACGTCGTCCAAAATGAGCACGGGATATTCCCCCGAAAGCTGTTTGAAAATTTCCACTTCCGCCAGCTTCACCGAAAGCGCCGCCGTACGCGTTTGCCCTTGCGAGGCGTACGATTTCGCGTCCATGCCGGAAATGAAAAAATCAATATCGTCGCGGTGCGGCCCCACCGTGGTAAATCCAAGGCGCAAGTCTTTTTCGTAGTTATTCGTCAGCCGCCGCAAAAGCGTTGCGGAAATTTCCGCTTCTTCGCCCTCGTATTTTTTATCGGGCGAAAGCGTTAAGGTTTCCTTGCCGTCCGTCAAAACGGCGTGCAATTCCTCGGCGTAGGGCGCGAGCTTTTGCAAAAATTCCGCCCGCTTTTTTACGATGACGGCGGCGTAGCGGCAAAGCTGTTCGTCCCAAACGGGCAACGTATCCAACACCATCGCGCTGTCGCGGTCTTTCAAAAGCGTGTTTCGCTGATCCAAAATTTTATTGTAGCGAAGAAGTGCGGTATAGTAGGCGGGCGAGGTTTGGGAAATGGAAATATTCATAAACCGCCTGCGCTCGTCGGGTCCGTCCTGAATAAGCCGCAGCTCGCCGGGGGAAAAGAACACGCTGTTGATATGCCCCAAAAGATCGGCGTTTTTAGAAATTTTGCCGCCGTTTACGCGAATTTCGCGCTTCGTTTCGAAAATATCGGCGGCGATGGTAACGCTGCCGTAGCGATTTTCCGCCGTTGCGGAGATAGCGGCGTTTTCCGCGCCCACGCGAATGAGCTGTTTATCGTGGCGGATACGAAGAGAAGCGCCCGTGCAAAGATAAAACACGGCTTCCGCGCAATTGGTTTTACCCTGCGCGTTCTTTCCAAAGAGCACGTTTAAGCCCTCGGAAAAGGTAAATTCCTCCCGTTCGTAGTTTCTGAAATTTTGCAAGAATAATTTTTTTATCCGCATAATCGAAAAATACCGCCAAAAACACTTTCTTTTAATTGAATTTTGTATTATAATTATATCAAATAATTTTCAAAAAAACAAGATTTAATGGCTCGCTTTAAAAAAATAATCAAGGGTAGGCAAAAGAAAATGAGTGAGATTATCGAACGCAACGAAGGAAAATCGCAAATTTCTATTTTATGGGAAAAGATCAGCGCAAGGCTGGAAAAGGTGATCAATCCGATCTCCTTCGAAACCTTTATCCGCGATCTTGAACCGATCGAGATCGTCAACCGTCATTTAATTTTACGGACGGGCACCGATCTTGCCGCGACCACCATTATGAACAACCATTCGCAAAAGATCAAAGAAGCGATCTTAAAATGCGACGGCGGGTTCGGCTTGGTGGGCTTTCGCCTGATCGTAAACGGGAGCGCGGTGTATAACCTCGAAGCGCAAGAGGACGAGGACGATCTGTATCAATCTTCCCCCATCAACAAAAACTACACCTTCGATTCGTTCGTGGCGGGCGCGGGCAGCAAGCTCGTGTACGAAGCGGCAAAGACGGTTGCGGAAAACCCCGGCGCGATCTTTAACCCCCTGTTTATCTACGGGGAATCGGGGCTTGGGAAAACGCACTTGATGCACGCGATCGCGAATTATTTGGCGATCCACGCGCCCGAAAAAAAGGTTTTGTACACCACTTGCGATAATTTTTTGAACGAGTTTATCGATTCGCTTTCGCAAAAGAACAGCGCGCGGTTCCGTATGAGATACCGCAACGTGGACGTACTGATGATCGACGATATCCAGTTCCTCAAAGACAAAAAGACCACGCAAGAGGAATTTTTCCATACCTTTAACGAGCTTTCTTCGCAAAACAAGCAGATCGTTTTGACTTCGGACAAGCATCCCAAAGAGATCGCGACCCTTGAAGAAAGACTTCGCACCCGTTTTGCGGGCGGTATGATCGCGGATATCCAACCCCCCGAATTGGAAACGAAGATCGCCATTTTAAAACGCAAGGCGATGGATCGAAAATGCCATATCCCCGACGACGTTTTGGAATTTTTGGCAAAGGATTCGGGGCACGACGTGAGAACGCTGGAAGGCAGATTGACGAAAGTGATTTTCGCAAGCAAGCTGCACGAAGAGCCGATCACGCTGCACCTTGCCAAGCTCGCGCTCAACGAATCGGTGAGCGAATCGGATGAAAAGGAAGAGATCACGCCCGAAACCATTCTTTCCACCGTATGCCATTATTTCAAGCAGAAAAAGGAAGAAATTTTGGGCAAAGGCAAGAAAGCCGACCTTGTGAAAGCGCGCCAAATTTGCGCGTATTTGATGTGTGAAATGCTTTCTCTGCCCCTCGTTTCCATCGGGAATATTTTGGGCGGGCGCGATCACACCACGATCATGTACGCACGCGATAAAATGGAAGAGCTGGTACGCCTCAACGACCGTATCGCAAAAGAAGTGAACGATATTAAGAGTATTTTATTAAAACAGTAAGACGATGAACGAACGAAAAACTTTTTTGGAATATACCGCCGACGCGGTTGTCGTCGGCGCGGGCCACGCGGGCTGTGAAGCCGCGCTTGCCCTTGCAAGGACGGGGATCGATACCGTCCTTTTAACGCTGAATTTGGATAGCATTGGCTTTATGCCCTGCAATCCCTCGATCGGCGGCACGGCGAAGGGGCACCTCGTGCGCGAGGTGGACGCCCTCGGCGGCGAAATGGGCTTGAACGCCGATAAAACGGCGTTGCAGATCCGTATGCTCAACGTAGGCAAAGGCGCGGCGGTGCAATCGCTTCGCGCGCAATCGGATAAGAACGCCTACCACACCGAAATGAAAAAAACGCTTGAAAACACGCCCAATCTTCGTATCCTGCAAGCGGAAGCGACGGAAATTTTAGTGGAAAACGGCGAATGTGTGGGCGTAAAAACGGCGTATGGCGGCGTGATCGCCTGCCGCGCCGCGATCCTTTGCACGGGCGTGTATTTAAACAGCGAAACAATCACGGGCGAGTTGGTGAAAAAGGAAGGTCCAAACGGATTTTCAGCGGCGACGCATTTAACGCAAAACCTCATCGATTTAGGTTTTCAGGTGCGCCGCTTCAAAACGGGTACGCCCGCGCGCTTGGACGGCAGGACGGTGGATTACGGAAAATGCGAAATTCAGTACGGCGACGACGATATTTATCCCTTTTCGTTCATGAGCGAAAAAGCGCCCGAAAACAAGCTTCCGTGCTATTTGACCTATACCAACCTCAAAACGCACGAGATCATTTTGGAAAATCTCGACCGTTCCCCCCTTTACAACGGAAGTATTCAATCGACTGGCCCGCGCTACTGCCCTTCGATCGAAACCAAGGTGGTACGCTTTAAAGACAAAGAGCGCCATCAAATTTTTATCGAACCCGAGGGCGCGGATACCTTGGAAGTATATATTCAAGGGCTTTCCACCTCGATGCCGCACGACGTACAGCGCGCCATGTACTCTTCCGTAGCGGGGCTGGAAAACGCGCAGATCGTGCGCTACGGCTACGCGATCGAATACGATTGCATCGATACGCTCGATATCCTGCCCACGCTTGAATTTAAAAAGGTGCAGGGCGTTTATACGGCGGGTCAGATCAACGGCACTTCCGGCTACGAGGAAGCGGCGGCGCAGGGCTTGATTGCGGGCTTGAACGCTTCGCTCAAACTGCGCGGAAAAGACCCTTTGGTGCTTCGCCGCGACGAAGCGTATATCGGCGTGCTCATCGACGATCTGGTAACCAAAGGCACGGACGAGCCGTACCGAATGATGACCTCGCGCGCCGAGCACCGCATTTGCTTACGGCAGGATAACGCCGATTTCCGCTTGACGGAAAAGGGCTACGAATGCGGGCTGGTAACGCAAGAACGGCATGAAAAATATCTGCAAAGAAAGCAATTGTACGAACGGCTTTTGACGGAATTTACCGCGCGCGTACCGCAAAAGGAAGCGGGAGAATTTTTAGCTGGCTACGGCTATTCCATGCCGAGCGGCAGCGTATCGTATGCGGATATGTTAAAACGCTCCGTTCCCTTAAAGGATATTATGGCTCGTTTCGGCGTTTTTAACGAATATCCCAAAGACGTTTTGGAAACGGCGGAAATTTCCGTGCGCTACGAGGGGTATTTAAAACAAGGTTACGAGCAGATCGAACGCGCGAAGCGTTTGGAAAAAAAGCTGTTGCCGCCCGATATCAACTATTCTCAAATCCAAGGCTTGCGTTTGGAAGCGCGGGAAAAATTAGACCGCGTGCGCCCGCTCAACCTCGGTCAAGCGGGCAGAATTTCCGGAGTGAACCCTGCGGATATTTCCGTTTTAATGGTCTACCTCTCGACGAGATGACCGTTGAAAGCGTAAAAAGGAGAACGCGATGAACGGTAAAAAAATGTGGCACGCGTTGGGCGTGATCGCTTTGTATTTATGCACAGCCGCCTTGACGGCTTGCCTTGGCGCATGGATTTTTTCCGCGCTCCGCGCGCCTTGGGGCGTGCCGCTTGGAATAGGCGTCGCCGTTTGGGCGCTTTCTATCGTATTTTTTGCGTTGCGGGAAAAAAGTAAAGCGTTCCAGTTTTGCGCCGTGCCGCTCAACGCGCTTGCAAGCGGCGTGCTGATTTCTGCGTTTATCGTAGGCAAAGCCTTGACCGTAGAGCCTGTATCATTGCTTTTGCTCGCGTGTTTTTGCGCCCTTTGCTATTTATTTTTGATGGCGCTGTTAACGGTCCCGCGGCTGAGCGAAAAAATTTGGTATCAGATTGTAGCGTTCGCCGTTTGGATGACGGGCAGCGTGTTTTTGTGTATTTGGCTGTATCCGCTTTTGCTCGGTAGTCTCAACCTTGCCTTGCCCGAACGGGAAACCTTCCTGCTGTTCTTTTTATTGCTTCTCGGATTTTTGGCGTTCGGCTCGCTTCTCGAGGCGGAAAATTTTCCCGCTCTGCTTCTAAATCTGACCGCGCCCGCAATGATCGCGACCTGCCTGATCGGCTTGATCGTAATCGCCGTATTATCGGGTTGCGATAGCTTTGATTGCGGCGATTGCGGCGGCTGCGACGGCGGCTCGGGCGGAACGCATAACGCGAAACGGTACGGCGGTCAATCGAAAATAAAAACCATGAGCGATCTAGCAAACGGCGATCGGTAAGAAAAAATCTCACGGAAATTCCGTGAGATTTTTTGTTATTTTTTCATTTTCCAAGCGTCGAAGTAAGCGAGTTCCGCCGCCGACATCGGCTGCATTCCAAGCTTTTTGAAAATTTCTTCCAACGCCTGTTTTTTTGCTTCCTGCGAAAGCTCGTGGGCTTTTTCCGTTTCCTTTTTATTCTTAAAATGGAAGAATACAGCGTGCGCGATCACGTAGCCGATCCCAAGCAACATAAAACTCCAATACGCGTCCTCGTTGCCCGTCGCCATAAAAATGAACGCAAGCAAAAACGATATTCCCATGGGAATATATCTCGTCAAACGGCGCAGAAGCTTTTGTTTTTCTTTGATATCTCCACCCGCGTCTTCCTTCGGCGCTTTCGTCAAATGCACGTCGTTGTTTACGGCGTAGGCGTCCACCGCATATTTTTCGCCCTCTAGCTCGAAAGGCAACTGATAAGCGGGTACGGTAACGTGCATTTCGCTAATCACCTCGCTTTTGCTTGAATAATCAAAATTCCGATAATGATCGCCGGGGAGCTTGCTCTTGATATTGATTGCAACTTCCGCCGCGCCCGAAAGCAACGCGTTATCCCGATTCGTTCCCGTAGGAGCAACGGGGCGTTCGTCGCAGCCGCTTTGCGCATATTCGCTCATAATATCGCCCAAGCGATCCGCTTTGGAAAGGCAAGTTTCAAAGCGGGAGGTTTGCGAATACTCGCCCGCGTCGCTACCGCTTGCGAAATATTCCGCCATCGGATTTACGATCATCGACGACGACCAAGCCTCTCCCTCGTCTTCTCCCGAATAAGGTTGCCAATCGGTTACGGTGCGTTCTTTGAGCACTTTCTTTTCGTAGGTTTGACCGTTTTTATACTCCTTTTCCGTCGCCCAATACTGCTCCGTTCGATCGTAGCCGATCTCCGCTTTGTATTTCAGATCGTATCGCCCTTGCATCAACAAAAATTGCCAATAGATCTCGCTCGCTTCCCCAAACTTCGCTTCCGAAATTTTTGCGGGAACGTCTACGTTTGCAAACAATTCCAAATACGCCGCCCGTTGAAACGCCGCAAGTTCGTAATTGCTTTTTAAAACAAAACAATCTATTCCCAAGCTTTCTTCCGCAATCGCATTGTTTCCCTGCACTTCACTCATAAGTCTTTCTCCTTTTGTAAATATTATAGAAAATTCTATAACCCTATTATATCATCTCACTTTTTTCTTGTCAATCAATTAAGTATAGAAAATTCTATAAATATTCATTAAAAATAGAAAATTCTATATAATAGAATTATGGAAACGGGAATGGAATTTAAGGATATACTTAGCAATTATTTAAAAGAGAACAGTTTAACGCAAACGAAATTCGCGGCGATCGTGGGAATCAAGCAAAGCCAAGTGAGCGAATGGCTGAAAGGCAAAGCGAAGCCCGCGTACGATATTTTGCGCTTGATTGCAAAAACGACGGGCGCGAGCGCGGATTTTTGGCTCGGTTTAACGGACGAATATTAAAAAAGCAAGCTCCTTTTCGAGCTTGCTTTTTCTTTACCAAAGATCTGTTTTTAACGGTTATCGACCGATAAATATGATACAATACAGCATATACAGCGCGAGAAGAGCGCCCGCAATGCCGAGGATAATCTTCACGCCTTTCGGAAGCGGCTTTTTTTCGCCCGTCTCCCCGCGGAAGTTTTCTTCCGCAAGCTGAAAGGAAGCAAACGGATTTTTTACAAAAACGCCCGACGTTGCTTGATCAAACGAGTTTTTGATTTTGGAAAAATCAATTTTCTCGCCTAGCTTTTTCTCTAACTTTGCAATTTCTTCTCCGTAAAACTCACGCGTATTGCCGTAGTCGTCTTTCGGCAAATATTTGGGTATCCCCGCATTCACCCTCTGTTCCGCATATTCCGTCGTGGAGGACGCGCCCGACAAATAGAAATCCGCTAAACCACCCGATCGGTTCATATTGCTGTAAATGGCGTTAAGAGCCGAATAATACGCCGTAGAACCGGGAACCTTATATCTTGGATTTAAAGGGAAATACTCCAAGCGATCGTAATATTCCTGCAAGATCGAAAGCGTTTCTTCCGTTTTCGCCGCCAAATGCCGAACCTCGTCCGTATCGCCGAATGCGGCGATCCTGTTTTCCAATTCTTCAAGCCCTTGCAACATTTCTTGCCTTTGCGCGGCAACGCGATTATACAAGCCCTCCGCCTCTCGTAATTGTCGATCGGCTTGTTCCACCGCCGTAGCGTATTCGGGCGAGTTTCTCTGCCCCCTGCGCACTCTTTCCGCAAGAGCGGCAATCTCGCTACATTGATCAAAATGTTTTTGATAAAAGGCAAGTACCTTTTCGTCCACTTCAAACATCAGCATGCCTTCAAAGCGCGCGACGAGCAACGTTACAAGCTCTTTTTGTTGATTTTTCGTCAAGGCAATATCCTCCTTAAACAAAAACCCCGTCGAACGCCACGCCAAAAAAAGCGCGCCGCTCAACGAGATTTTTCACTTTATTTAGTCGTCGTATTTTTCCAAAAGCTTCAAGTCGATGCCCTTTTCGCCAATCTTGATGATTTCTACTTTCACCTTATCGCCGATATTCAACACGTCTTCCACTTGGTTGACTCTCTTTTCCGAAAGTCTGGAAATGTGCACCATGCCGTCCTTGCCGGGAGCGATCTCTACGAACGCGCCTACCTTGGAAAGCACTCTTACGACTTCACCAACGAACATATCGCCCACTTCGGGATCGTGCGCAATCGATTGAATGATCGCTTTCGCGCGTTCTGCGTTTGCAACGTCGCCAAAGCAAGCTACGCATACCGTACCGTCGTCTTCGATATCGATCTTCGTGCCCGTTTGTTCGATGATCTTGTTGATAACCTTGCCTTGCTTGCCGACCACGTCGCCGATCTTGTCGGGGCTGATCTGGAAGGTGATGATCTTCGGAGCATAATCGGAAAGCTTGGGAGCAACTTCGGGAATGCAGCTGAGCATCTTGCCCAAAATATGCTGACGAGCTTCTTGCGCTTGCGCGATCGCGTCGAGCATGATCTCTTTGGAGATCCCTTTGATCTTGATATCCATTTGGATCGCCGTGATACCCTTTTCCGTACCCGCAACCTTAAAGTCCATATCGCCAAGGAAGTCTTCCAAGCCTTGGATATCCGTCATAATGACGTACTTGCCCGTTTCGGGATCTTTAATAAGACCCATTGCACAGCCTGCTACGGGCGCTTTGATGGGAACGCCTGCGTCCATGAGCGCCATCGTCGAGCCGCAAACGGAAGCCATCGAGGACGAACCGTTCGAGGACATAATATCCGATACCACGCGGATCGCGTAAGGGAATTCGTTGGGATCGGGAATGACGGGAACGAGCGCGCGTTCCGCAAGCGCGCCGTGACCGATCTCGCGGCGACCGGGGCTTCTCAATGCCTTTGCTTCGCCCGTGCAGTAGCCGGGGAAGTTGTATTGGTGCATATATCTCTTTTCTTCTTCCTCGTCAAGGCCTTCCATTCTCTGCGCTTCGCCGAGCATACCCAGCGTACAGGTGGTGAGGGCTTGCGTTTGACCTCTCGTGAAGATCGCCGAGCCGTGAACGCGGGGCAAAATGCCGTGTTCGCACCAGATAGGACGAACTTCTTTGAGTTTTCTGCCGTCGGGACGGATCTCGTGATCAAAGATCTTCGCACGAACGATTCCTTTTACGATATAGTAGATGGAATCTTTCACTTCGCGCATTTGATCGGGATAAATTTCCGCAAAATGTTCGATGATGTCCGCTTCAGCGGCAGCTTGTCTATCCTGTCTTTCCTGACGGTCGAAGGTATCGAGCGCCGCCACCAATTTATCGTAGCCGTACGCTTTTACAGCCGCGTCGAGTTCTTCGGGAATATGGTAAAGCTCCATTTCTTTCTTGGGCTTGCCAACAACTTTTGCGATCTCTTCTACGAACGCGCAAACCTTTTTGATCTCTTCATGACCGTACATGATCGCGCCAACCATTTCTTCGTCCGTTACTTCCTTTGCGCCCGCTTCGATCATCAAGATCGCGTCTTTCGTGCCCGCCAAGGAAAGGTGAATGGTGCTTTGTTCTTTTTGCGCAACCGTGGGGTTGATGATATATTCGCCGTCGATACAGCCCACGATCACCGAACCCGTGGGGCCTGCCCAAGGAATATCGGAGATGGAGAGCGCAACGGACGAACCGATCATTGCGATGGGTTCGGGCGCGATATCGGGATCAACGGAAAGCGCGGTGGCTACCACCACGACGTCGTTGAAAACTCCCTTCGGGAACAGGGGGCGAATGGGACGGTCGATCAAACGGCTGACCAAGATCGCCTTATCCGAAGCTCTGCCCTCTCTCTTTTTGAAACCGCCGGGGATTTTACCCACAGCGAACATTTTTTCTTCATAATCAACGGAAAGAGGGAAGAAATCCATTCCTTCTCTGGGCTTTTCCGCCATACAAACGGTAACGTTCACCACCGTATCGCCACAGCGCACCAAGCACGCGCCGTTTGCCTGTTCGGCATACTTGCCGATTTCCACCACAAGCTCTCTGCCTGCGTAATCAGTCTTAAAGACTTTTGCGTTTTCTAAATTTGGCATTTCGTTTTTTTCTCCTTGTCAATTCTTTTTTGTTCTTGTCCTTCATTATCGCCCGATAAGGAAGGGTTTATCCGATATAGCTTCCGCTTTTTCCCGATGCCGCGAGAAAAACTTTCCGTATATCGACAAAAAAGAGCGAGTGAAAAATACCCGCCCTTTTATGCTGCCTTATTTTCTCAATCCCAATTTTTCGATAATCGCTCTGTATCTCATGATGTCTTTTTCTTTCAAGTAGTCCAAAAGACCGCGGCGTTTACCTACCATCTTCAAAAGACCGCGGCGGGAATGGTTGTCCTGCTTGTGGGTCTTAAGGTGTTCGTTGAGGTGGTTGATTCTTTGCGTCAAAAGCGCAATTTGAACTTCGGGAGATCCCGTATCACCTTCGTGGGTCGCATAAGTTGCAATGATTTCATTCTTTTCCATTTCTTTTTATCCTCCTATGGAACGTATCTCGTACTGCAAAGTAATGCGTGGAGAATCGTCATTCCTTGCAGCCGTTACCATTATAATACCATAATCTTTCAAGAAAGTAAACCGTTTTTACTCACTTTTGCCAAAAAATTTCAAACGATTTTCGATCGTTTCGTCCACCTTTTCCATATACGTGCGTAAATCCTTTTGCGAGGCGAACCGTTCGATGCGCGCGCCGCCCGAAAACACCCGCTTGGAAACGGCGTTTGCGCCTACGGCGATATTGTCCGTCGTTTCTTCCATTACGTCCACGTTATATACGCACGCCTTGCCCGCTTTCGTCCAGCCCACGTTTTCGTGATTGCCCGCTTGGTATTTCTGGCGGTACATATAATACGGCTGATAGCCCGCAGAAGATAAAATCTCCCGCGAAGCCGCCACCATGTCCGCAACGAAATCGTTTTCGATATAAGAAAGCTCCTCTTTCATTTTCGCGCCCGATTTTAAGGATAAACAATGCACGGTGATATTGTCCGCTCCCGTTTGCACAGCCTTTTTTACGCCGTCGATAAAGGTTTCCGTCCTTTCGTCCGTCAACCCTGCGATCAGATCGAGATTGATGATAAACCCGTATTTTTCCGATAATTCAAACGCGCGGTAGATATCCTCCACCGTATGCTTTCTGCCGATCTTTTCCAGCGTTTCATTGGAAAAGGTTTGCGGATTGATACAAATTCTCGTAACGCCGTAGTCTTTGAGCATCTGCAATTTTCCGTCCGTGAACACGTCGGGGCGCCCCGCTTCCACCGTATATTCCACGCCGCCTTTGATCAGGGGCGCCGTCGCTTTCAAAACGCGCTCCAAATCGGTTTCGTTCAATACGAACGGCGTGCCGCCGCCGATATACGCGCTTCGAAGCGAGCCGCAGAGCGGTTGCACGGAAGCAAGCTCCTTTTCCAAGCATTGCAAATACCCGTCTAAAAAATGCTGCGTTTTCTCAATGGGCGCGGTGATGAAGGAACAATAGGCGCACTTCGTAGGGCAAAAGGGAATCGACACGAAAAGATCCGCGCCGAACGCCTTTGAATAAATTCCCTCTTGCGCTTTTAAAATATCTTCCACAAGGCGGATATTTTCCTTGGATACCTGCATCTTTTCAAACAGTTCGCGGAAATCCTTTCCCGATTGCAGTTCCGTATAAGCAAGCTTCGTCGGCCGTATCCCCGTCAGCGCGCCCCAAGGCATTTTTTCGCCGTATTTTTCCGATAAAATACGGTACAGGGCAAGCTTGGCAAAACGGCGTTCCAAGCGTTTATAGATAATTTCGTCGCATACCTGCCCCTCGTCTTTAAAAGCGTAGACTTCGCCCTCTACCGTAAAATCATTATAAAACACTCCGTCTGAAAATCGAAAAGAGTGCAAAATAGAAGTCGGGCGATTTTTAAACATTCGCACGACGTCCATCAATTCGTTTTCTAAAAATTTGCAATCGGTAGTAAGCATGATCTACTCCGCTAAAAACATATTGTATTTGCGTTCCCTGTTCAGCGTGGTATCCTCGCCGTGCCCCGCAAAGATCTGCCAATCTCCCTCTAAGGATTTCAAGCGCAATAGGCTTTGGCGTATCTGCGCAGCCGAGCCAGTGGGAAAATCCGTTCTGCCAATGCTATCCTCAAACAGCGTATCGCCCGAAAACAGCCATTTTTCTTCGCCGTTTTCCACCAAATACCCCGCGCTGCCCGCCGTATGCCCAGGCAACGACATCGCCGTAAACCGCAAGCCCGCAAGCGTAAATTCTTCGCCGTTTTTCACCGTTCGCTCCACGGTATACGCCGTCCTCGGCGCGCCGAATAGTTCGAAAAGATCCGCGCGCGTACCCACGAGCGGAAGCTCAAGATCCAAACACACCACCTTTGCACCCTGCTTTTGCAGCGCCGAAACGCCAAAGACGTGATCGAAATGACAATGCGTTAACAGCACGAACGCAGGCGTCAACCCCCGTGCAGAAAGCTCGCGCGAGACATGCTCTCCCGACGGGTCGATCACGACGGCGGTTTTTTCGTCCGCCGTCAAAAGATAAGTGTTTGCCCCAAAGCCTTTGGGATAGATTTTATATTTTTTCACCGACGCCGCGCTCCTTTACGATAACGAAGTGATACGGTGCACGTCGTGAATACGCTTATCCGAAAGCATCTTCTTGATCAGCATATCCACTTCGGAAATATCCGAAAGCGCCACCGCCGCTTCCAAGATCGCGTCTTGGTTTTTATCGATCCTGCCGTTAACGGAAGTGATGGAAAGCTTCATATCCGCCACCACTTGCGACAGCACCGAAAGCGCCGCGCCCTGATCGGTGGCGCGAATGGAAATGTGTGCGTTATAACGGCTGTAATCTCCCGTTTCTTTCACCCACGAAGCGGGCAACAACCGCCCCGCGTCGATCGAACGGATATTCGAACAGTCCGCGCGGTGCACCACCACGCCTCGGCCGCGAGAGGTAAAGCCGACGATCTCGTCGCCGCGAACGGGCGAACAGCAACCCGCGAAGCGTACCAAAATACCCGCTTCGCCGTTGATCAAGATCCCGCTAGGGTTCTTTTTTAAGCCGCCCTCCGACAAAACGAAGCCTTGCGGAGCTTTCTTTTTATGGAAATCGACGAGCTTGACAAGCACTTGATTGACGGAGATCGAACCGTAGCCGACCGCCGCGAACATTTCTTCCTGTTCGGTGAACGAGAAGCGTTCGGCAACGCGCTTGAACGATTCTTCCGTCAACAGCGTGGAAAGGGTATAGCCCTTTTTGCGGGCTTCCTCTTCCAGCCGCGCCTGACCGTCGCGGATATAATCGTCGCGCAAAAGGTTTTTAAAGAATTGCTTGATCTTTGCGCGCGCACTGGACGATTTGACGATCTTCAACCAATCGCGGGAGGGACCTTTCGAGGTGGGCGAGGTGATAATTTCCACCACGTCCCCCACTTCCAGCGTCGTCGTCAAGGGCACCATGCGCGAATTGACGCGTGCGCCCGTACAATGATTGCCGACTTCCGAGTGAATGGCGTACGCAAAATCGATGGGCGTCGCTTCGGGGGGCAGGGAAATGACCTTGCCAAGCGGCGTAAACACTAATAATTCGTGGCTGTAAAGCTCGGTTTTGAGCGCGTCGATGAACTCCTGCGAGTCCTTCATATCCCCCTGCCATTCCATCACCTTTCTAAGCCAAGTGAGCTTGTTTTCGAAATCGGAATTGGCTTCGTCCGTCTTGCCCTCTTTATATTTCCAATGCGCCGCGATACCGAATTCCGCAATGCGGTGCATTTCTTCCGTGCGGATCTGAATTTCCACAGGCTGCCCGAAATTCGTCATCACCGTGGTGTGCAAGGATTGGTATTTGTTGGGCTTGGGCGTGGCGATATAATCCTTAATACGCCCGGGAATCGGCTTCCAATGCTCGTGCAATTCGCCAAGCACCGTATAACATTCCCTTACGTCCTTTACGATGATACGGACGGCGGACAAATCATAAATTTGATCGAGTGATTTGCCCTTGTTTTTCATCTTTTTATAGATGGAATAGAAATGCTTGGGCCGCCCGAAAACTTCCCCTTCGATCCCGTCCGCTTTCATCAATTCCTTGATTTCAACGATGATCTGCGCCACGAATTCGCGGCGTTCGGAAAGCTTTTCGGTGATATTCACCATCAAATACTCGTACGCTTCGGGATCGAGATATTTCAAGCACAAGTCCTCTAATTCGCACTTGATCTGCGAAATACCCAATCTTCCCGCAAGCGGCGTATAAATATCCAGCGTTTCGCGCGCCATTTTTTCTTGGCGTTCCTTGCTCAAAAAGCTCAAAGACCGCATATTGTGCAAACGGTCGGCAAGCTTGATGATGATCACGCGGATATCCTTTGCCATCGCGACGAAAATTTTGCGGAAGTTTTCCGCTTCCTCTTCCGCGCGCGATTTAAATTCAATCTTTTCCAGCTTTGTAACGCCGCTGACAAGCTCCAAAACCTCGTCGCCAAATTCGCGGCGAATATCCTCGTCCGTTGTTTCGGTATCCTCGATCACGTCGTGAAGAAGCGCCGCCGCGATCGTAGCGGCGTTCATCCCCAGATCCATCAAGATTTTGGCAACTTCGCAAGGATGAATAAAATACGGCTCTCCCGACGCGCGTTTTTGGGAAGAATGCGCCTTTTCGGCATACGAATACGCGCGAAGCAGCATTTCCCTATCTTCACCTGCGTATAATTCTTCTATTTTTTTCAGCGTGTCGTACATATTTTCACCTTTAATTTTCTTGCAACAGGCATACTTTGCGATAGATACTCGAATGATTTAGTTCCGCTTTCACGCCGCGGTAAACGGTGAATTTTCCCTCGGCAAAGGAAATCAATCCAAGCTCCTCAAATACGTTGAGCGCAAATAAAAACTCCCGTTTTTCAAAGCCCAGCGTTTCGCTATATTTGGAAAGTTCTTCCGCATTCCCTCCGTTTAAACGGTTGATTTCGCGGCGGAGCGCCGAATAAATTTCCAACAAGCTCTCCCGCGCCGTATCTAGCCCCTCGAACATCTTATAACCGCAAATTTCGCCGTTGACGATCACCTTTCTGCCACTCAACGCCGCCACGTTATAATCGGACGGGGTATCCAAGAAAAGAAAATCGCGGAAGCCCGAAATATCCGCGTCGGGCGCGGGCGATACGATCAAAAGATTGGAAACGTTGCGCGAAGAAGGATAAAACAGATCGCAATCAAAGCCGTCAAGCTCCTCGTAAAAACGGAGCGTGCGCCGATCGGACGCGATCAGGCAAAGCCCGTACGCACATTCCTTTTGCTTTTGCGCGATCAATTCTTTGATCTCTTGCGTGGTTCTTTGCTCGATCTCCACGGGCGGTTTTTCCGCATAACAACGGGAAATACCGTTCATAAAAATACTGTCGGAAGCCCGTCTGCCCGTCCTGCCGTCGTAAAGCAGATCGCGCACGAAGCCCTTGATCTGTTCTCTGCCCTTAAAGCGGGAAACGTTGATTTCGAATACGATATTCTTTTTTACGTCGCTTTCGATGATCTTCAAATGCTTAACGCCGGAAAAATACATCAAGTCGATATAATCGCTTTTCACGCTGAGGTGCGGCGACATACTTTTCACCGGTCGCGCCGTACATGCCCCCGCCGAAATAACGAATTGCGGACGGCGGTGTCCCACGCCGTAAGGTTCCATCATCATGATCTCGCGCGCAAATTTTTCGGGGAAAGGAGCGGTGATCTCCTCGCTTACGTACAGCCTTTGTTCAAAATCCTCCGCGTCGTGCGACTTTGCAATCGTTTCGTTCAGCGCTTCTTCCAGCGCTTCGAAATTTTCCGTGCGGATATTGATGCCCGCCGCTTGCGCATGCCCGCCGAATTCTTCAATCAAATGCGAACAGCTTTTTAACGCACTGAAAATATTGATATTTTCGATACTTCTCGCGCTGCCTTTGAGCATATCGCCGTGATGCACGAACAATAGCGTCGGGCGGTTATATTCTTCCGCAATACGCGCCGCCACGATCCCGATAAAGCCGGTATTCCAGCTTTCGTCCGAAAGCATGATCACGTTACCGTACGCGCCCTTTTCTTTTAATTTATTCTTTGCGGAAATATATAATTCGTCGCAATATTTTTGCCTTTCCGTATTATATGCGCAAAGCTTCACCGAAAGATCGTAAATTTCCGCGGGATTTTCCGTTGTGAACAATTGAAGCGCCGCGCGCGCGTCCCCCATTCTCCCCGCCGCGTTGATACGGGGCGCGAGCGTAAACGCAAGCGTTTGCGCGGAAATGGGATCGTAGGATCGCCCGATCAGTTCGGAAAAACACGGGCGCACGGAACGGTTGAACATTTTCAAGCCCTCCGTTACGATATCGCGGTTTTCCCCAAGCAGCGGAACGCTGTCCGCCACCGTTGCGAGCGTTGCAAAATCTAAATATTCGTACGCCTTTTCCCCAAGCAACGCGCAAGCGAGCTTGAACGCTACCCCCGCGCCGCAAAGATTATCGTACGGATAATCGTCCTCTAATTTGGGATTGATGATCACGCAATCGGGCAAAACTTCGGGCAATTCGTGGTGATCGGTAACGATCACGTCAGAACCTAGCTCGTAGATATACTGCGCCTCTTTCGCGCAAGAAATGCCGCAGTCCACCGTGATAAACAGCTCGGGATTACAATCCTCGAAAATGCGGTCGACGGCTTCCATGGAAAGCCCGTAGCCGTCCGAACGTTCGGGGATATAGATATGCGGCTCGATCCCGTACGCCTTTAAGGCGTGATACATGATTGCGGAAGCGCAAACGCCGTCGGCGTCGTAATCGCCGAACACCGCGACGGTTTTTCCGTAGTCGCGCGCTTCTTCGATCATCGCCACCGCCTCCTTCATTCCTTTCATCAAAAAGGGAGAAAGAAAATTATCCTTGGTGGGATACATAAATCGGTTGATCTTTTCCGCCGTATCCACGCCGCGAGCATACAAAATACGGGTAACGTTTTCCGTCAATCCCACTTCGCGCGCAAGATCGGAAATAATATTCAGTTGTTCTTGCGTAAACGCGTATTCGGGAACGAGTTTTTTCATAATTACCCTGTGTAGAAATAAAATTCGGGCGGCGAGGCGCTTTTACCCCCTCCCGCCCGAGCATATCGCTTGATTATTCTTGTTGATCAGTTTCTTCTTCCGTAGCAGCCTCTGCGGGAGCTTCCTCTACGGCTTCTTCCGCCGTTTCTTCTACGGGAGCTTCCTCCACGGCTTCTTCAGCCGCTTCAGACGTTTCTTCTACTGGAGTTTCCTCAGCGGCTTCTTCAGCTGTTTCAGCCGTTTCTTCTACGGGAGCGGGCGTTTGAGCAGGAGTATCCTGCTTGACGGATTTTTGTTGCTTACCGCCCTTGCCGCCCTTTTTATAATCGTATCTAGCGCGCTTTTCCGCCCAAGCCGCGAACAGTTTTCTGATCGGCAAGTACAGCGCGGGCGCGAACACGATCGCCGAGAACGCGCTGACGAGTACGGCAACGATCGAAATCGCCGCGAACGCAAGGAAGTTTTCCGCCGCAAAAATGCCCACGATCGCTAAGACCGCAAACACGCAAAGCAAGCTGATACAAAGCGCTAACGAGGATTTAAACGCCACGTTTTCCGCAACCGTTTCCACCGTTGCAATCGGTTCGTTCGCTTCTTTTTCCGCCTTGCGAATTTTAGATACCGTAAACAGCACCAAAACCGCCGTCAAGAGCATAGAAAATTCCACAGCATAAAGCACCGTCGTCGTAATGGGGATGCGGGTAGCGAGGATCACCGCACAGGAAAGCGCCGCCGATAAGCCCGTGGCTACGAACGCAACGATCCCGTTCCAAATCTTATGGCGAAGCGCAACGTATGCAAACGCAAGCACCGCGATCACTACGCCCGCAAGCACGCCGCGAAGCAAATATCCGTCGGGTAATTTTTCCACTACGCTATCCGTATGCGCGACGACTTTAACGAAGTTGTCTTCGTATTCCGCCACCGCAGAGAATTTCGATTGCAACGTTTCTTGGATCGTACCGAACTTAGTAGCTTGACCAAAGATATAGAAAAGTTCGTGGGAGTTGGTGGAAACCTTGTTGCGGCTCACGTATACCACGTCCATTCCCGCTTCCTCAAACGCGTCGTTACAAATTTTTTCGATGTTTTCCGCTTCCGTTTTATATTCGGCGCTACTCATTTGCACGCTCACCGTAACCGTTTTGTAGCTGTCGGTGAGGATATGGTTATTAAAGCCCGCGAAGATCATCACGATGATACTCGCCAAAAGGATCACGGCGGAAACGATCGCCCATACCGTCAATTTGCCGACGGTTTTTTGCGCAAATTTCTTACTCATCGTCGTCATCCTCCCTTACAAAGCCGAAATATTTGAATTTGTTCTTTTGCGTGGAAAGGTAGATATAATTGATCAATCTGCCCCAAAGCAGGTTGCAGAACGCGCCCGCCACCAAGCAAATGATCGCTTGCAACGCCATAATTTGTACGCCCGCCGCGCCGATAAGCATCGCAAGCGCTCCAAGGAGCAACACCGCGTAGATATCCACCGTCAGCCAGATCGTGCTCTTGTAGCCGAGCATTACGGAAGAATCCACCGTTTTACCAAGGTCGAATTGCTTTTTGATCGCATGATAGTTCATCGCGTGCAACACGTTCATCAGCACCAACACGAAAAGGTACACGAGCGCCGAGCCGAGCGTAAATTCGAAGATACCGCCCGAAATGAACGCGAAGCAAAGCCCCGTTACGATCAGATAAGAAAGAGTCATATACGCCGCCACAACGCCGTAACGACGGTATTTCACGATCATCGCTACGATGCAAGCGAGCGTAATCGCCGCAAGCACCAACAAAATGACTACGTCGAGGTTTTCGCCGTTCAAGTTTTCCATTTCGCGGATTTCGCTGGAAACGCCCGAGAAAGTAACGGAAAATTCGCCGTGTTCGAGCGCGGAATTCAAAAGCACTACCATCGTATCGAGTTGCGCCTTGTTGTCCCCTTCAAGGTAGGCACAGTTAATCAGGTTGTCCGAACGGACGTTGTCTTGATAAACAGGCAAGATCTTGGTATCGCCAACGCAAATATACATCGTCGTGGAAGTATCGTTAGACGATTGCGTGCTCAACGAATCTTTCTTTTCGCCAATCAAATCTTTCCCCGCTTGCGTTAAGTTCACGCGGATATAATTAAAGTTGTACTGCGCGCCGATCGTAAAGTTCGTGATATAATCGTTGATACTCACGCCCTCTTCTTCCAGCTCTTCCACAGCCGTATCGCCAATCTTCAAATTCACCGCCCCCATGTACGAGAACAGCTCGAAGGTCGATTCATACAGCGCGTCCGCCGCGGGAAGTTCCACTCTGAACGCATAATCGTCTACAACGGCAACGCGGAACGAGGAATAGCCTCTTGCGGAATAACGGTCGGAAATAACATTGCGAAGCCTCTGCATTTCATTCACGAAATCGTCGTTCACCTTGCCGTTTTTCACCAAGCCGTACTGCGAATCGGTAGAAAGGCGCAAGCCCTTGTGCGCGATAAAGCCTTCCGCGTATTTATCGCGAGGGCTTTGCGTTTCTCCTTCCGCAACTTCGTCCGAATAGTTTTCAAGGTTAGATTGATATTGCGCCTCGGAATACACTCCGTCGGGATAATAATAGGTATAGTATCCCCCCTTAAAATCCGAGCCGAAATCGATAAATTCCCCGAGCGGCGAATTCCAACCGTTCAACCCGTCGTTCCAAGGGAACCAAAAAGTCGGGCTGACCGTGAATACCGTCAGGGCGATGATGAGGATGTTTAAAAGCACCATCAATACCACCGATTTTTTCTTGCCCATACATAGCCTCCTATGTTTTGTCGAGGCGCGAAACGCCCCTTTTACAATAATACTTTCTAATTATACTCTATTTTTTGCTCGCTTGTCAATTCATTCCGCGCTTGCAAGCGATTTTTTTTGCTTTCTTTTTATAAAAAAGAAGCGCTTTTTAATTTTCCGCGGCGAATTTCTTCGTTGCCAAAATGTGCATGGCGCATTCGATCCGCTTTTTCATCATCGAGCAGGTCGTTTCGTAAGGTTCGTCGATATCGCCGTTGAAATGGTAATTATTGGCGTTACAGCCGCCCGAACAAACGAATTTTGCAAAGCAATCGCCGCATTTTTTACGCGTAAACAAACAGGAATTTTTGAATTTTTCGCGAATTTCAGGCTTGACGATCCCTTGCCATACGTCGCCCATATAAAATTCTTTATCCGAAGCGAATTGGTGGCAGGGATACAGATCGCCACCCGGAAGCACGGAAAAATATTCGTTGCCAGCGCCGCACGCGGAAACGCGCTTGGAAAGGCAGGGGCCGCCCTCTAAATCGATATTGAAATGGAAGAAGTTAAAGCCCTTTCCCTCGGCGTATTTTTTCAAATACTCCTCGCAAAGATTTTCGTATTCCTTTTCGATGATCGGCAAGTGTTCTTCCTTGATTTGCAGATCGTCGATATCGGTTACGACCGGCTCCATAGAAATGCTATCGAACCCCTCTTCCGCAAGGAAGATAACGTCCTTTGCAAAATCGAGATTTTTCGCCGTGAACGTGCCGCGCACGTAATAGCTTTTCTCCCCGCGAAGCCGCACGAATTTTTTGATCTTATCGATGATGAGCGCGTACGTACCCTTGCCGTTCACCGATTTTCGAATGGCGTCGTGCACCTCGGGTCTGCCGTCCAACGAAAGCACGACGTTTTCCATTTCCGCATTGAAAAATTCGATCGTTTCGTCGTTTAACAAAAGCGCGTTCGTCGTGGTGGTAAACAGGAATTTTTTGCCCGTTTGCGCCCCCCGTTCTTTCGCATACGCCACCGTCTGCTTCAAAACTTCGAGGTTCATCAACGGCTCGCCGCCGAAAAAGTCCATTTCCAGCACCTTTCTGTTGCCGCTGTTTTCAATCAAAAAATCCACCGCCGCTTTCGCCGTTTCCAAACTCATGCTCTCGCGCTTGGAATGATACGCGCCCTCGTCGGCAAAGCAATATCTGCAACGGAAATTGCAATCGTGGCAAATATGGATACAAAGCGCTTTCACTTCGTTGCTTTTCATCGGGCGCGCGCTCGTTTCCGCTTTATAAAGCAAGCCCTGCCCTTCGAGTTCGTCGAGGTCGGCAAGGATCTCCCGCATCTGCTCGTCGGTGATATAAGTAATATCCACCGCTTGTCCCTCGCGGCTTTTCAAAACGTCCGCCGTCGCGCGGTCGCATTCGTGCAAGGAAGCGCTGCCTACGTCGTAAATATAATTTTTATCGCGATAATTAAATACGTGTACCATAATATTCCTATCGTTATAACTAAAAGGGAGGCAGCCGAATCAAGCCGCCTCTTTCCGTCGTTTTCACGGCAAAAAAGGACGCGTAACCGTTACGCGCCTTTTACGCCTTTTTATCAACATCTTATTTGCGTTCGATTTTTTGTTCGCGGGTTACTCTTTCGCAGGATTGGTTCCCAACCGTACAGCTCGTTTTGCAAGCGGATTGGCAGGTGCTTCTGCATTCGCCGCAGCCCGTTACTTTCTTTTCCTGAGGTTTAGCAATCGTCTTGATCATAGCGATTTCTCCTTGTTGTTAGTACTTGTGATATTATTATAATATACTTTTCATTAAAAATCAAGCACTTTCCGATATTTTTTTCGTATTCGCCAAGATTTTACGCGCGTTTTAAGTTGACGGCGGCAATCCCCGAAAGCGCCCCCACCGAGATCCCCAACGCAAAATCCAATAAGATTAGCCACGAAAGGGAAAAATCCCCGCCGATCGCGGAAAAGGATAAGTAGGAAAGCAGGGTGAACAGCACGCCCGCGCCCAAGCCCTTTTTGATCCCGCCTTCTTCACGAATACAGATCATACACGCAAGGCATAAAGAAAGCGATTTTAAAATTTGCGATACCACCGCCGTTACCGTGGTTGACATGGGGAAAAAGAACAGCACGAGCGCATAGATCAGCGCGAGCACCACCGAAAACAGCGTACCGAAGATCGCTGATTTCAAGCCTTGAAACAAAGTATCCGATTTCATAAAAAAACACCTCCGCTTTATCGTATGCGAAGGCGCTTTCTTTTAGAATAGCTTATTTATTTTCTTGCGTTTCTTCCGCAGTTTCCGTCGTTTCCTCTACGGCAACGGCGTTTTCGGAAGTAGGCTCAGCCGCTACGGGCGCAGCTTGGGTAGGCTCCGTCTTTTCGGGCACGGCGTCCGTTTGATAAATGGCTTGCTTATCGAAGCGGATAAAGCACTTGCCGTTCGCTTCGTTGCCCGTTTCCAACACGAACGTATTATCGTCGGGGCAAACCTCTACGACGATGCCGCAAATGCCGCCGATCGTCTTGACCTTGCTACCGGGCTTTACCGCGTTGAGCGTGTCTTCCAATTCTTTCTGTCTTTTCTTTTGCGAACGGTTGTTGAAAATAAACATCACCACGAACAAAATGATGATCACGCCGATCGTGATGTACATTCCCCAAGGATCGCTTTCCGGCGTCGTTGCGCCGTCCGTCAATAAATTCCAAATCATAATTTTTCTCCTTCCATTATCGGTTTCTATTTATAATGATACCTTTTTTTTAAAGTTTTGGCAAGCGTTTCCAACGCCCGTTTGTAAAAAAATTACTCTTTCACCTATTTTTCATTCGTATTTCTTTGTCGAAAAAGGCAAAAACGCACTTTTTACCATTTTCCTTCGCCGCCGTACTTTTGATAAAAGTCGGCGGTGAAATCGCGCAAGTAGCCGCCGAGGATCGCCCCGCGAAGCCCTTTCATCAGCTTGTGCAAGAAAGTGATATTGTGCAAGCTCAACAGCATCGCGCCGTACATTTCCCCCGTATTGACGAGGTGCCGCAAATACGCCTTTGTATAATGCTTACAGCAATAGCAATCGCATTCGTTATCCAGCGGCGTAAAATCTTCTTTGTATTTGCCGTTTCTCACCACGATTCTGCCGCGCGAGGTCATCGCCGTGCCGTTGCGCGCAATGCGCGTCGCCAACACGCAATCGAACATATCCACGCCGCGAAGCGTGCCTTCGATCAAACAATCAGGCGATCCCACCCCCATCAAATAACGGGGCACGTCCGTAGGCAGTTTATCCTGCAAATGCTCCAAAATTTCATACATCACGGGCTTCGGCTCGCCCACCGAAAGACCGCCGATCGCGATCCCGTGCTTGACAAACGGCATACAGCGCTCCAAGCTTTCCACGCGCAGATCTTTGTACATATTCCCTTGCACGATGGGAAACAGCGCTTGCTCGGGTTTATCGTGAAATTTATAGCAACGCTCCAACCAGTTCGCCGTTCGAATCATCGCCTTTTTCGCCTGATCGTGCGTATAGCCGTATTCGCTGCACTCGTCGAACGCCATAATGATATCCGCGCCGAGGTTTTGTTCGATCTGCATCGCCTTTTCGGGCGTGAAGAAATGCTTGCTTCCGTCTACGTTCGAGGAAAATTCCACTCCCTCGTCGGTGATCTTGTTCAGCTTTCCAAGCGAAAACACCTGAAACCCGCCGCTATCCGTTAAAATGGGCTTGTCCCAATTCATAAACTTGTGCAAGCCGCCCGCCTTTTTGACGATCTCGTCGCCCGGGCGCATATATAAATGATAAGTATTCGATAAAATGATCTGCGAACCGGCTTCCTTTAAATCGCGCGGGAACACCCCTTTCACCGTGGCTTGCGTACCTACGGGCATATACACGGGCGTTTCTATATCGCCGTGCGGCGTGTGCAATACGCCCGCTCTCGCGCCCGTTTCGGGATCGGTTTTGATCACTTCGAACGAAAAAAATTCGTTGTTCATCTTCGTTTGCTCTCTTTGTTGATTTTGTACGATTATACCATAGCGGCAAAAAAAAAGCAACGCTTCTAACGCTTTTTTTGCTCCTTTTTCTAATCTGTTAAGGATTTATTCACAATATCCGATTGTTTTATTCATTTATTCGCTTTTTATAAAAATATAAAATATTTTTTCCGTTACCTTTTCAAAATCGGTTGACTTTTATTCGCGTTTCGTACTACAATGAAGAAAATAAGCACGAAAAAAATTATCTTAAAAGGAGATTTGTTTATGAAAAGAACTATTTTTAAAACTATGGCATTGGCTCTTGCCGCCACCGCTTGCATGAGCTTTGGCGCATGTGCGGAAGAAACGCTGATTGTTTATACCGAATCGGGATTTGCTCCCTTTGAATACGTTTCCAACGGAAATATCGTAGGCGTAGACGTGGATATTATGAATAAAGTCGGTGAAAAATTAGGCAAAAAGGTTATTTTTGAAGACGTGGATTTTGATACGATCGTAGACGCGGTTTCCGAAGGTACGCTGACGAACGTCGACGCGGCGGGCATTTCCGTTACCGAAGAACGCAAGCAAAAAGTTGATTTTTCCACCGAATATTATACGGCGGCTCTGTACGTGATCTACGAAAAGAGCGACGAGAATATTTTGCTCAGCACTACCACGGACGAAACGCAAGGGATCTACTGGAACAGCATCGCCAACCTTGATAAAAAAGTGATCGCCGTACAAAACGGTACGACGGCGGATTTATTCCTCGGCGACGAGATCGCAGAGGGCGGTTCGCTTTGGAACGCGGAAACAAACGAAGCGCTCGTAACAAAATCGGGCTTCTCCGATTTGGCAACCGCAGTAGCCGACGTTGGTTTGAACGCAGGCGTACTCATTATCGACGAATTGCCCGCGAAAAAACTGATCGAAGACAACGCTAATCTTGCTTGCGCGCCCCTTTATTATCAAGGCGAAGGCGAAACGCCTGACGAAGCGGCAGTCGATACCTACGCCATTTGCGTAACGAAAGGTCAAACAGAGCTTTTGAACGCGATCAACGAAGTCCTCGCCGATCTTGGCGAAGACGGTATTCAAGCGCTCGTTAATAAACATCTCGGCTTGAACTAATCCAAACGAAACGACGAAAGGGGAAGGCGATCGTCTTCCCCTTTTCGATCAATAAAGGAAATTTATGTTATTTGAAGATATTGCAAAAATTTTATCCGACGGCGAATTGATGGGCTATTACTTTACGGGCTTTTTAAACACGCTGGCGCTCACCTTTTTCGCGGCGCTGATCGGGCTAGTACTCGGCTTTATCGTTGCTATCGTGAAAATTGCCGCGGATAATTATAAATTTATGAAAGTCCCCGCGGTGATTTGTAATCTTTACACCACTATTTTCCGCGGCACGCCCGTTGCCTTGCAGCTTTTCATTATGGTATTCGCCGTATTGGCAATCCCCGGCTTCAAGCCTTATGCCGCGATCATCACGTTCGGGATCAATTCGGGCGCATACGTTTCGGAAAATATCCGCGCGGGCATTTTATCGGTGGATAAAGGACAAATGGAAGCAGGGCGCGCGCTTGGGTTGGGTTGGCTCGCTACAATGACGCGCATTATTATTCCGCAAGCCGTCAAAAATATTATCCCCGCGATCGGTAACGAAATGATCGCCCTTTTAAAAGAAACTTCTATCGTCGGTATGGTCGGTTCAACAATCGGCACGCTCACTTTCGATTTAAACGCCGCTTCCAGCACGGTATTTCGAAGCGTTCCCAACTTCCTCGCAAGCGGTATCATCGCGGGCTGCTTCTACTTAGTCGTCGTTTATTTGTTGGTATTCCTCGTAAAATTGATTGAAAGGAGGTTGCGGGCAAGTGATAAGCGTTAATAATATTTTTAAAAATTTCGATAAAGTGGAAGTGCTCAAAGGCGTGAGCTGTACGATCGAAAAGGGCGAAAAGGTGGTGATTATCGGTCCGTCGGGGAGCGGAAAAAGCACCCTGCTTCGGTGTATGAACTTGCTCGAAACGCCCACCTACGGCGAAATTTGGCTGGACGATAAGCTGCTCACCCCCATCGATCCGTATCTGCATTTCGAAGTCATTCGGCTTTCGAATACCTATCGAAAAATGATGGAACAAGCCAAAGCGGCTTCCCCTGAAAAAACGGAAGAAGAATTAGATCAAGAAATCATCCAAAAGATCAAAGCGGAAGATCTTTTAAAAAAGCACGAGGGCAAGGAATACAAAGAAGAAATTCGCCGCCTGTTCAAGCAAAGCTATATCGATATCAATCTCGCGCGGCAAAAAATGGGTATGGTGTTCCAACATTTTAACCTGTTCAATAATTTGACGGTGCTGAAAAATCTCACTCTCGCGCCCGTAATGCTCAAACTAAAAACCAAGGAAGAAGCGGAAGCAAAAGCAATGGAACTACTCCGCCGTATCGGGTTGGAGGATAAAGCAAACGCCTACCCCGCCACCCTTTCGGGCGGTCAAAAACAGCGTATCGCGATCATTCGCGCGCTCGCGATGGAACCGGACGTAATGCTCTTTGACGAACCGACGAGCGCGCTCGATCCCGAAATGGTGGGCGAAGTGCTCGCGCTGATGAAGCAAGTTGCCGACGAGGGAATGACGATGGTGATCGTAACGCACGAAATGGGCTTTGCCAAGGAAGTGGCTTCGCGGATCATCTTTATGGACGACGGGAAGATCAAGGAAGAAAACACTCCGACGGAATTTTTCGAACGTCCGAAAAACGAACGCTTGCAAGAATTTTTATCAAAGGTTTTATAAAAATAAAAACGAGCGGAAGCGCAATGCTTCCGCTCGTTTTTTCTTTATCGATCGCCAAAGGCAATCCTTTCTTTATTCCAATTCGAACGCGCCCGTATACAACTGATAATACGTGCCCTTTTGTTCGATGAGCTGTTCGTGCGTGCCGCGTTCGATGATCCTGCCGTGATCGAGCACCATGATCGCGTCGGAATTGCGTACGGTGGAAAGTCTGTGCGCAATCACGAACACCGTTCTGCCGTGCATGAGTTTATCCATACCGTCGTTGACGAGCGCTTCCGTGCGCGTATCGATAGACGAGGTCGCTTCGTCCAAAATCATCGCGGGCGCGTCCGCCACCGCCGCGCGCGCGATCGAAAGGAGTTGGCGCTGACCTTGCGACAGGTTTGCGCCGTTGTTCGTCAATACCGTATCGTAACCGTCGGGCAAACGACTGATAAAATCGTGTGCGTTCGCAAGCTTCGCCGCTTCGATACATTCCTCGTCCGTCGCGTCTAATCTTCCGTAACGGATATTTTCCATTACGCTGCCCGTGAACAGGTTGGTATCTTGCAATACGATCCCGAGCGAGCGGCGCAGATCGCTCTTTTTGATCTTGTTGATATTGATGCCGTCGTAACGGATCTTGCCGTCCGCAATATCGTAGAAACGGTTGATCAGATTGGTGATCGTCGTTTTTCCCGCGCCCGTCGCTCCCACGAACGCGATCTTTTGCCCCGGTCGGGCGTACAGCGTAACGTCGGTGAGCACCTGTTTTTCGGGCACGTAGCAAAAATCTACCATATCCATCACGATATCGCCCTTCAGCTCGGTATAAGTCGTCGTGCCGTCCGCTTTATGGTAATGTTTCCAAGCCCAAAGTCCCGTGCGTTCCGCCGTTTCCGTCAGTTCGCCGTTTTCGTCGCGCTTCGCGTTTACCAAGGTAACGTAGCCCTCGTCAAATTCAGGTTCTTCGTCCATGAGCGTAAAGATACGGCTCGCGCCCGCAAGCCCCATCGCCACCATGGAAATTTGTTGCGACATCTGGTTGACGATCTGCGCAAAGTTGCGCGAACTGCCGAGGAAAATAACGATCGTACCGATACTCAGCACCGCCTTTTCCGCTTCGAAAAGGTTGGAAAAGCCGATATTGGGAACGCCGAGCGCAAAGAGCGCCGCGCCGACGATGGCAATTAACACGTAAGTGAAATTGCCGATATTGCCGAGAATCGGACCTAAAATATTTCCGAAGATATGCGCTCGCTCGCTATCCTTGAAAAGCTGTTCGTTGAGTTGATCGAAATCGTTTTTCGCGCGTTCTTCGTAGGTGAATACCTTCACCACCTTTTGCCCTTTCATCATCTCTTCGACGTAGCCTTCCTCTTTTGCCAAGGAATGTTGCTGTGCGACCATATATTTCGCGCTGTTGCCGCCGATCTTTTTCACGACGAAAGTCATTGCGAAGGTACAAACCGCCACGACGATAGAAAGCCAAAAGCTATACGAGAGCATCAACGCGACGGAAACGACGAGCGTGAGCGAGTTGCTGAACAAATTAGGTAAGCTCTGCCCGATCACTTGCCGCACTGCGTCGGTATCGTTCGTATAGGTACTCATAATATCGCCGTGCGCGTGCGTATCGAAATACTTGATGGGCAAGCTCTGCATTTTTTGGAACATTTCTTCGCGCAAATGATACAGCATCCCTTGCGTAACCGTAGCCATGATCCGCGAATAGCAAAAGGAAGAAAGCGTAACCACAGTGTATACCGTAATCATCATTACGATCAAACCCGTCAAGGTTGCCGCAATCTCGGAATTAAAGCCCACTTTCATCGCGGGCGTGATCACGTTATCCACAAGCGAACCCATATACACGGTGGAAACCAAGCTGCCCACCGAGCTGACGATCAAACAGACGAACACTACGATCATTTGCCATTTATAGTATTTCAGCAACATTTTCAAAAGCCGCGACAACGTGCCTTTTTTAATTGCGCCCTTAGGTACGGGCATTCCTCTGCCGCGCATCGGGCCTTTGGGCATTGCGGGGGTTTTAATAGCGCCTCTTTGTTCAGCCATTATTCTTCACCCCCTTCCGCGTTTTCCTGCTTACCTTTCGTTTGCGCTTCGTAAATTTCGCGATAAACGTCGCTCGAAGCCATCAATTCGTCGTGGTTGCCGCAAGCGATGATCTTGCCGCCGTCGAGGATCACGATCTTATCCGCGTGCTCCACGGAAGCCACGCGTTGGGCAATAATGATTTTCGTCGTATCGGGAATTTCTTCCGCCATCGCCCGCCTGATCAACGCGTCCGTCTTGGTATCTACCGCCGAGGTACTGTCGTCAAAGATGATCACCTTGGGTTTTCTCAAAATGGCGCGCGCGATACAAAGCCGTTGTTTTTGACCGCCCGAAACGTTCGTGCCGCCCTGTTCGATATAGGTATCGTAGCCGTCGGGGAACGCCGTGATAAATTCGTGCGCTTGCGCCAATTTGCATACGCGCACCAATTCCTCGTCCGTCGCGTTTTCGTCCCCCCAACGCAGGTTTTCCTTGATCGTGCCCGAAAACAGAACGTTCTTTTGAAGCACTACCGCCACTTCTTTTCTAAGAATATCCAAATCGTAATCCTTTACGTTCACGCCGCCCACGTACACCGCGCCTTCCGTCGCGTCGTACAATCGGGGAATGAGTTGTATCAGCGAGGTTTTCGAAGAACCCGTACCGCCCAAGATCCCCACCGTTTCGCCCGCCTTGATATCGAGGTCGATATTCGCAAGCGCGTAGCGTTCGGCTTTTTGCGAGTATTTGAAGTTGACGTTTTCAAAACGGATCGAACCGTCGGCAACTTCCGTAACGCCGTTTTCGGGGCTGACGATATCCGATTTACATTCGAGCACTTCCGCAATACGTCTGCCCGATTCGATCGACATCGAAAGCATCACGAAGATCATCGAGAACATCATCAAACACGAAAGCATTTGAATCCCATAGGAAATGAGCGCGGAAAGCTGACCCGTACCGAAGCCGTCGTACGCCGCCCAAAAACCTTTATCGACGATCGCGTACGCCGCGAATACGGAAATCAAAATGGACGCAAAATTGATAAACAGCGTCATGATCGGGCCGTTGAGCGCGATGACTTTTTCTGCCCTCGTAAAATCGTCGCGTACCTCCCCCGCCGCTTTTTGGAATTTTTGCGTTTCGTGTTCTTCGCGAACGAACGATTTGACAACGCGAATCCCGCTCACGTTTTCCTGTACGGAATTATTCAGCGCGTCGTATTTTTTGAAGATCTTACGGAAGAACGGCATTACGAAGCGCATGATCGAAACGATCAGCGCCGCAAGGAACGGCACGATCGCCACGAAAATCCAAGCAAGCTTGGGATTGATCGTAAAACTCATAACAATCGCAAAAATAAACTGCAAGGGAACGCGCACAACGATCCGCAAACACATTTGGAAGGATTGTTGCACGTTGGTAACGTCCGTCGTCAGCCTCGTTACGAGCGACGAGGACGAAAAAGTATCCACGTTCCCGAACGAGAATTTTTGCACGCGGTAAAAAAGATCATGGCGCAGATTTTTCGCAAATCCGCAACTCGCCGTAGCGGCAAATCGACCCGCCAAAACGCCGCTAGTGATGGATACCGCCGCCAACAAAAGCAATACGCCGCCGTAGATCAATACCGTTCTCATCGCCGTATCCGCGTCTATGCCCGGCGTTTCGATCCTGCTGATGAGCTGCGCCATAAAAAACGGAATCAAACATTCGCACAGCGCTTCGAGCACCATAAAACACGGCGTAACGAGCGCGGGCTTTTTATATTCCCTTACGCTTTTTAACAAAGTTTTCAGCATACCGTTTCCTCTTTTTTCATTATTCTACATTATTATAATAATCGCAAAAAATTATGTCAAGTATTTGGCGCGTTCGCCCGTTCCTTTTCACCAAAATTTCAACGAAAAAAAGAGCCGTTAAGCTCTTTCATTTTGCAGTGAATAGATTGCAAAAGCAATCGTGAATCGCCGCGCGCAGAGCCTGCGCCCCCAAGCGGTCGTTTTCAATTACGGTTTATAGCAGCTTCCGCATATGTCGAAAAGCTCACCCGTACCGTCATTGCGAAGGAGCGATAGCGACTGCGGCAATCTCGTTTTAATGATTGCATTATTATTTATGAGATTGCCGCGCTACGACAGTTTTAAAATTCTTCCGCACTTCTTCACTATTACTTATTACCTATTACCTACTACTCCCCTATAGCAGCGGTTCGAAAAGGCGCAAAACGCTATCGATCATTCGCCCGAATAGGTTGCGTTTCGTATTCGCCAAAGTGCGTTCGCGGCATACCTGCCCTATTTCTTCCAAATCGGCTTTCACCGCCGCAACCGCCTTTTCATCGCTGAAATACACGGCGTTTTCAAAATGCAGATACAGGCTTCGATAATCGAAATTGATCGTTCCTACCACCGCTCTGCCGTCGGACACCGCCGATTTGGCGTGCAAAAACCCCGGCGTGTATTCGTAAATTTTCACACCCGCTTTTAAAAGCGCGGGATAATTCGCCCTCGTCAAGCGGTACACCGTTTTCTTATCGGGGATCCCCGGCGTATAAATACGCACGTCCACCCCGCGCGCCGCTGCTTCCATAATACTCGCCCGCAGCGTTTCGTCCAAAACAAGATAGGGCGTGGCGATATACAAATAGTTGCTCGCGCGCGCGATCATATCGCAATAAACAAGCTCGCCCACGCTCACGCTATCCAACGGAGAATCGGCGTAAGGCAACACGAGCGCGCCCGTCTTTTCGCTTTTTACGGGTTCGAGATAGTTTTGCGCCTCCAACGATTTATCCTTGAACGCTTTCCAAGTTTCCAAAAAGGTTTTCGTCATCGTAGCAACGCCGCTGCCCGTTACCTTGATTCCCGTATCCTTCCAATGCCCGAACCGCTTTTTTTCGTCGATATACTCGTCCGCAATATTCACGCCGCCAGTAAACGCCACACGCCCGTCCACCACTAAAATTTTTCTATGGTCGCGATGGTTATAGTGCGCGGAAAAAATCGGACGCACCTTATTGAACGCAAGGCATTGGATATTTTCGTGCAATTCCTCCAAATACCGATCGTATTTCGGCGGCAAGCCAACGATACTGCCGAAATCGTCGTAAATGATCTTGATTTTCACGCCCTCGAGCGCTTTTTCAAGCAAGATCTTTTGTATCTCGTCCCACATTTTCCCGCCCGCAATGATGAAATATTCCAAGAAAATAAATTTTTTCGCGCTTTTCAATTCCTCTTTCATCGCTGCAAACAGCGCTTTTCCGCTTGAATAATATTCCACTTCGCCGTCCGTATAAGCGGGATAGCCGAGCTTTTCAAGAACGGTCAAAAAGCCCCGTTCGCGATCGGAAACGCTCTCTTTGGCGCGGTCGTCGACGGGAAGCGCACCGAGTTCTTTGCTCGCGCGCGTGTATGCGATATTTAAAAACCTGCTCCCTTTGGCGTTCCCGTACAAGAAATACAGCGGCACGCCGACGACGGGAAACGCAAGGATTAAAATAATCCAAAGCATGCGCGTATTTTTGCGTTCCTGCGTGCCCGCGAGATACACGACGAATACCAGCGCCAACGCCCCCACTACGATCTGCGCTACCAGACCGTAAGTGCCAAGATAAGTCAACAATAAAATTAGCGCGGCGAGCTGCAATACAACGAAAATAATGCAGGTGAAAAAACGGTTGTACGCCAGCGCCTTGTAGCTTCGATCGTGCTCAACCGTTCTTTCAATCCATTTTCTTTTGCGTTTTGATAATTTTTTTGCCATCGCCGTTTACCTTATATATATTATATACCGAAAAATTGTTAAAATTTCGCGAAAATCCTATAAAATTCTCGCAAAAAAACGATGATAAAAAATTTTTTCAACTTTTTTCCAAAAAACTATTGACAAAATAAATTTTTTATATTATACTATAATCACTTAATAAAACTAAATCCTATTAAGAAACAAAAAAATAAAAATGCAAGAGGTAAAAAAAATTATGAAGTATGTATGTAAGGTTTGCGGTTATATCCACGAAGGCGAAACGGCTCCCGAAGTTTGCCCCAAGTGCAAGCAAGTAAACGTGTTTGAAAAGGTAAATCCTTTGAAAGGCACGCAGACGGAAGCGAATTTGCAAGCGGCGTTCGCAGGCGAATCGCAAGCGAGAAACAAGTACACCTATTTTGCTTCCAAGGCAAGAAAGGAAGGCTATGTGCAAATCGCGGCGATCTTTGAAGAAACGGCGAAGAACGAACAAGAACACGCGAAGATCTGGTACAAACTTTTGAACGGCGGCGCGATCGGCACGACGGCGGAAAACCTGCAAGATGCGGCTGACGGCGAAAACTACGAATGGACGGATATGTACGCGGGCTTTGCCAAGACGGCGAGAGAAGAAGGTTTCAACGAAATCGCAGATCTTTTCGAAGGCGTTGCGGCAATCGAAAAGGAACACGAAGAAAGATATAAGAAGCTTCTTGCGAACGTGAAGAACAAGCTCGTGTTCTCCAAAGAAGGCGACGCCGTATGGCAATGCTCCAACTGCGGTCATATCGTGATCGGCAAGGACGCGCCCGAAGTATGCCCTATCTGCGCGCATCCTCAAAGCTACTTCCAAGTGAGAGCGGAAAATTATTAATCAACAAAATAATAAATAAAAAACCTTCCTAAATTCACGAAAAGCCCACCGAAAATTTTCGGTGGGCTTTTCTTTTTTGAAACCGTAATTATACCAAGCTCGTTTTATTCAAGATAAGGTTGCTGACCGCGCCCAGCCCTACGCTGAACAGCGCGCCGCCCGCAAAACACATTACGATATTTACGAGATTCGAATCGAGGGGCGTGATCATCGGGATCATTGAAAACAGCAGCATGCTCGCGCCGAGCGAGCCAATGATCGAAAGCCAGCTTTTTTGCTTCGCCGCAACGCTCACGGCAAGGAAGATCGCAACGAACACCGCCATTAAGAACACTTTTGATACGATACAGGCAACAAGCTCTCCCGCCGTCGCTTCCGTTTCAAAGGGAAGCCCCGCCACCGCGCCGCCAATCATTCCGCCCAAGAAAAAGCAAAGGAGCATCAACGCGCCGCCGACGAACCCAACCAAGGTTTTCGAGATCACGTAATCGGTTTTCTTCGCGCGGACGGTGAAAAGGTTTTTCGCATAGCCGCTTCTAAAATCCTCGGAAACGAAAAGGCAAACGAGCACCGCCGCCAAAAAGTATACGAGATTGATATTGCACATGGTCGTCAAGCTCATGCCGCCCGCCATGCCCGAGGCCGCGTCGCCGCTCACCGAGCCGATGATCTGCCAAACGTTCTCAAACGCTTCCATTGGAGCGGTCGCGTCTACGCCGGGATGCGGCGTGACGGCGCTCGTTACGGCGACGGGATCCGCAGGTTCCCCCATCATCGTGGTCATCACGAGAACCAAAATCGGAATGACGAACGAAACGCCTAGCATGATATAAAGGAGCGGCGTTGTGAACATTCTTCGAAAATCCACTTTCAACATACTTTTCAGCCGTTTCCCAAAACCTTGGGATTCAAATTTCGCTTCCATTATCTTCCCTCCTTTTCATTCATCAGATCGATATAATATTCTTCCAAACCGATTTTCGCCGTTTTGATCTCGCTCACCAAAATACCGTTTTTATATAACAGGCTGACGATCGCTTCGGGCGCTTCCGCGTCGTACACGCGAAGATACTCGTTTTCTTCCGCCACGCGGGAATATCTGCAAGAAAGAATCGCTTTCGCGCGCGATAATTCTTTCGTTTGCAAAGCGACGTAGGTGCGGCAGCCCGCGTCCAATTCTTCGGCGGTCATCTCCTTGATCATTTTCCCGCCGCGGATAATGCCGTAATGCGTGGCGATCTTTTCCAGCTCGCCCAAAATATGCGACGAGATCAACACCGTACAGCCGTGATCTTTCGCCAACCCCACGAGCACCTCGCGCATGATCCGCATCCCGTCCGCGTCCAAGCCGTTGATCGGCTCGTCGAGTACCAACAGCTTCGGGTTTCCAAGCAGCGCCATAGCGATTCCAATCCGCTGTTTCATCCCCAACGAACAGTTTTTGTATTTATTCGAAGCCGCGCCTTCCATTCTGACGAGTTTCAACACTTTTCGCACTTCGTCCTCGGCATTTTCGATACTCAAATTGGCGGCTTGAAGCATTAAGTTGTTCCACACGCTGTAATTGGGGAAGCAACCGGGGGCTTCGATCAAAACGCCCACCTTTGCCCGCACGTCCCCGTCCGTATAATCTCTGCCAAAGAGCTTAATTTGCCCGCCGCTCAACGGCAACAGCCCGCAGATCATCTTTTCCGTCGTGGATTTTCCGCTGCCGTTTTCACCGATAAAACCGTAGATCGCGCCCACGGGAACGGTCATATCCAAACCGCAAACGGCTTGCTTTTCGCCGAAGTTTTTCGTTAAATCTCTAATTTCTATCGCGTTCACAGTTGCGTCCTCCCATCAATATACGTCGCTTTTATAAAGCACGAGCGTACCCAGCAGATTATACACGAACGACCAAGCCGCCGAAACCGCAAGGCACACGAGTACGGTGAGGATATCGCTTGAAAGACACGCGTATACCGACGAGCCGTACAGGAAGATATTGAGGATCGGGGAATTTTGCAAGACCGCGCCCAAGCCGACGATCAAAATTCCCGTGCCGAAGAAGAAGGACGAAGCGATCGAAATCCCGAAATATTTTCTGAAAATGATATTCAAAAAGGTATACAAGCTCGCCCAACCGAGGCTCATGACCATTTTTCCCAAGATCGCACAGATCAACGAATAGGCGTTCACCTCGAACGAAGCGCCCACGAGCAGACCGGATACGATCACGCCGAGCAAATAAGTAATACACATACACGCCATCGCAAACGCGCAGGAAAGCGTTTTCGAGATCATATAATCCTGCTTTTTCGCGTGCGTGGTGAAAAGCTGTTTTACGTATCCGCTTTTATAATCGTGCCCGATAAAGATGGATACCATGATCCCGCCGAAGATGAACACCATATTCATATTGGCGTACTGCCCCATCTCTTCAAAGGTATACAGGGGCGTTCCCACGGCGATCGCTTCCCAAGCCGTATCGTAAAGCGGCTCCGCGCCTTCCGCGCCGACCATTCCCAAGATCATCGCGGGAATGATCGCGGCGATACACAAAAAGATATAAAACAGCGGCGTGTGAAACAAACGGTAGAAATCCACGCCCAACATCCCCTTTAAACGCTTGAAAAAGCTCGGGGATTCAAATGTTAATTCGCGCCCTTCTTCCATTTATTCCGCCTCCTTTTTCGACATCAACTCGATATAGTATTCTTCCAAACCGATCTTGTTCTTTCTCACCTCGCAAACGGCGTGTCCGTTCACGAGCAGGTATTCCACGATCGTTTCGGGTTCGTCCACGTCGTATACGCGAAGCGTTTCTTCCTCTTCCTTCACGACGGCGAATTTTTCCTGCAACAGCTTTTTCGCGCCCTTCATATCCCGCGTTTTCACCGAAACGAAAACGCGTGCGCGGCTTTCCATTTCCTGCGCGCTGATCTCTTGGATCATTCTGCCTTGGCGAATAATGCCGTAATGGGTGGCGATCTTTTCCAGCTCGCCCAAGATATGCGACGAAATCAACACCGTCGTGGAATATTTTTGCGTGATCTCCACGAGGATCTCCCGCATCATCTTCATTCCTTCCGCGTCCAAGCCGTTGATCGGCTCGTCCAAGATCAACAACGCGGGATCGCCAAGGAGCGCCATGGCTATGCCGATACGCTGTTTTTGCCCCAGCGAACAGCTTTTGAATTTCTTGCGCGCAGAATCCTGCATACGCACGATCTTCAATACGCGGTCGATCTCGGCTTCGGGATTTTCCAATCCTAAATTGATGGCTTGCATCATCAGGTTATCGAACACGCTGGAGCTTGGAAAGCACCCTGCATTTTCGATGAGCGCGCCCACGCGCACCCTCACGCCCGCGTCCGTAAATTCCCTGCCGAACAGCTTGATCTCGCCCGAATCGGGAACGAGGTGTCCGCAGATCAATTTTTCCGTCGTGGATTTTCCGCTTCCGTTTTCACCGATAAACCCGTAGATCGCCCCGACGGGAACGGTCATATTCAAACGATCGATGGCGTACATTCCGCGAAAACTTTTCGATAGATTTCTAATTTCGATAGCGTTCATTTTTTCGCCTCCCTTATTTTTACCCGTTCATTATACCTTTTTGATGTTTTTAAAAAGCCGTCGTTCCGTAAGTATTTTGTAATTTTTTTGTTAAAATTTTGTAAGCGCAAAAAAAACGCCCGTTGCAAACGGACGCTTTTTCAATATAATCCCTTGCCGTCACCCACGAAAAAGCAAAGCGACTGCGGCAAATGTGACATGATTTGTGAATTGATTGCCATTCGGCAATCGTGAATTGCGCCGAACGGCGCGTGAATTGAAAAACGTTCGTTTTTCGTGAATTGCCGCCCTTGGCGGCGTTATGGAAATATTCTATGAGATTGCCGCGCTTCACTTTGTTTCGCTCGCAATGACGGTTACAAGGTGTCATTGCGAAAGAGCGATAGCGACTGCGGCAATCTCGTATAAATCTCAGCCGCAACGCAGAGCGTTGCAATTCACCTCTTTGTAATAATATGATATCAAAGTAAAGCTATTAACTCTATTCAAACGGCTTTAAATAGAGAACAAAGGCATATTGTTGTTGAAATGGCAGCAGGAACCGGAAAAGGGATAGTGTTTGCCAAAATAGTAGAGTTCTTACAGCAAACAAAAAACTATAAGTATGAAAGCGTTAACGCTTTCATACAGAAACTACACGAATACATCTACTATTACAACAACCAAAGAATCTCATTAAAATTGAAAATGAGTCCGGTACAATACCGAACTCAGTTCCAATACAATTAATTTAATTTTTTTGTCTAAACTTTTGGGTTCACATCATCCGTGCTTGCTCTTCCTTTTTTAGCATTATCTCTTAAAGATATAATTCCAATGTGTTTCCGTCAAATAGTCTGCCGCTACGGCGGGGTCGCTCATATCCACATTCGTGCCTTCGGTGGTACTACTTTCATATACATAATACCACCCTGTGGTGCTGATGTTGATAGCACTGAGGCTTGTGCAGCCGTAAAATGCCCGCCTGCCAATGGAGTTGACACTTTGAGGAATGGTCACGCTGTTAAGAGAGGTACAACCATGGAAGGCATACCCATCAATGGTGACGACCCCATCTTGCATGGTTACCTCGGTAAGTGCGGTGCATCCAGAGAATGCGTAATCGCCAATGGTGCTCACACTGCCAGGAATGGTCATAGTTTTGATGGATGTGCACCCCTTGAACGCGGAAGAACCAATCTCGGTCAAATCGTTAGGCAAAATGATTTCGGTCAAGGTTGTGCATCCATTAAAAGCAGAGTCGGAGAGGACACTCCCACCTGTGATGGTGACAGAGGTGAGGCTGGCGGGGATACGACCGCCTTGGTTAGAGGCAAAACCTGCACCAAAAATATATCCAAAATAGGTGTTATTCACACCGTCTTTGGTATTCCCCACAAAGGGAATAGTCATGGTCTTAATAGATGTGCACCCTTTGAAAGCGGAAGCACCGATGGCGGTCACACTTTTGGGAATGGTCACCGACTGCAGACGCTCACAACCCAAAAATGCTTCTTTGCCAATGCTTTCTAGTTCTTCTTCCATATTCACAACAGAAAGCCATGTACAGCCGTAAAAAGCGGCGTCTTCAATGCTTTTCACACTTTTTGGAATAGAAACGGAGGAAAGCCCTGTGCAACCATAGAAGGCATACTTGCACACTTTTTCCGTATCATCGGAAATGGTCAAGTTCTGTGCTTCTTCGCCTTTCAAATATAGTTTTCCAGCATAGTAGAGAGGGTTGGCAGTTTCGCTCGCAAATGAGGTTTCGCACCACGCCCGCAAGTCGCTGATATATACCGCCCCCAAAGATGTGCAATCTCCAAAGGCACCAGATCCAATGCTGGTCACACTAGCGGGGATGGTGATTCTTTTAATGGAAGTGCAGTTTTCAAAGGCACGCATACCAATGGTGGTGCCACCTGTGACGGTCACCGTTTCAAGGGTGCTGGGCACATAATTTTTGTGAGCGGTAATACCGCAGTCAAAGAGGTATCCAAAGTTGCCGTTGCTAATGTCACCATCGACCGCTCCAACAAAGGGGATGGTGATGGTTTCAAGAGCCTCACAACCACGGAAGACAGCCCGACCAATGCGAGTGACACTGTCGGGAATGGTGACCGCTTTAAGCGACACGCAATGGTAGAATACGTAATCACCAACTTCGTTCATGTCTTTGGGGAATGTGACACTGCTTACTTCCCTGTCATTTTTATAAAGACGCTTTCCAAAGCAAAGGGGATTGGCAGTTTCACTTTCAAAGGTGATTCTGCACCACGCTTCCAAGTCACTGATATGTACCGCTGTTAGAGATGTGCACTCCTCAAATGCTCCCTCACCGATATGCTCCACGGTGTCAGGGATGGTGATGGAAGAAATAGATGTGCAGTCACGGAAGGCATACCGCTCAATACGAGTGCATTCCGTGAGAACTACAGTAGTGAGGCTGTCGGGAACATATTCGCTATGATTTGGAGAGCCGAAAGCACCAAAGATATAACCAAAATGATATTCCTCGTCTTCATCCTCTAGAGCACGCCCCGCAAAAGGCAGGGTGATGCTTTCCAGACCCACACAATCCCCAAAGGCACGGAACTCAATGCGTTCCACACTGTTAGGGACCACAACAGAGGTCAGATTTGCACATCCATAAAACGCCTCTTCCTCAATATAAAGAAGGGTGTCGGGCAGGGTCACTTCGGTCAAAGTGGTATCATTTGCAAAAGCACCATACCCAATACCAACCACCGTGTACCCATCAATTTCGGCGGGTACATCTACTTTCCCTTTTGCAAGGGTTGCCTCTGTAATGATGCAGGTGTCATCCTCACCAACAGTGTAGGTAAAAGGTTGTTCTGGCTCCTCTGGGATCTCTTCCTCTATGATTTCATCACATCCATCACACACCTTGTAATGATGAATGCCGTCATAGGAGTCATACCAGTCACTCCAATTGTGGGTGTGGGGTTCCTCGGGTGTCCCAAAACAAGCTGTCAAACAAAGGGATAACATCATCATAAGGCCCAACAGTGCCACATATTTCATGCGTACCATCTCATATCCTCCTAAGATGTATTTGTGCTCTTTCTTAAAATTAGTATATCATACCTTCAAAAAAATGTAAACACCGTGCAAGTATATAAGTATCGTCATCTTCCTCACCGTGGTCTTCTCCCAACTGCCCCTTGACATTTGGGTCAAACGCATCAAAGCCCATTGGAAATCCAAAAAGAACTAATATTATTTTATTATAGCACAAAATTGGTGATTTGTAAATCCCTTTTACTATGCACCTCAAAAAAATTACAATATTATTTCAATCAAAAATTATATCATACTCAAGATGATCTAATGAAAATGCTTAAATCTCCAAGTGACAACCCGGCAGACCATCTCTTGACTAAGTTGGAAGAGTTCCTAATGGGGATAAGCAAATAAACCAATATCACTAAATACAATTTTTACACGGCGAGGATTTTCCGCTGCCGTTTTCACCGATAAACCCGTAGATCGCCCCGACGGGAACGGTCATATTCAAACGATCGACGGCGTACATTCCGCGAAAACTTTTCGATAGATTTCTGATTTCGATAGCGTTCATTTTTTCGCCTCCGTTATTTTTACCCGTTCATTATACCTTTTTGATGTTTTTAAAAAGCCGTCGTTCCGTAAGTATTTTGTAATTTTTTTGTTAAAATTTTGTAAGTGCAAAAAAACGCCCGTTGCAAACGGACGCTTTTTTCAATATAATCCCTTGCCGTCACCCACGAAAGAGCGATAGCGACTGCGGCAAATGTGACATGATTTGTGAATTGATTGCCATTCGGCAATCATGAATTGCGCCGAACGGCGCGTGAATTGAAAAACGTTCGTTTTTCGTGAATTGCCTCCTTCGGCGGCGTTATGGAAATATTTTTATGAGATTGCCGCGCTTCACTTTGTTTCGCTCGCAATGACGGTTAGAAGGTGTCATTGCGAAGGAGCGATAGCGACTGCGGCAATCTCGTATAAATCTCAGCCGCAACGCCGCCCTATGGCGGCAATTCACGCGCGAAGCGCAATTCACTGAGCGTTAGCGAAAATTCACGCTTGCATAGTAAGCAATTCACTACTTATTTCCCTTCTTTTCATTTCTTCTTTTGAGAGTATACTTCTCGCTCCTTTGTTTTTATCTGTATGGTAAAATTGTACCACTCTTAATAAAAAAAGTCAATCCGTCCGCTACTTCGGACGGAATATTTTTTGCTATATTCTACAATTTGTATATAAAGCGTTCTAAATACAGAACGTTTCGAATACAGGACGGAGGATATTGCAATGAAATTAGTGGAAGCGATTGCAAAAAGAACAAAAGATTTATTAAGCGAGAAAGGATATTCAATGTACGGTCAGCAAATGAAAGGCGGTGTTCCACGGTCTACTTTAAGCGACGTAACTTCTATAAAAAAGAAACGCGTAAGTACCGATACTGTTTATCAATTTTGCGTAACGATCGGGATCACCTTAAAAGATTTTTTCGACGATCCGATCTTTAATGAAGTTACCGATTAAAAAGCATAACAAAAAAGAGCTATATTGATAAAAATTTATCAATATAGCTCTTTTTTCAATTGCATTTAAGAAAATATTACAGCACTTTATCGACAAATGCGCAAAGGGAAGCTTCGGGAACAAAGCCAAGGCTGTTTGCCGCCGCTTTGCCATCCTTGAACGCGATCACGTTCGGAATGGACGTAATGCCGTATTTCATCGCCGCTTCTTCGTTTTCGTCCACGTCGAGCTTGACGAACACCGCCTTGCCCTCGTAGCGATCGGAAACGTCCTCAAATACGGGCGCCAACATTCTGCAAGGTCCGCACCACGTCGCCCAAAAATCACAGATCACAGGCAGTTTCGAACTTGCCAACAATTCTTCCAATTCTTTACTCGTTACGTATTTTACCATATTTTTTACCCCTTTTTATAGTATCGATTATTTATTCAAAAAATATTCCACGGCGTTTTCGAACGCCACTTTTTCGCTTTCGCCCGTCGCCATACACTTCACGTTCATTGCGCCCTCGGCAAGCTCGTTGCCGCCAACCACCGCCACGAACCTTGCGCCTAGCTTGTCCGCGTATTTAAACTGCGCTTTCACCGAACGGCTCATATGATCGTATTCCGCGATCACGCCCGCCGCGCGGAGCGCACAACAAATTTCGAAGCATTTCTTGCGGCAGCTTTCGTCCATACCCGCCAAATACACGACGGGTTTTTCGGGTTGCGGGATTTCTACGCCCGAATTTTGCATCACCATCAGCAGCCGTTCGATGCCCGCCGCAAAGCCGACCGCGGGCGAAGCGCCGCCGCCGAGTTCTTCGATCAAGCCGTCGTATCTGCCGCCGCCGCACACCGTGCCCTGCGCGCCGATCGCCGTGGATACAAATTCAAATACCGTGCGCGTATAATAATCCAAGCCCCGCACGATACGGGGGTTAATCTCGTAGCTCACGCCGCCGAGCGCGAGGTATTCTTTGAGCGCGGCAAAGTGCGCGGAGCAATCCTCGCAAAGATAATCCAAAATAGAGGGCGCGTTCGCGTTGATCGCTTTGCATGCCTCTTCCTTACAATCGAGCAAGCGGAGCGGGTTCTTATCAAAGCGCGTTTTGCAATCGTAGCAAAGCCCGTCCAAGCGCGCCGCGAAATAGTCTTTGAGAGCGGCGTTATACGCCTTTCGGCAAACGGGGCAACCGATCGAATTGATATACAGCTTCGCCGTGATGCCCAGCCGTTTCAAAAGCGTATCGGCGATCATGATCGTTTCCGCGTCCGTTTCCGCGCCCTTCGCGCCGAAAATTTCCACGCCGAATTGGTGAAATTCTCTCAATCTTCCCGCCTGCGGGCGTTCGTAGCGGAACGCGGGGATAATATAGTACATCTTCGCGGGAAGCACGCCGCCGAATTGACCGTTTTCGATATAAGAGCGCACCACGCCCGCCGTGCCCTCGGGCTTGAGCGTCATCGAACGGTTGCCTTTATCGAGGAAGGTATACATTTCCTTCGTAACGATATCCGTCGTGTTGCCCACGCCGCGCTGAAACAGCTCGGTGTGTTCGAATACGGGCGTGCGAATTTCTTTGAGCGAAAATTGCTTGGCAACCTCGCGCGCCACGCCCTCTACAAACTGCCATTGATAACTTTCTTCGGGCAATACGTCTTTGGTGCCCTTGGGTACGTTGATCATTTCTTTCGTCCTTTATAAAACGTATTTTTTAAGGTTTCTATCCCCCGTCAACTTGGCGAGGTGTTCGTCCACGTAATTTCTATCGATATTCACCGTTACGGTGGGATAATCGCCGCTTGCGTTAAAGGAAATTTCTTCCAAAAGGTATTCCATTACGGTGTGCAATCTTCTCGCGCCGATATCTTCGCTGGTCGCGTTCATTTCCACCGATACTTCCGCAATGCGTTCGATCGCCCCTTGATCGAATTTCAGCTCGATATTATCCACGCTCAAAAGCTTGGAATATTGGAAAGTGAGCGAATTTTCCGTTTCCGTCAAAATACGCACGAAATCCTCTTTCGTCAAGCTCTTCAATTCCACCGATACGGGGAATCTACCCTGCAATTCGGGAATGAGGTCTTCCACCGCCGCCACGTGGAACGCGCCCGCCGCAATGAATAAGATAAAGTCCGTTTTCATCGGTCCGTATTTGGTTACCACCGTCGAACCTTCCACGATAGGCAAAATATCGCGTTGCACCCCCTCGCGGGATACGTCTACGCCGCCGCGGTTGCCCTTGCCCGCGATCTTATCGATCTCGTCGATAAACACGATGCCGTCGTTTTCCGCACGGCGCAAGGCTTCCTCTTTCACCGCGTCCTCGTCCACGAGCTTATCCGCTTCTTCCGCAAGCACGATCTGCATCGCTTCCTTCACCGTCAGCTTGCGGCGCTTGGTCTTTTTAGGGAACATATCCCCGAAAATATTGCCGATTGCGATCGTCGCCGATCCAGGGGAAAGCTCCATTTCCTTGGGCGCGTCCATCACTTCGATCTCGATCGTCGTCGTGTCGTAATACCCCTTTCGCAAGCCGTCCAACAGCTCCGCTTCGAATTCTTCCATGCTCTTATTGCCTTTATCCGCGCGGCGCACTTCCAAAAGCGGCTTCAAAATGCGTTTTTCCGCCGCCGCAAGCGCCTTGGCGCGCACCTCTTCTTCCTTTTCCGCTTTCACCAACCGATAAGCGCACTCTGCAAGGTCGCGGATCATTCCTTCCACGTCTTTGCCCACGTAGCCCACTTCGGTGTATTTGGTGGCTTCCACTTTGACAAACGGCGCTTTCACAAGCCGCGCCAAACGGCGCGCAATTTCCGTTTTGCCAACGCCCGTAGGACCTTTCATAATAATGTTCTTCGGCGTGATCTCCTCGCGAACCTCTTGGGGAAGCTGCGAACGGCGATAGCGGTTTCTCAGCGCGATCGCCACCGCTTTTTTCGCGTCGTCTTGGCCGATGATATATTTATCGAGCTGCTGCACGATCTGTTTGGGAGAATATTGCATTTCCATTTACGCTTCCTCCTTTCCGCCCACCGTTTCCATACGGATATTATCGTTGGTAAACACGCAAATTTCCGAAGCGATCTTCAACGCCTTTTGCGCGATCGTCGGCGCGTCGTAATTCGTTTCTTGATAGAGCGCGCGCGCCGCCGCCAACGCGTAATTGCCGCCGCTGCCGATCGCGCAAACGCCCTCGTCCGGTTCGATCACCTCGCCCGTGCCCGATAAAATGAGCAGGGTGTTTTCATCCGCGGTGATCATCATTGCGTCCAATTTTCTGCCGATCTTGTCGCTTCTCCAAAGCTCGGCAAGCTCCACCGCCGAACGCATCAAATTGCCCGAAAATTTATTCAGCATTTCCTCAAAGCGTTCGGTGAGCGCAAACGCGTCCGTTACCGAACCCGCAAAGCCCAAGATCACCTTGCCGCCGTAAATACGGCGCACCTTTACCGCCGTGTTTTTAAAAATCACCGATTCGCCCATCGTTACCTGTCCGTCGCCCGCGATCGCCGTAACGCCGTCCTTTTTCACGGCGCAAATCGTCGTTCCTCTAAATTCCATCATTCTTTCTCCTAAAAATTATTGCTCTTTTGCTTTTTCCGCTTTCACCGCTTCGATCGCCCGCTCTGCAAGCGCGCGGTAGCGTTCGCGTTTGTCGCGGATACGCTGAGGCAGCGGCGCCAAGATCCCGAAATTTGCGTTCATCGGCTGATAATCCTTTTGCGGCGTGGAAATATGCGTTTGCAACGCGCCGCAAACAGTGCGTTCGTCAAAGACGTGGGTAGGTCTTTTTAAAATTTCGTCGGCAATTTTGATTGCCGCGAGCAAGCCGCTTGCCGCGCTTTCCACGTATCCCTCTACGCCCGTAATCTGCCCTGCGAAAAAGAGTTTCGAATTATTCTTAAACGAAAAATCGCGATTTAAAACAGAGGGAGCTTGAATATAAGTATTTCTGTGCATTACCCCATATTTTAGGTACTCCGCATTTTTCAGGGCGGGAATGAGCGAAAACACCCGTTTTTGTTCGGGGAATTTTAAATTCGTTTGACAGCCTACCAGGTTATACGCCTCGCCTAAAACCGTTTCCTTTCGAAGCTGCAACACCGCATACGGGCGTTTGCCGTCCTCGCCGAACAGCCCCACGGGCTTTAACGTGCCGTAGCGGAGCGTATCTAATCCCCTCGAAGCCATCACCTCGATCGGCATACACCCCTCGAAGATCTCTCGCTTTTCAAAATCGTGCAGCTCCACCTTTTCCGCCGCTAAAAGCTCGTTCACGAAACGGTAATATTCCTCTTTCGTCATCGGGCAGTTGATATAATCGCCCGTGCCCTTGCCGTAGCGATCGCCCGTAAACGCGCGGCTCATATCGATACTGTCCTTTGCCACGATGGGCGCGGACGCGTCGTAAAAATGCAAGCCCCCGCCGCAAAGCGCGGAAATATCTTTGGAAAGCGCGTCCGAAGTGAGCGGCCCTGTGGCAATAATCACGTACCTGCCCCCGTCCGTTTGCGGAATCGGCACCGTTTCCGCTTCCTCGTTCACGATCGTAAGCGTGGGAAGCGCACGCAATTTTTCGGTGATATATGCGGAAAATCTCTCGCGATCGACGGCGAGCGCCGCGCCTGCGGGAACGGCGGTCGCGTCCGCCGCTTCTATTACGAGCGAACCCAAAATACGCATTTCCTCTTTCAATAGCCCGCACGCGTTCGCGTAAATATCGTTGCTCTTTAAAGAGTTAGAGCACACTAGCTCGGCAAATCCCTCCGCGCTATGCGCGGGGGTAAATTTTTTCGGCTTCATTTCGACGAGTGTAACCTTTACGCCGCGCGAAGCGAGGTAATACGCCGCTTCGCTGCCCGCCAAGCCGCCGCCGATCACCGTTACGCAAGCGTTATACATAATCGTCCTCTTGTCCGTAATAATCGTCGTAGACGGGCGGTTCGTCCAAAGCGGGAAAATCGATTGCGTTTTCGTTTATTTCAATCGGTTTCTTCTGCGTTTCCGCGCCCTTTACGCGGTATTTACATTCCTTATTCGAACATTTCACGCCGCCGCGCGCCGTTTTTACGAGCGGTTCCTTGCAATCGGGGCAACGCTCGCCCGTGGGAATATCCCAGCTCATAAATTTGCAATCGGGATAGCCTACGCAGCTATAATACACCTTGCCGCGCTTGGACTTTCTCTCGCTCATCTCCAAGCCGCAATCGGGGCATTTCCCGACGAGCTTGGGCGTTTCGTCCGAAGGCATCGAAAGGGTGGTTTTGCAATCGGGATAGTTGGGGCAAGCGAGGAACTTTCCGAATTTTCCGTTTTTCACCACCATATTTTCCCCGCACTTGGGGCAACGCACGGAAGAAATTTCTTCCTTGCTTTCGCTGATGATATTATGGCATTCGGGATAATTCGAGCAAGCCAAATATTTTCCGAATTTGCCCGTTCTGCGGATCATAAAATGCCCGCACTTGCCGCAAACCTCTTGCGTTTGCTCGTCGCCGTAAGAGGAAGCTGCGCGGAGATTTTTCTCAAAACCGGGATAAAACTCCCCGATGACGTTTCTCCAATCCACGCCGCCGTCCTCGATATCGTCCAAATTCGTTTCCATGCCCGCCGTAAAGCCGATATCCATGACGTCCTTAAAGCACGCGCAAAGCATATCCACCACCTCGTACGCAACGGGCGCTGGCAACATATATTTACCCTCTTTTTTCACGTATTTTTGATTGAGCTTCGCAATGATCGTCGCGTAGGTAGAGGGTCTGCCGATCCCCTTTTCTTCCATCGTTTTTACGAGCGAAGCGTCGGTATAGCGCATGGGCGGCTTGGTGAATTTTTGTTCGCTCTTCACCGACTTTGCAAACACCTCGTCCCCCTCGGAAAGATCGGGCAAAAGCTTGGTAGTATCCACGCCGTCCTCGTCGCTCTTTTGCGAAAAATCCTGATAGATCGCCGTGAAGCCGGGGAAGAGCAGCACCTTGCCGCTCGCCTTAAACACGTAACCGCTGTTTTCGATCTCCATTTGCGCGCTGTTGTATTTCGCTTCCGCCATTTGCGAAGCCAAAAAGCGTTCGTAAACGAGCTTATACAGCTTATAATGCTTATTATCAAGCAGCGTTTTCGCCTTTTCGGGCGTCATTTCGAGGTCGATAGGGCGAATGGCTTCGTGCGCGTCCTGCGCGCCCTTTTTCGTCGCGTAAAAGTTCGGTTTTTGCGGCGCATAATCCTCGCCGTACACCCGCTTGATTCGCTCGATCGCGCGCGCTTGCGCTTCCGCAGATACGCGCACGGAGTCCGTTCTCATATAAGTGATAAAGGCGATATGCTCGCCGTTCGCCGCTTGAATACCTTCGTACAAGTGCTGCGCAAGCGACATCGTTTCGGGCGCGGTGAAGCCGAGCTTCGTGGAAGCGTCCTGTTGCAACGAGCTAGTCGTAAAAGGCGCGGGCGCGTGCGATTTAGTAACCGCTTTTTTCACTTTCGTAACGGTATATTGCCCGCTTGCAAGCGCCGATAATACGAGGTCGGTTTCCTCTTTGGAAGCGGGCTTATATTTTTTGCCGCCCTTCTTTTCAAGGAGCGCCTTAAACGCCGCGTGTTTTTTCCCTTCGTCTTCAAGCTCCGCCGTGATATTCCAATATTCTTCGGGCTTAAACGCCGTGATCTCGCGTTCGCGTTCCACGATCAACCTCAGCGCCACCGATTGCACGCGTCCCGCCGAAAGGCTGCGCTTGCCGTTCGCGCTCTCGTCCACGATTTTATGGTTTAAGAGCGTGGAAAGCTTATAGCCCACCAATCTATCCAAAACGCGGCGCGCCTGTTGCGCGTCCACTAAGCCCATATTGATCTTGCGGGGCTTTTGAAGCGCCGCTTCGATCGCGCGTTTTGAGACTTCGTTAAACTCGATACGGTTTTCGCCGTCCTCGTCCAAGCCCAAAACCGTTTGCAAATGCCAAGAGATCGCCTCGCCCTCTCTATCAGGGTCGGTTGCAAGATATACGCGATCGGCTTTTTTCATTGCCGCCGTCAATCTGGCGATCACGTCCTCTTTCCCTTCGGAATTGACGTATTTCGGCTCGAAATTGTTCTTGATATCCACGCAGAGCGAGTGTACGGGAAGATCGCGAATATGCCCCGCCGAAGCGTACACGCGGTATTTCCCCTGTAAGTATTTTTCGATGGTTTTTGCCTTTGAAGGCGACTCTACGATAATTAAATCCATTCTGACTTCCTTAAAATTTCAATTACTTTATTTTTACCAATTTATCACGCGTTTCAAACGGCGCCGTAGCGATTTCCGCCCAATTTTACCGCCAAACCCTTCATTTCCAAAGCGGCAAGCGTCGCCGTCAGCTTAAAAACGGGCAACCCGAGCGTTTTCGAAAGCTCGCCGATATGCGCTTCGGAAAGCTCTTTGAGCGCTTCAAGCGTTTTCGCTTCCGTTTCGCCGAGCGCTACCTGCCGTTCCTCCGCGGCTTCCATGCCGAACGCTTGGAAAATATCCGCCGCGCTTTCCGTTAAACGCGCGCCCGCTTTGATAAGCGCGTTGCAGCCCTCGCCCGCCGTCGTACCGAGCGGATAGGGAATGGCAAAGAGCGGCTTCCCCTGCTCCTTTGCGTATTTCGCCGTGATGAGCGCGCCGCTTTTTTTCGCCGCGCCAAGCACCAACACGCCGACGGAAAGAGCAGCCAACAGCTCGTTCCTCACCTCGTACGAATACACGCGCACGGGCGTATCGTACGAGCAAGCGGAAAGCAACAAGCCCGTTTCTTCCACGCGCTTTAATAGCGGCAAATTCCCCTGCGGCGTTGCCGAAAAACCGCCCGCGATCAACGCGATCACCTTTCCGCTTCCCGCAAGCGCGCCCTCGATCGCCGCTTCGTCGCCGCCGTCCGCCGCGCCCGTGAGCACGGTGAAGCTATGCGAGAGCGCTTCCGCGATCTGTTTGCCCGCTTTTCGCGCCGTTTCTACCGTTCTGCGAGAGCCGACTACGGCGAACAGCCTTTCTTCCAAAAGCCGCGTATTCCCTTTGGCATACAGACATAAAGGCGCGTGTTCCAGCCCCGCAAACGCCTTGGGATACAGCTCGTCGCCCTCAAAGATCGGCGCGATCTTTTCCGCTTCCATGCGTTTGCAAAGCGACGAAAAATACGCGCCGCCGTCGGAAAGCGTAGCAAGCATTTTTTCAAAGCACTCGCGCTTTGTCGCGGGGAAATATTCCTCCAAGCCCGAAAAATTTTTCACAAGCTCGACGGCGCTTCCCGCCGCGTTTAACAGCTTGCGTTTTTCGGTAAGCTCCAAAGGAAAGCTATCCAGCCAAAGCAGGCATTTTTGTCGTGCGCTAAACTGCATCTTATGCAAACGCTACGATGAGGTACACGCCGAGCACTACCTGCCAAAGCGCGCCTAAAATATTCACGGCGTAAAAATACCAATGCTTCGTCTTATGACGGAACGTGAACATTCCGAAAAAGCCGCCCGCCGCACCGCCGAAAAAGCTGAATCCGAGCAACGTCTTTTCAGGGATACGCCAAGCCCCGCTTTCAGCCTTTTTCTTATCTACCCCGTAAAGGATAAAATTGATTAAGCTGATCACGGCAATTACGATTAAATAAATCCAAAAAACGATCATACTATCACCTCATTCCTCCCGCTCGCCGCTGTACGCGCGATAGGAGATCGCCTCGTACAAATGCTCCGGTTGGATATTTTCACAAAGTTCCAAATCGGCGATCGTCCGCGCGACTTTCAAGATCCTCGCGCGCGCCCTTGCCGATAATCGAAGCGTTTCAAACGCTTCCCTAAGCACTTCCTCGCCCTCTTTCGTCAAGCGGCAAAATTCGCGCGTTTCCCGCTCGCCCATTTCGGCGTTCGTCTTAACCTTGCCGCCCGCAAAACGCTCGTTTTGTATTCTTCTCGCGCCGTCCGCTCTGCTTTTCACCGCCGCACTGTTTTCTTCACGGCTCTCCGCCACCAGATCGTCGTATTCCACGCCGTCCACTTCCACTTGGATATCGATCCGATCGAGCAAGGGTCCCGAAATTTTCGCGCGGTAACGGCGAATATCGCGAGGAGTACAGCTACAACTGCGTTTCTTGCTCCCGTAATTGCCGCAGGGGCAGGGATTCATGCTCGCGCAGAGCATAAAGGACGCGGGATAGGTAACCGTGCCGCCCGAACGGGAGATCGTGATCACGCCGTCCTCTAACGGTTGGCGCAACGCTTCCAACGCCGAACGGGAATATTCGGGCAACTCGTCCAAAAACAGTACGCCGCCGTGCGCTAAACTGATCTCGCCGGGGTGTACCGTTTTGTTTCCGCCGCCGCAAAGAGATACCGTCGTCGCCGTATGGTGCGGGGAACGGAACGGGCGCGTGCGCACGATGCCTTCTTCCCCAAGCGTACCCGCCACGGAATGGATCTTGGTGATCTCCAGCGCTTCGGAAAACTGCATATCGGGCAAAACGGACGGAATCGCCCGCGCCAACATCGTCTTGCCGCTTCCGGGAGGACCTACGAACAGGATATTGTGTCCGCCCGCCACCGCCACTTCCAAGGCGCGTTTTGCGATCGCTTGCCCTTTCACGAACGAAAGATCGTACGCAGTGGGCGCTTCCGCCGTAGGATTGGTAAAGGTAGCCGTTTCCACGGCGGGCAGGGGCGCGGAGCCGCTCAAATGCTCCACCACCTCTTTGAGCGTTTTCGCCGCCACGACGCAAACGCCGTGTACGTAGCCCGCTTCCTTTTCGTTGCCCTTGGGCACGATAAAACGGGTATAGCCTTTGTCTTTCGCGGAAATGATCGCGGGCAATACGCCCGTTACGGGGCGCAGATCACCGTTTAAGGCAAGCTCGCCTAAAAACACTGTTTTTTCAAGCGTTTCCTTTTCCGCTTTCAGCGCGCCCGTCGCAAGCATCAAGCTGATCGCTACGGGCAGATCGAACGCCGTGCCCTCTTTGCGAACGTACGCAGGCGCTAAATTAACGGTGATCTTATGCGATGGAAAGGCGTACGCGCTGTTTTTGATCGCGCTTCTTACGCGCTCTTTCGATTCTTTCACCGCCGCGTCGGGCAAGCCTACGATATCGTAGGCGGGAAGCCCGCGAGAAACGTCCGTTTCCACCGTTACGGGAACGCCCTCCAAGCCCGAAAGCGCATAGCTTTGCACTTTTGCGATCATACGACCTCCTTTAAAAAGCACGAAATCCGCAAGCGCGCTCGCGGAAATCGTTATTCGTTATACTCTGAAATACCCGTTGTTTAAAATACTCGTCCAACCGAAAATATTCGCCGCCGCAGCGGGGATCGCAGCTCCGTACATGCTCGGAACCGACAGACAGAACACGATCGCGCTCAAACCGAGCACGGCGTACAGAGCCACATCGATCCAACCCTTACGCTCCTCTTGCAGCGAGCCTTCCAAAGCCATAGCCGCCGCGGGAATAAAGGCGAGGTAGCACGCCGTAAACAGCAGTCCGCTCAAAACGGACGAATTGCCTTTCAGCGCCGCCGCGAGCATTGAAAGCGCCATGCCGCTCAACAGCAAGATCCAAACGCGGCGAATCCGAAGCGCGGCTTTATCCGTTTTCTTTTTCACCATATCCATGATCGCTTTCACCGTTACGAAGATAAAGGAAGCGAACGCCGCAACGCAAGCCGCGATATTGATACAAGCGTTCCAAGCAAGATATTCGCTCCCCGACGAAGCGGAATAGATCGTCGCAGGTTGCAAGGGCAACAGCCAAGAAACGATTGCGCTCGCGCTAGCCGAAGCATAAGGCGTTTGGAAAGAAACCGTAGCCGAATCGCTCAACGCTTTCCAAAGCAGCGTCAAAAAGCTCATCGAAGGCGCAGTCGCATTATCGTACGCTTTCACGAGCGCGGAATACGCAAATACGCCCGTCAAGAGCGTGATGAGCAAAGTCATCGCCACGAACGAGAGCGCCGCAAAACCGATCGCCACGCGCTTTTTGTACGCGTAATCGCTTTGCAAACGCGCTTTCGCTTCCGTATTTTCTTCCGTTTCGCTCTCGCTCAACTTTTCCGTCGCCAAGCGGTGCGCCGCTTTCATACGGAGCATACCGAACACGAACAGCGCCACAACGCCGAGCACGGGAAGCACGGCAAAAATTTCCATACAAATCGCCACGGCAGCAAACGCGCCCGAAAATAAGATATTTAAACCGCCTTTGATAGGCATCGACGAAGAGATCCCGCGGGAGAAGAAACGGTACATAAAGTACGCCGAACCGAGAAGCGCGGAAAACACCATCGAATAAGCCGCGCCCATTCTCCCTACGCTCGTTGCAAGCCCGCCGATCGCAAACAGCACGGAAGCGTAAAACGCGTATTTTTCGCTCTTGAAAAGGTCTTTACACAAAAGGAACAAAAACACGAGCGATACGCAAGTAGCGATAAAGGGCGCGAAGCGAATGGCAAACGCGCTATTTCCAAAGACCGCCACGGGCACCGCCATGAACGCCGTTGCCAAAATGCCAAAGCTATCGTCTAAATTATAAACGCTTCCGCTCATCACCGCATTGCCGCCAAGAAGCGTATGCACCGCCGTCATCGACATTGCTTCCTCTTGGGAAAGGTTGTAATACGCGTTGAGGCTTTGTGTAAAGCTTTCCTGCGCGTCGCAACCTGCTTGCAGCTCGTCCCATTTATAGCCGTTATAGTTGGTATACGGCGTTAAAGGGATCACGTTGCCGTCGGTATCCAAACACACGATTTCGTTCAGATCGAGGTTTTGCGTCGCCTTGAAATAAATATACCGCGCGGAAACGCCTTTCCCTTCCACAACGGGCAACCAATTATAGTTATAGCCGTTCTTGCCTATCTCCGAAGAGATATTCGAAAGCTTGAATTTTGCAGTAACGTCGGTGCCGCTCGTTTTGGATGGCGAGGAAGAATTGGTGTATTCCACTTCGATTTCCGCCGTATTGCCGTAATCGGTATAGATCGCGCCGATATTCACGTACACGGCGTCCAATTTTTTCGAACTGCCGCCAAACGAATACATCACCGTTTTGTTCGCGACGTACGAAAGCGACTCGCCCGTGTTCACCGCGTTGCCGAGCGTTGCAAAGCCCGCGGCGATAAACACAACGAGCACGATCAAAAACGCCCATATAAATTTGCCTATTTTTTTCATAGGTAGCTCCTCCCGTATTCACGCTTTTTTCCGTAGGAAAAAAACGAAAAAAACTATCCTTTCTATATTGTACAAAAAAACGAAAAAAAAGTAAAACAATTTGCCGCACAATTTTTCATTTCTTTGCCTCAGATCGATAAAAAAACAGGTTCGCCCCTGACTTTGGGTGAACCCGCTTACTTTTTGCGAAATCTTCGTTAAATTTTTTCTTTAACTTTTGCCGCCTTACCCGTCAAACCGCGCAGATAATACAGCTTCGCTCTTCTAACTTTACCCTTTCTGACAACCGTGATAGACGCGATCTTCGGGGAATGAAGAGGATACGTTTTTTCTACGCCTACGCCGTAAGAAATATGGCGGACGGTGAACGTTTCGGAAATACCGCCGTTCTTTTTCGCAATAACAACGCCTTCGAAGTTTTGAATTCTTTCCTTGCCGCCTTCAATAATCTTGAAGCCCACTCTCACCGTGTCGCCCACGTTGAATTGAGGGATTTCGGCTTTCATACCTTCTGCGTTGATCGCTTCGATCAATCCTTTCATCTGATTTAACCTCCGTTATTTACGAGACGTTCATAACCCGCTGCGTAGCTCCTCACCACGCCCAAAAAAGGCAGCGGAACGTTCGAAGTCGGCTATTATTATAGCGTATTTCTTTTCCTTTGGCAAGCGTTTTTGCTTATATTTTTAAAAATTTTTTACGCAAGTTGCGCCCTTTGTTTTACCGCCCACGATAAAATTTGTCAACGATTAGCTCCATTCGTTTGACAAAACGCAAAAATTCGGCATATAATAGAGATACTATGACGGACCTTTTGATTAAAATTTTCGTAAAAAACCACGAACAAACAAACGACGAGCAGGTACGCGCGGGGCATGCAACTCTCGCCTCGATCACGGGAATATTGCTCAATATCCTGCTCTTTTGCGGCAAGCTTACCATGGGGCTGATCACCGCTTCGGTGGCGATCGTCGCGGACGCGTTCAATAATATTTCCGACGCCGGCTCTTCCCTCGTTACCATAATCGGCTTCCGTTTATCCGCAAAACCCGTCGACAAAGAACACCCCTTGGGGCACGGCAGGTTTGAATACATATCCGGCTTTATCGTGGACGTGATCATACTTCTCGTCGGAGCGGAACTGATGATCTCGTCGATCGAACGCATCGTTTCTCCTACGCCCGTACAATCGGGAAGCGCCACGATCATTATTCTTTCCGTTGCAATCTTAATAAAGCTTTGGCTGTTCTTCTTCTATCGTAAAATCGGCAAAAAGATCAACTCTTCGGCGTTAAAATCCGCTTCTCTCGACAGCGCGACCGACTGCGTTGCCACTACGCTCGTGCTGTTCACCGCCGTTTCCTCGCAGCTCGGTTGGTTTCAAGGCTTCCCCTTGGACGGTTTGATCGGTATTTTGGTGGCTTGCTTTATCCTGTTCACGGGCTTCAAAGCGGCAAAGGAAACCATCGATCTTTTGCTCGGCTCTCCTCCCGACCCCGAATTTATCAAGGAAATTTACGCGTTCGTAGAGGATTATCCCCAAATCGTCGGGATCCACGACGTGATGGTGCACGATTACGGCCCCGGCAGAAAGATCGTTTCCTTCCACGCCGAAGTGCCGTCCGATTGCAATATCAATACCGCGCACGAGATCATCGACGGAATCGAACGGGATATGTTCGACCGTTTCCGCTGTATCGTTACCATCCACCTCGACCCGATCGCCGTCAACGACGAACGGGTGAACGAAATGAAACGCTTGGCGGAAGAAAGCGCGAAAGCGATCGACGAAAGCTTTACCATTCACGATTTTCGAATGACGCAGGGCGATACTTTCACCAACCTGATCTTCGACCTCGTCGTACCCGCCGACTGTAAAACCCCGCTCGACGAATGTGTGAAAGCCGTTGCAAACGAAATCAAACGCCGCAACGAAAACTGCTTCGCCGTTATTCGCGGGGAACACCCGTACGTATAAGAAAAACAAAAAAAGAGGCGCTGAAATTTGCTATTCGTGCAAATTTCAGCGCCGTTCTTTTTTGCTTAATATTTCCCGATGCCGCCGTGGCGATCGTCGTAAAGATCGATCTTTTCGTTTAAAATTTTGATCGCTTCTTCCGCGCTTTCCACGCCGTACACGCGATCGTCCTCGATCCCCTCGTAACGCACGTCGTCCGAAAGCCGCGTATCCGCAAGCTTTTCGCTCCAACCGCCCGAATTTTTAAAGGCGATCACCAACCGATTGAGCGACCATGCAAACGCGTATTCGCTGAGCGTTCCCGCGCCGCCTCCGACGCCGACCACGGCGTAGGCGTTCGCCACCATCGCGTTACGCATCATATCCAAGCCCGTGGGAATGACGATATCCGCATATTCGTTCGCCGTTTCCGTATCGAAAGAGGGAACGAGCGCAATCGTATCCCCCTCGCGGTAGTTTTCCGAAGCGTGCGCGCCAGCCATCACCGCTTCCATCACGCCGCGAAGCCCGCCGCTTTGCACGCGGTAGCCGTTATCCACCAACGCTTTGCCGAGCGCAAACGCGAGCTGATACTTCACGCCGCCCTTTTCTATTTTTTTATCCCCGATCACGGAGATGATTTTTCTTCTATCATTCATAATTTTTTCCTCCTTTTTTCAGTATATGCAATTTTTATCCGCGAATGAAATTGGTGAATATCTTTTTCTCGGTGATCGGCGCGATCCCCGCTTCCTTTCCCGCTTGCATACACTTCAAAAGCCAAGCCATATTATTGCCCAAAATACGCATCGTTTGCAAGCCCTCGGTATCCTGCAACGCTTCTTCCGCCGTATTGCCGTGAATTTCGTTCCAATAATTCGAAGATACGATCGGCATATTGTTCATGGTGAAATATTTATTGATCACGTCGAACGTCGTGCTTGCGCCCGCGCGTCTGCAACTCACCACCGCCGCCGCAGGCTTGAACGCAAAGCTTCTGCCGCCGCTATAAAACGCCCGATCCATCAACGATACGAGCGCGCCGCTCGCGGAAGCGTAATACACGGGCGAACCGAATACGAAGCCGTCAAATTCCGCCGCCTTCGCCACAAATTCGTTCACCGCGTCGTCCACCACGCATTTTTTAATTTTTTTGCACGCCCAACAGCCCTTACAGCCGCTCACCTGCGCCTTTCCAAGCTGAAAAATTTCCGTTTCCACGCCGTTTTCATTCAAGGCTTTCGCCACCTCGCAAAGCGCGGTATACGTGCAACCTTTTTCGTGCGAACTGCCGTTGACCAATAATACTTTCATAATTCTCTCCTTATAGGTTTTTTCTTATTATAACACCGTTTTTTTATTTTTTCAATACTCTTTGGAAAATTTTTACAAAAACTTCACTTTTCAAGCATAGAAAGACATTGACGGAACGCCGTCGGCAAGGAAATCTCGCCTTGCAATTTTTCCATGGAAACGCTTTCGAACGCTCCTTTTTCCGCTTCCGCCAAATAGCATTGCATCTCCCATTTGATATGCGTGAAAGTATGCGTAAATTTTTTCTTATCCAATATCTTAAACGCGTACACGCCCCACCCGTTTAAAACGCTTTCGGGCGTTTCCGTCCCGTTTGCGGCAACGGACGGAAATTCGTACATTCCTTTTAAAACGCCGCTTTCGCGTTTGCGGATACACACGCCTTCTTTCGTTTTGATCAAAAATACAAGCAGCGTTTGTTTTTTCTGCTCGGCTTTTTTCGCAATCACGGGGAACTGCGTTTGCGTGCCGCTTTCCCTCGCCTTGCAAAGCCCTGCAAGCGGACAAAGCGCGCAATCGGGCGAGGTCGGTTTGCATACGAGCGCGCCCAGCTCCATCAACGCTTGCGTGAAATCACTGCAAGCCGCGCCCTCGGCAGGGTAAACCGCCCGCAAGCGCTCCTCTAAATATTTTCGATAGTCCGCTTCGGAAATCTCCGTCGGGTTTTCCATCAAGCGGGATAACACGCGGAATACGTTGCCGTCTACTGCGGGCGTTCGTTTCCCGAACGCAATCGAGGCGATCGCTCCCGCCGTATACGCGCCGATCCCGGGGAGCTTTTGCAATTCCTTCGGGTCGCAAGGGAACTCGCCGCCCCGCTCGTACGCGACGATCTTCGCCGTCTTTTGCAAGTTTCGCGCGCGGGAATAATATCCCAAGCCCTCCCAAAGCTTTAATAATTTTTCTTCTTCGCAATCCGCTAGATCTCGCACGGTGGGAAGCGCAGATAAAAAGCGCAAATAATATTCTTTTGCCGCCTCTACGCGCGTTTGTTGCAACATGATCTCGGAAACCCATACGCGGTACGGCGCGGGATTTCCCGCCAAGGCAAATCGCGCTTGCATTCCCGATACCAAGCAAGCAGGGGGGCAGGTACGAGTTCAAGGGGAAATTCGTCCGTTTTAATAATCGCCATAATTATAAAATACCGTTAAAAAATTCAATGCTGTTTTCTATTTCGGGCGAAGAGGGATAAGTGAATTTTTTCGGCATAGTCATAGAAGCGTCCGCGCCGACGTAAGTGATATCCGCTTCGCCGCCCACGCTCGGCGTTACCAAACAGTTGCCGATCCCCACGAATGCGCCGGGATAGCCCGCAAAGACGGTTTTGGTAAGCTCCACGCCCGTTATAATTTCAATGCCCGTCGTGCCCACCGCTTCAAAGAAAGGACGGTAGCAATCCAAAGTATTCGCTCTGTCCTCGTCGTCCAAGGTTTCCAAACCGTCTAAAACGACGAACAGCTTGGGATAGCGGCGCTTGGTGATCCGCATCCGCGCAAGCTCCTGTACGGTAGAAAGCACGGCGGCAACGTCCGCTTTGTTCGTGATGAACGGAACGGTGATATCGGCGGCGGCAAGCTTCATCAATTTTCCGTAGGATAAATCGGGGGAAACGATCAAAAACGCCGCTTCCGTCTTTTCGTAAAGGCAAGCGAGCGTAAGCACGAGGCGGGAAATAAACTCCCCTCTCATCCCCCCCGTTACGCAGGTATGATGATACCGCTCCACCATATTTTCGCGATGCGCCGCCACAACGGTATTCGCACTATCCACGCCAAGCGGCAAGCAATCGCGCACGGTTTCAAATCCCAACGCGTCCGTTTTGGAAATTTCCGATACCTTTGCCAAAAACTCATCCGTTCTCATAAATCCGACCTCTCTCGTTTCTCTCTATCAGTATACCACGGCAACGAAAACTTGTCAAGTTTTCCAAAGAAAAAGGGCTGCGATTTTCTCGCAACCCCTCGCTTTTACGCAACCGCAGTAAAATGCGTATCCATACTGAAATTGATCGTCTGCGTCAATTCGTTCCCGTTCCGTTCGATCACTACCTTCACCGTATCTCCCTTTTCTACTTTTAAAAGAATATCGGTGATATAATACATTCTGTCGATCGCGATCGCTTCCTCGTCGTTAATTTGCACGGATTTGATGATATCGCCCACCTTCAATTGAGTATACGCCGCATACCCGACCGTAGGCTCTTTGGTGATCTGCACCGTTTCTTTCACGGTGATACGCCCCGTTTCTTCAAGCACCACCGAAGTATCTACGATAGTTACTTCGATCCCGAAAATCGCGCGCTTCACCACGCCGCCGTGCGCCGTACAGTTTTCAATCACTCCCAACACTTGATTGATGGGCAGGGCGTAGCCCATATTGTCTACGTCCTCCGCCGTACTCTTGGCGTTGGTGATCCCGATCAATCTCCCGTACGCGTCGAAAAGCGCGCCGCCCGAATTGCCGTGATTGATCGCGGCGTCCGTACGCATTACGCGGTATCTCACTTCCCGTCCCAGCCCGTCGGTCGAGCTCATATAGATATATTCCGAATCGACGGAAAGCACGCCGTTCGTTACCGAAATGCCCGCGCCCTCGGGATTACCGATCGCAAACACCTTTTCGCCCACCGTTACCCGATCGGAATCCCCGATTTGGGCTTGCGTTGCCGCGCTTTCCTTTAAAATATCGCTGCCGCGAATTTCCAAAATCGCAATATCGTAATCCATCGAACCGCCGATAAAGTAGGCTTTCATTCCGTCGCCGCCCTCGTCCTTACCCGTATCGGTAGAGAACATTTTCAACGCCCCGTAAAGATACAGATAAATGCTTTCGGAAACGCCGTTTTCGGTGCTCGCCGCGCTGTCGTAGATTACGTGATAGTTGGTGATGACCGTCGCATTCCCGTTTTCTTTATCCAAATCGATAATCACGCCGCTTCCCGCCGCGCTGTAAATTTTTTCCTTGCTTTGCCCCATAAAGCCCTGCGTGGAAGTAGTGAACCCTGCGTAAACGCTGACGACGGACATCGTGTTTTCCGCGATCGTCGCCGTATCGTTATTTTCGGGGAAGGTGGCTTCCAAGGAAAGATATTCGCGCAAAAATTCGTCGAAAGTGCCGCTGAAAACGCCCTCGTCCACCGCCGTTTGGTAAATTTCCAAAATATCCGCGTCCTTGCCGTTTTCACCGTCCGCGCCGTTCAGGCTTTGCAGCCATTCCGCTTCCGTGCCCTCAAACCCGCTTTCTACGGCGAGCTCGTACGCCGATTTTCCGCACCCGCTCGCAAAACAAGCCGTTGCCGCCAAAAGCACCGCGGCGATCGATTTTAAAAATCCCTTTTTCATAGACGATTTTCCTTATAACTTTATCCTTTCTTTCTATTTTACGAAAATTCTTTGTTTATTATTTTATCAAAATGTGAAAACTGCGTTAAATTCCTTCCAATTCGTCGAGCGTGAGCGAAAAAGACGGAATAAAATATTCGAAAAAATATTCCACTTCGGGCATATTGCGCGCGTGCAATTCTTCTTCGATGCTCTTTTTCGCCTTGGCAAATTCGCCGTTGCCGCCGCGAAGCTCTTCCAAGCATTTGATATACGCCGAAAGTTTATCCGCCGCTTTGACGATCTTATATTCCTCGCTCTCTTCGTCCGCAAGGATATACGGCGCGATCTCCTCTTTCATTTCCTCAGGCAGCATATTCGTCATTTTTTCCGCCGCACTGCGTTCCAATTGCTTATACGCGCCGTGCAAACTGCGGTTATAGTATTTGATCGGCGTGGGAAGATCGCCCGTCATCACCTCGCTCGTTTCGTGGTACATCGCGTACAGAACCGTTTTTTCCACGCTGACGCTCCCCCCGAACACCTTGTTTTTAATGACGGCGAGCGCGTGCGCGAGCATAGCGACGCCTTGGGAATGTTCCATGATATTTTCTTCACGCTGACTGCGCATGAGTTGCCAACGCTTGATATATTTCATTCTGTCCATGTACGCGTAAAAATCGTGCCGCATATTTTTATCCCCTTTTTTCCATTTTTTCATTCTTTTTCTTGACAAACGCTTTTTTGCGTTGTATAATAAAACTACTAAAAATTACATATTCCGTCGTGGGTGCCCCTCGGGGCTGAGATCATACCATTTGAATCGGCAAGGTAATACTTGAGCGAAAGACAAAAGATAAATTCCGCATACGCTTTTGCGGAAAATTGCGCCCACTTTTTTAAGGTGGGTTTTATTTTATCCAAAACGGCGGAAAAGGAGGTACTTTTATGTTTCTTTATTCCTTATTGGATAGCGTAAAGTGGTATCCGATCCTATTCGATACCCCCCTCAACGCCGTCCGTTCCGTCGCCATTTGGCTTACGCTCGTGCTATTGATCGCGTACACGGTATGCCTGTTACTGGTGAAAGGCGAATTTCGATCGCGCTTTTTGAAAACGTCGGCGTTTGCCGCCGTCGGATACGCGGGCGTGCTCGGCGTTACGTTTTTGATCCTTTCGTTTTTGGAAGACGGGATTGAGCCGATCTTGTTTTATCCCATTTTAGTATTGCTCGCCGCGATCGCCGCAAGCGCCGTTGCGCTTTGCTTCAAGCGAAATAAGCTCGTTTTCATCGTGGCGGGCGTAGCAACGGGCTGCGCGGCTGTGATCACCCTCATTTGTATGGGCGTGCATTTCGGTTCGGGCGTAGCCGCAGAAAAAAATTGGCTGACGAACGAGGACGTGAATACGGTCGGCTTATACATTGCCTGCGCGATCGTAATCGCCTCGCTCATTCTTCTTTGCGTATTCTCCAAAAAGGGAACGGGATTTGATACGAAATCTATTTCTTACGCCGCGATCTGTATCGCGATGAGCTTTGCGCTCTCCTATATGCGGATCGTAAGGATGCCGCAAGGCGGTTCGATTACGCCCGCTTCTATGCTTCCCCTGATGTTGTACGCATATATGTTCGGCACGCGCAAGGGTGTTTTTACAGGGCTGATCTACGGATTGCTGCAAGCGTTCCAATCCCCCGACATTTTGCACCCCGCGCAATTTTTGCTCGATTATCCTTTGGCATTCGCTTGTATCGGGCTCGCAGGACTTTTCGCGCAAACGCGCTCTTTGCAAAAATTGCCGCAAGTGCAATTCTCGATCGGCGCGATCATCGCGGGGCTCGGAAGATTTATAATGCACTTCCTTTCGGGCGTGTTCGCTTTCGGCGCGTTCGCCCCCAAAGATACGAACGTCGTGTGGTACAGCCTCACCTATCAAGCCGCTTACGTGCTCCCCGATCTGGCGATCGCGATCGTCGTCGGGATCTTATTGCTTTCCTCGAAAAGCATCGTGAAAACGTGCAGAAAATTCCACACGCTCGAACAAAATTAACCGATCGGTTGCGCGCGCTTTCGCTTTATGCGGAAGCGCGTTTTTTATATCACGGCGATCTCGTCGAATTTTTTTCGATCGACGATCAGCTTTCCGCCCGCAATATCCACCTTTACGATCACGCCGTTCACGGCGGGGAACAAAATTTTCTTACCGTCCTTTTCAATCGTATAGATATCCGAAGAAAGATTGGAAATATCCGTAACCGTACCCAAAAATTCGCCCGTATCGCTCTCGCAAGCAAGCCCGATGATATCCACGATATAATACTGCCCCTCCTCCAAGGCGGGCGCGTCCTCGCGAAGCCCTTCTATCTTTTTGCCACGGAAAAGTTCGGCGGCGTTGCGGTCGGGGATCCCCCGAAGCCCTACGTACGCCGCGCCGTTGCCGTCTACGCGAAAGGATAAAATTTTATACGGCTTACCGTCGATATACACCGTCCCGAACGCCTTTACCGCTTCGGGAAAATCGGTATAGGTTTTAATTTTCAGCTCGCCGCGGATTCCCTGCGGCTTTAATACTTCACCGATGATCAGTCTTTCCATAACACTCCAATATCGCGAAAAGGCTCTCTTTTCAGAAAGCCTTTTTCGTTTTCGCGGCGATCGCGCCGTTATTCGGCTTCCGCTTCCGTTTCGTCGCCAAGGTCGACGGTTTCGCCGCCCTTTTCGCGAATTTCCACCACGTATCTCTTGCTATTTCTCGGCGTAGCTGCGCGCACGATCGTACGCATCGCTTTCGCAATCTTGCCTTGCTTGCCGATGACTTTGCCCATATCGGAAGAGGGCAACGTGATAACAACTTCGATAACGCGTTCCTTTTCCGTTACCTCGTATTCCACGTTTTCCTTATCTTCCGCAAATTGATTGACGATATACTTAATCAAATCCAACATAATATTTCTCCAAAAATATTTTTCCTAAAAGAGCTTGCTCTTTTTTTAAAAATATTATTTGTCGGATTTTTTGCCTTTCGTCTTAGAAGGGCTGAGCTTCGCGGGTTTTTCCATCGCGCCCGTCTTTACAAGCAAGTTTCTAACCGTTTCCGTGGGCTGAGCGCCTTTCGCAAGCCATTCTTTCGCAAGCTCTACGTTTACGTCAAGCTCAACGGGATCGCAGGTGGGTCTGTAATGACCGATGCAATCGATGTACTCGCCGCTCATAGCCTTTCTGCTGTCTGCTACGACGATACGGTAGATAGGGTTCTTCTTGTCGCCCATTCTGAAAAGTCTCATTTTAACCATAATAAATACCTCCAAAGTATATATAAAAATTTTTTTGTTTTCTAATTTTATCGTTGCCGTGCCTTTACGCAACCGCACCGTTAAAAGGGCATACGGAACTTTCCTTTATTCCCTTTAAGCTGCTTCATCAGCATTTTCATCTGCTCGAATTGCTTCAAAAGCTGATTGACCTCTTGCACACTCGTGCCCGAACCCGCCGCAATACGGCGTTTACGCTTGCTGTCGATGATCGACGGATTTTCGCGCTCTTGCATCGTCATCGAAAGGATAATGGCTTTGGTATGCTCCATTTTTCTTTCGTCGATGTCCCCTTCGTTCACTTTCAGCTTGCCCGCGCCGGGAAGCATGGAAAGCATCGCTTGCGCGCCGCCCATTTTCTTCATCATGGCGAACTGTTCCAGATAATCGTTCAAGGTGAAAGAATTTTCTTTCATCCTTTGCTGCATTTTTTTGGCTTCTTCTTCCGTGATCGCCTCTTGCGCCTTTTCAATGAGCGAAAGCACGTCGCCCATGCCCAAAATTCTCGAAGCCATACGGTCGGGATAGAACGGTTCCAAATCGCCCAGTTTTTCGCCCACGCCGATAAACTTGATCGGCTTGCCCGTTACCGCCTTGATGGAAAGGCACGCGCCGCCGCGCGTATCGCCGTCCAGCTTCGTCAAGATCACGCCCGTGATCTCCAAACGCTCGTTAAAGGTCTGCGCCACGTTCACCGCTTCCTGACCCGTCATCGCGTCCACGACCAACAGCGTTTCGGTTACTTCCACTTCTTTTTTAATATTTTCCAGCTCTTTCATCAACGCGTCGTCGATTTGCAACCGACCCGCCGTATCCAAAATTACCGTATCATATCCTTGCGAGCGCGCGTATTCGATCGCTTGCTTCGCCGTTTTCACGGGATTTTGCGTACCCTTTTCAAATACTTCCGTCTGCGCGTTTTTGCCTACGACCTGCAACTGCGTGATCGCCGCGGGGCGGTAGATATCGCCCGCCACCAAAAGCGGTTTTTTGCCCTGCTTTTTCAGGTTGAACGCCAATTTTCCGCAAAGCGTCGTTTTGCCCGCGCCTTGCAAACCGCACATCATAATCACGGTGGGAAGCTTGGAAGATACTTCGATTTTCGCGTTCTTGCTGCCCATCAGCGCAATCAGCTCTTCGTTGACGATCTTGATCACCTGTTGCGCGGGATTGAGCGAGGACAAAATTTCCTGCCCCACCGCCTTTTCGGAAACTTCCGCAATAAACTGCTTGGCTACCTTTAAATTTACGTCGGCTTCCAACAGCGCCACGCGAACCTCGCGCATCGCCGTGCGAATTTCAAGCTCCGTCAGCCTGCCGCGCTTGGTGAGCTTGGAAAATATATGATTTAATCTTTCGGATAACGATCCAAATAACGCCATACTCACTCCTTAACGATCTCCGAGCCGAACTCTTCGTGCACGCCGTCGAGCTTTTTCTGCAATTCGTCCAATTCGCCCGTCAGCTCGGGATGCGCAGCTTTCGTCCGCTCCGTCCAGCGCACGACTTCCGTCATATACGCCGAATATTCCCGCGAACTCTCTTTCAGCATTTTATCAAATCCCAACTTTTCGTCGTACGCTTCCAACTGTTTGCGGCATTTTTGCAAGCAATCGGATACGCTTTGGCGGGAAACGCCCTTTTGTTCGGCGATCTCCCCCAAGGAAAGATCGTAATTGAAATACAGGTCGGTGATCTCCCGTTGCGTCGCCGTCAAAAGCGGCGAATACAGATCCCAAAGCCGAAGAAAATGCAGATCGTCTTTCATTTTTTCAGCCCTCCCCCGTTTTCCATTGCCTATTATAACTGAAAAAACAATGCCTGTCAAGCATTTTTACTTGACAGGCGTAAATTTTTTAGAAAAGTTTTAATAAATCGACCAAGATTGCAAATCCCAAAAGCGCGACGATCCCGACGAAATGAATGATCGTTTCCACTTTTCGGTTGACGGGCTTTTTGCGGATCCATTCGATGATACAAAAGATCACCTTGCAACCGTCTAGCGCGGGCACGGGCAAAAGATTGAACACCGCCAAATTCACCCCGATAAAGGACGCGATATACAAAAACGAGAACGGGCTTGCCGTAGCCGCTTGCGCCGTCATGGTGATCGTCGATACTGGTCCGCCCACGGCTTCCATACCGATCCCGCCCGTCAGCAGCTCGCCCAAGGTGCGGAGCACGGAAGTTGCCATTTCGCCCGAATAGGCGAACGCGCCGCCGATCGTATGCCAAAAATCACGGCGCATCGTCGTCGTCCAAACGCTGATCCCCGCCACCGTTTTGATCTTTTCCACGTCGGCAATATCTTCAAACTCGCCGTCGGCAAGGAGCGTTAAAGTAACCTCTTTTTCCTGCCAACCCTTTTCCTCGCCCGCATAGCGAAGAACGGTGGCGCTCACCGTTTCCCCCGCCGATTTGCCTTTTAAAGCGTCGATACAGTCGGTGATCATCGCGATCTCCACGCCGTCAATTTCCAAAAGCACGTCGCGCGCGGAAAGCGCGGGTTCGTCCCACGCCGCGTGCGGCACGCTTTGCGCTTGATCGTTGGTATAATTCGCGGGCATAGCGATGCACATGGGTACGCCGTAGGTTGCCGTCATAATGATAAGGAGCACCAAAGCGAGCAAATAATTCATGATCGCGCCGCTCACGAGCACGATGATCCGCTTCCAAGGCGGTTGATCGGTAAATTTCGCGCCTTTCGGTTCGGGATATTCGTCCGTTTTCGATTCCGTTTGCGGCTCGCTCACCTCGTACACGGCGGCTTCGTTTTGCGTTTCCTCAAACGGCTCTGCTTGCGGCGGCGTTTGCCCCTCTTCCTCGAAATCCTCGCCGTCGAACGCGCAATAGCCGCCCAAAGGAATGATACGAAGCGCGAACAGTTCCCCCGTCCGCTTACTGCGTTTTTTCAAAATGGCGGGTCCGAATCCGACGGAAAATTCGGTGATCTTAAAACCGAGAATTTTCCCCGCAAGATAATGCCCGAATTCGTGAATGGTAACCATTGCGAGCAGGATCACGATCGCAAGCGCAATCCCGCCGATCGTTTCCCACACCTCAGCCGCCGTCGCCAATAAATTCATCAAAAGCGTTCCCTCACTTAACCTTTATTTTCCGTAATTTTTCGCAATATATTCATGCGCATACGCCCGCGCCGCGCCGTCCGTTTGCACGAGCGCGGAATAATCCGCCACCCATTCCCGCTGCGTTTTTTCAAGCGCGTATTCGATCGATTTGGGAATGGCAAGGAAAGGAATTTCCTCGCGCAAGAACGCGTGCACCGCCACTTCGCCGCTCCCGTTGAGCGCACAGGGATAGTTATCCCCCGCTTCCGCCGCCGAAAGCGCCAAATCGTAGCACGGAAACGCTTCCCGTTTCAACGGCTTAAAATGTAACGCGGCAAGCGCTTCGAAATCGAGCGGCTTTAACGCGCAATCCAAACGTTGAGGATAGGTGAGCGCAAGCTGAATGGGCAATTCCATCGTCGGATAGCTCATCTGCGCCATCACGCCGCAATCTTCAAATTCCACCATCGAATGGATAATGCTTTCGGGATGCACCACCGTGTGTATTTTTTCAAGCGGACAATCGTACAGCCACTTCGCCTCGATCACCTCTAAGCCCTTATTGAGCAAGGTCGCGCTGTCGATCGTGATCTTCGCGCCCATCTGCCAAGTGGGGTGTTTGAGCGCAACGGCGGGCGTAACGCTTTTCAGCGTCTTTTCGTCCGCGCCGTAAAACGGGCCTCCGCTCGCCGTGATGATCAGCCGCCGAAAAGGCGTTTGCGGACGGAAGGAAAGCGCCTGCCAAAGCGCGGAATGCTCGCTATCCACGGGCATTAGATCGATACCTGCCCCCTTGATCTTGTTCATCACTAGCTCGCCGCCGCAAACGAGCGTTTCCTTATTCGCAAGCGCGATCGGCTTTTTATCCTCTATGGCTTGCAGGGAATATTCCAGCCCAGCAAAGCCTGCCGCCGCGATAAACGCAACGTCGCCGTAAGCAATCGCGGCAAGCGCCGCTTGCTTACCGTAAGAAAACCGTACGCCTTGGGGAATATTTCCCGCAACGCGCTTGCCCGCCTCCTCGTTTACGAGCGCGGCAAACGCAGGTTGAAATTCTTCCACTTGCTTTAAAAACAGTTCCTCGCTGCCGTTCGCCACGAGCGCGACGATCTTAAATTTGTCGCTATGACGGCGCACGACGGAAAGCACTTGCCGTCCGATCGAACCCGTCGAGCCTATCAACGCTATCGTTTTCATAAAACCGTCCTTGATAAAAAATACCCACCGCAATTCGGCAGGTATTTTTCTTTCGTAAAAATCAAATCGCTACCATTTGCACGAGCGCAAACGCCGCGTAAACGATTACCGTCGCAAACAGCGTTCCGTCGATCCGATCGAGAATACCGCCGTGACCGGGCATGATATCTCCCATATCTTTCAAGCCCCTATGCCGCTTGATCGCGCTTTCCACAAGATCTCCAAAAGCGGTGGCAAGGCTCGCCAAAACCCCGATAACGATATAGATGGGTAGCCAAATATACATATGCACGAAGTTGCCGAAAATTGCGTTATTGACGAAAATCGCATGGTAGACGAAGTAGATCAGCACCGCGCCGATCGCACCGCCCACGAGTCCGCCGATAAAGCCGATCACCGTTTTATTCGGGCTGATCGTCGGCGCAAGCTTTTTGGGGAATTTCTTTTTCAAGCCCATTCCGAAGAAGAACGCAACCATATCCGACACGGGAGAAATGGTGAAAATAAACATGATCGCGAGGTTGGAATTGAATTGCATTTGCTGCAAGTCCTCGGACGAGCTAATAAATTTATCCCCCCAAAGCGGCGTATCGCCGAAATGGTTGGCAAGCACCAAAAGGCAAATGAGAAGCGCAGGATACACCGCGCAAACGAGGGACGCGCCGATATTTTCAAGCGTAGATTCCTCGTGCTTGAATACGAGCAACGAAAGCAACGAAATGACGAGCGCAAAGAAGCAGATCGCCGTAAAATGCACGCCGTAACCGAAGCAATATTCCCCAATAGCGCACGCAGGTACGCAAATAATGGCAAATACGAACACGATCGCCTTTTCCGTGCGCGCAAGGTTGTCTTGCATCGCGCGAATCATTTCCAACGTACCCACCAGCGCAAAGCCGTAAATAAGCACGTCGAAAATAATATCGCCGTACGGTACCATTACTTTTAAGAGATAGAAGGCAAGGAGCACAACAACGTACACCAAGCCCGAAATTACGCGTTTTTTCATAAAAGCCCTATCAAGGCAAGGCTTCATCGCAACCCTGCCCCGCTTATTTTTACTTTTCTTATCGTTTATAGTTGTTCGTCCGTCTTTCCGAATCTGCGCGTACGGGAAGCAAATTCTTCCAACGCTTCGTCTAAATCCTTATCGGAAAAATCGGGGAACATTTTATCGGAAAAATACAATTCCGCATATGCCGCTTGATACAAAAGAAAGTTGGAAAGCCGCTTTTCCTTGCCCGTGCGAATAATCAGATCGGGTTCGGGCTGACCGCAAGTATACAAATGCGCCGAAATACTTTCTTCCGTAAGCTCCTCGCCCGCCGCTACAGCCTCTTTCGCCGCGCGAACGATCTCCGCGCGCGCGCCGTAGGCAAGCGCCACGTTCAAACCCTTTCCCTCGTACTTTTCGGTATCCTTTTCCGCTTGGCGCAAAAGCTCCTGCACGTCGGGCGGCAAATAGGAAAGATCCCCGATGATCTTCAAGCGCACCCCGCGCGCAAGCACGCGGCGCATACTATCCAAAAACCGTTTGCGGATCAAATCGAACAGCCCCTCCAATTCCTCTTTGGGTCGGCGCAGGTTCTCGGTGGAAAGCGCGTAGACGGTGATATATTTCACCCCGCGATCGTACGCGTGCTCCAGGAGCGAGATCATTCGTGAAAATCCCTGTTGATGCCCAAACGAGCGCGGCATCAAACGGGCTTTCGCCCAACGGCCGTTGCCGTCCATAATGACGCCGATATGCGCGGGCAAATTGTGCGATTTCTGCTCCGCCATGGCTTAAACGGTCATCAATTCTTTTTCTTTTGCCGCAATGACGTTTTCAAGCTGCGTCATCACTTTGGAAATGAACTTTTCCACTTCCGATTCGCAATCTGCGATCATATCTTCGGAAAGCTCTTTCGCCGCTTTCATCTTCTTTAAAATATCCATTGCTTCGCGGCGGTGGTTACGAACGGCAACCTTCGCTTCTTCGCCCATTTTCTTGATCTGTTTTACAAGCTCTTTTCTGCGTTCTTCCGTCATTACGGGGAACACGAGGCGGATCACTTGCCCGTCGTTGGTGGGCGTAATGCCGATATTCGATTGCAAAATCGCCTTTTCCACCGCTTTCAAAAGCGATTTATCCCAAAGATTGATCTGCAAACAGCGCGCGTCCAACGCCGAAACGTTGCCAAGCTCGATCAGCTTGCTCATACCGCCGTACGCTTCCACTTCGATACGGTCCAAAATTTTGGGGTTAGCTCTGCCCGCGCGGATCGCGCTATAATCGTTTTCCAAAGCGTTGATGGTTTTTTCCGCTTTTTCTTCCAACTCAAACATCATTTCTTCTACTTTTTCGTTTTCAATCATAATAGACCTCCGTTTTTTATATTTTTGCCCGTCTTACACGGAAATGATCGTTCCAAGCCCTTCCTCGCCGCACACCGCGCGAACGATAGAATTTTCCTCGTTCAGCCCGAACGCCAAAGTGGGCACGTTGTTTTCCATACACATTGTAGCGGCCGTAAAATCGATCACCTTTAAACCGCGATTGATAATATCGGCGTATTTGAGCGATTCGTATTTTTTCGCGTTGGGGTTGGTTTTGGGATCGGAATCGTAAATGCCGTCCACGTTCTTTGCCATCAGCAGCATATCCGCGTCAATCTCGCACGCGCGAAGCGCCGCCGCCGTATCGGTGGAACAATAAGGATTGCCCGTACCGCAAGCAAAAATAACGATCCTGCCCATTTCGAAATGCCGAAGCGCCTTTCTTAAAATGAACGGTTCGGCGAGGGAAATCATATCCAAAGCCGTTTGAATACGCACGGGCACGCCGCGTTGTTCGATAGCGTCCATCATCGCAAGCGAATTCATCACGGTTGCAAGCATTCCCATATGGTCCGCCGTGGTTCTGTCCATATTCGTACCCTGCCGACCGCGCCAGAAATTCCCGCCGCCGATCACAAGCCCAACTTGAACGCCCATATTGTGAATTTGAACGATCTGGTCAACGACGGGCGCGATCACCTCGTGATTTAAACCGAATCTTTGATCGCCCGCCAAGGCTTCGCCCGAAAGCTTCAAGAGTACTCTTTTGTATTTAGGCTGCATTGTATATTCCCTCCTCGTCGCATTTTTACACGCTCTAAACTATTATACCATACTTTGAAAAATAAAGCTATACTATTTACGAAAAAAGTGCGTGAATTTTTGAAAAAAATTGGAAAACGGTAAGAAAAAAGGAAGCAAAAAATCTGCTTCCCGTCTTTCTATCAAAACAAATCCCAAAGCGATCCGTTACCGTCGGCAACATTCAAGGCTTTCAGTCGTTTAATCGCAGGCTGATAACCCAATTTAGCCGCTTTTGTGATCCACATTCTTCCTTCTTCTTTGCTTCCGTGCAAAATCAAAATTCGCCCGCAAGCGTCCATTGATTGCGCAAATCCAAGTTCAGCCGCCTTTCGATAGCTCGCATAAGCGTTTTGCAAGCTTTTTTGAACGCCATAGCCGTTTTCATAGCAATGCCCTACGTTATGCCAAGCCGCACGAAGATTACCGCACTTTGCCGCCGCTTCAAAATACGGAAACGCTTCGGGAGTATTATCGTAATATTCCATCAAAATTACCCCAACTAAAAAACAAGCATTTGCATAAATATCGTTTGCAGCACGACCGTTTTTTACCGCTGATAGCGCCAAATGGTATGCTTTTTCTTTATCCTGCGGTATTCCCTCCCCGTTATGATACATTAACGCCAAGTTATAAGCAGGAAACGGATTTTTTTCGTTTGCATCAAGTGCCTTAGAAAACCAAGTTGCCGCCATTCGTTTATCAGTAGAAACAAATTCCCCGCTTCTATAATATATCCCCAAATAATTCATCGCGTCAGAATGCCCCAATTCAGCGGATTGACGAAAATATTCAAACGCTTTCCTTTTATTTAAAGGATAGTCATTCGTACCCGTATAATAACAATAACCTATGTTGTAAAGTTCTACTTCGTTTGCCATTTCATATCACCTATACCCTTAGCCACCCTGTTCTACCCGTTTTGCCGCTTCTGCTGCCATTTGAGCATTATCTGCCATTCTTTGCACCGATCCGTCAATATTATCCAACGAATGTTGCAACCTACTCAATTCTCTATTTGCTTCCTGCAATGCGTTATATAAAACTCTTTGATTTGCTTCAATTCTTCCCAAACGTTTATTGATTTCAACGAGATTGCAAATGATCATATTTAACCGCAAATCGTTTTCATATGTATCGTAAATGCCGTGTCCTCCCTCGATCGTATTACACCTGCCTGTCTGTAAATACTCGTACATTGTAGCCACTGCAACAAAATTTCGATACTTGTGAGGCAAAACATTCATTTCATATAATTGCTGTAAATTTTGTTTTGCCATACGAAGATTAGCCGCAATTTCTTCTTGTTTTTTCGCAACATAATCTTCCATTTCTAAATTTTCCAACAAAGCAGTAGAAATCGTTTCCAATTTTTCTTGCAATAATGGTATACGATAACCTTTACTGTTTTTCGCCAACTCGTTGGAGTTTTGTGGCAAGGTCTTCTTATCTACCCATAAGCGCGTGAACAACATTAACAATCCAATAATCGTCGTAAGAGGAAAAATAATCAAACAAATAATTGTAATAAGTTCTTTTTTCTTTTCTTTTTCAATTTGTACGCTTTGATTTTTTTCTTGCTTAGGCAAAGACATAACGGTTTCTAATTCCTGTTTCGTTGCCCGTTCCTTTCTCTCTAAATCGGTATGTTCTTGATAAATTTGTTCCATTTTTGCATTTGCATACTCGATCGCCTTTGACCAAATATACAGGTTGCGTTCACAAATAACCGCACGGCGCAAGTATTCTTTCATTGCTCCTATCCGATCCATTTAATAATCTCCTTCACGATCAATTTTGTGAATTACATTATACATCATTTAGTGATGTAAGTCAAGTATCTTACATCAGTTTATGGTATATTCTAATCATATGGATAAGGCTAAGAAAATCGGAAACAATTTAAAAGAAGCAAGAAAATTCAAGCGTTTGACGCAGCGTGAAGTAGCGGAAAAATTGGGAATGACGCAACAGCAGTATAGTCGCTTTGAAAACGGAGTTTTTGAGCTGAATTATAATCAAATTCTTTTCCTTTGTGAATTATACGAAATCACCCCCAACGAATTATTTTCCATGGAATAACGAAAGCCCTACGAATAAGTAGGGCTTTTTAATAAGGAAATATTTCGATGAGATTGCCACGCTCGTGAACTCGCTCGTAATGACAAGCGCGAAAAAAACCAACCTTTGTCGTCATTGCGAAGGAGCGATAGCGACTGCGGCAATCTCGTATCAAATCGTTCCGCTGAAAAAAACGGCCCAACCAAACGGTTAGGTCGTTTTATCGTTTTGTTTTTTAGTTCTTCATTGCCGCAACTTGCTTTGCAACTTCTTCGGAAAGGTCTTCGCTCTTCTTTTCCAAGCCTTCGCCCATCACGTAGAATACGAACTTCACGATGCTCGCGTTAGCGCCTTTCAAAAGATCGGCCACTTTCACGCTGTCGTCCTTGATGAACGCTTGTTCCATCAAGCAGTTTTCTTCGTAGAATTTCTTAATTCTGCCAAGCACCATCTTTTCTGCGATCGCTTCGGGCTTGCCCTCGTTGATCGCCTGTTGCTTCAACACTTCTTTTTCCTTTTCAAGCGTTTCAGCGGGCACTTCTTCTCTCGTCAAATACGCGGGTTTCGTGAACGCGATTTGAAGGGTGATATCGTGCGCAACAGCTTTCGCTTCATCCGTAGCTTCACCGCTCATTTCAAGCATAACGCCGAGCTTGCCGCCAAGGTGGATATAATCCGCAAGGAAGCCGTCCGTAACGTACTTGGTAAATCTTCTCACGGCGATCTTTTCACCGATCACGGCGATCTTCGATTTCAAATATTCTTCTACCGTACCGTCCGCGGGAGTAGCGCAACCGAGCAACGCTTCCACGTTTGCAGGATCGCAAGCGATGATCACTTTCGCAATCTCGTTCGCAATTTCCGTAAATTGAGGGTTCTTTGCAACGAAGTCGGATTCGCAGTTGAGTTCCAAAAGCACGCCCGTGTTGCCTTCCGTATAGCAAACAACGATGCCTTCCGCCGCAATACGCGAAGCTTTCTTTTCAGCCTTAGCGATCCCTCTTTCTCTCAAAAGGTCAGCCGCTTTGTCCATGTTGCCGTCGGCGTCCGTCAATGCTCTTTTGCAGTCCATAACGCCCGCGCCCGTTCTTTCACGGAGCGCCATTACATCTTTAGCCGTAAAAGCCATAGTCTTTATCTCCTTATTTTCTATATTTTTTTCTTCAAAAGCGAAAACTTACGCGTTTTCTGCTTCCGCCGCTACCACTTCTTCGATATCTGCGGGAGCTTCTTCCGTTTCAGCCGCTTCTTGCAAAGCCGCAACCGCTTCTTCGCCTTGGTTCGCTTCGATAACCGCGTTCGCGATCACGGACGAAATGAGCTTGATCGCGCGGATCGCGTCGTCGTTGCCGGGGATCACGTAGTCGATCTCGTCGGGGTCGCAGTTGGTATCGGTGATCGCAACGATCTTGATACCGAGCTTTTTCGCTTCTTTGATCGCAATGTCTTCGTTGTGAGGGTCCACCACGAACATAACGCCGGGCATCGCCTTCATCTTCTTGATACCGCCGAGGTTCGCCTGCAATTTGCCCATTTCCTTTTTCAAAAGCATAACTTCTTTCTTGGGCAAAAGATCAAACTCGCCGTTCGCTTCCATCGCTTCCAATCTTTCCAATCTTTCCACGCGGCTTCTCATCGTCTTGAAGTTGGTCAAGCAACCGCCAAGCCATCTGCTATTTACATAGTACTGACCGCAACGTTCTGCTTCTTCTTTGATTGCGTCCTGCGCCTGTTTCTTCGTACCAACGAAAAGCACGGACTTGCCTGCTTTTACGCTTTCGCAAACGAATGCGTACGCTTCTTCCACCAAGTTAGCGGTGAGCTGCAAGTCGATGATGTGAATGTCG
>JAFTQB010000015.1 GCA_017462985.1 Clostridia bacterium
AGGCGGAACGCGGGATCGTTACCGACGACGCGGGCACGTTCGGCGGCGAGAGCGGCGGCACGGGCGCGCCTACGGGCGGCAGTGCGCCTGCGGGCGGCGAAAGCGGCGGCCCCGGCGGTTTGGACGGTTTGATTTAACGGGAGGAGATAGCTATGGCAAAGATCAGCAGTACGGATAATACGAACAACAATAACGGCAACAACGGCAATAACGCGGCGGACGGCAAGACGATCGAACAGTTGCAAGCGGAGTATACCGAAGCGAAGCAAAAGATCCGCGCGCTTTTGAGCGTAAAGACCGACCGCAAGGAATTGACGGATAAGGAAAAGAGCGATCTGCGTTTGGCGTATATCGGCGCGGCGAACATCGCCCGTCAGCTTTCCAAGCGCGTGAACAACGCCGAAACGCAAAAGGGTTACGAGGAAGATTATAAAAAGCTTTCGCAAGCGGCGGCAAGCTACGGTTCGGCAATGGAAAGCAAGATCCCCGAAACGACGCTCGACGACGTAAAGGGCTTGCACGAAGTAAAACGGCTTATTCACAACTTCATCTATATTGCCTCGCGCGACGATATTATGAAGCGTTATCGCTTGGCTGGCGGTATGGGTATCTTGATGTACGGCCCTCCCGGAACGGGTAAAACGATGATTGCGGAAGCGATCGCGAACGCGATGCAGCTGCCCCTGTTCATCATCACCCCCGCGGATATTTTCAAATCGTACGTCGGTGAATCGGAGCAAGCCGTAAAAGCGGTGTTCGATGAAATCGAACGCTGCGAGGACGGCGCGATTTTGTTCGTGGACGAATGCGAATCCATCTTCTCGAAGCGTTCGCAAAACACGCAGGATTATAAGTCGGCGGTTACGACGGAGTTGTTGCAACGCATGAACGGTTTCGGCGTAAACGGCAGTAAGCGTATCATGATCGCGGCGACCAACCGTCCCGACGCGATCGACTCGGCGTATTTGCGATTCAAGCGTTTCTCGCATCAAATCTACGTACAGCTTCCCGACGCGGAAGCGAAAAAATCGATCATCGAGGGCAAGCTCCCCAAGGGGGACGACGGCAAGCCGTATCTTGCGGACGATTGCACGTTGGAATGGTTGCTCGACAGAATGTGTCAGCCCGGCATGAACTATTCTGCGGCGGATATTTGCGGTATCGTGGAAAGCGCGTGCTACAACGCGATCAGCGTAATGCGCGAAAGAAATTCGCCCACGACGTTGCCGCTCACGAGAGATATGTTCGAAAAGGCGATCACAGCGAATCCGCCCCGTCTTTCCGACGAAGACCTCAGAATGTATCAAAACTTCAATAAAGAATAAGATATACGCAAATTTGCGCCCTCGAAAAGCGGGGGCGTAATTTTTTTGGCTAAAATATAAAAAATTGCATAAGATAATAGGGCGACTAAAATAAACAGCGACAATTGGAGGTAAAACGACTATGAATCCTTTTCACGAAACACCGATGTCTTTGCATGCTTCTTTGCAAAACTTTTCGCAAATGTATCCCTGCCCGTATAACAAAATGGAAGTGGATCCATATACGAAAACGCGTATCATTTTGATGAACGGTACGGAATACGAAGCCAACTGGTTTACGCATCAGCTCGCACGGCACACCGATAACAACGATTTGCGCCGCGAGATCGCGCTCACCAGAGCGATCGAAAAACAGCAACAGCTGAAAATTTCTCTGTTAAAGCCGTGCAACGAAAGCGCTTTGGAGCACACGATCGGCTACGAACAGCTCGCCGTAGACTTGACTGCTGAGCTTGCCCGCCGCGAAAGCGATTGCTACGTGAAAACGGCGCTCGATTTTGCGCTTTTGGAGGATTTCGATCATTTGTACCGCTATGCGAACCAGCTTGAAATGGAGCAGGGCGTGCTTGCGGAGCATTTGGTGGGCAGATACACCGAGATCATGCCGGGGCGGCCTACAATCGCGCATCACAGATACCCGATGGATAACGTTCGCCGCGGGATCAACGGCAAGAAAGCGGATAAGCAGACGGTGTTGGCGACCTTGATCATCACGGCGGCGGAACAGCAAACGATGAACTATTATATGAATATTACGGCGTTTGCGAAAAACGACGCTTCGCGTAAGCTTTATCAAGAGATCGCGCTCGTGGAAGAGGAACACGTTACCCATTACGAGGCGTTGCAGGACGCGAATGCGACTTGGTTGGAAATGTTGCTTTGGCACGAATATACCGAATGTTATCTGTACTGGTCGTGCTATATGACGGAATCGGACGGCAGGATCAAGGCGTTTTGGGAAGAAAACCTTGCGTACGAGATCGCGCATTTGCACAAAGCCGCGGAATTGCTCAAAAAATACGAGGGCAAGGAATGGGAAGAAGTTATTCCCGACGGTACTTTTCCCGCGCCGCTTTCTCTTCACGAAAATATCGAATACGTGCGGAAGATCTTGGGGAATACGGTGCAGTTCACTTCCGTTTGCGAGGATTACGAAAAGGTGGATCTTTTGTCTGACGACGCGAAATTCTTTGATTTCCAACGCACCATCGCGCCGACGGTGGATATCGTGCCTTCGCACCTCGTGATCGATACGCACATTCGCCGTTGCGGACACGATTACCGTTATCAAGTCAAGCAAAATCCCGTGAAAGAGCTTCGCAGCCGTTCGGTAGACAATACTTCCGTTGGCAGAGAAGCGGGCGCGGCGGACAGCACGAATTTTACCTGTAATCAATAATTTTTTTCGCCTCTCCGTTACGGAGAGGCTTTTTGTATGAAATGCCTCGCAATGACGGTAAGGCGCAGAGCGCGCATAGAAATTCCCTCCGCATATCTTCCCGCGCCGCTTGACATTGCGTTTGGAAAGGTGTATAATAGGAAGGAAAATAAACTTTGAAAGGAGAGATTATGAAGCTTTGCATTGATTTTGGCGAACCGCTTGAAAAGCTCGGTTTGCAAGGCGCGGCAAAAGCCGTGAAAGCCGCGGGCTTTGACGGCGTGGATTTCCCTTTCAAGGAAAAGAAAGCGCGGAAGCTTTTGGAATGCGAGCATTGGCGGGAGAACGCGCGGCGGATACGGCAAACGCTAGACGAAAACGGGCTTGCTTGCGCGCAAGCGCATGCGCCGTACGGGTTTTCGGGAACGGAAAAGCCTGACGAAACGAGCGAAAAATTCCGTTTGATCGCGCGCTCGTTCGAATTTGCGGCGATCTTGGGCGCAAAAATCGTAGTGGTACACGCCGTTAGCGATATAAAGCCCGTGGATTTTTTGCCGTTCAATCTTCGGTTTTATAAGGCGCTTGAAAAATACGCAAAGGCGCAGGGCATAAAGATCGGCGTAGAGAATATTTACCGTTTCGATCAAAAATTCCATCGCTTTGACGGGGTGTTTGAAACGAGCGAAAAAATGACCTCGTTTTTGCAAAAACTGCGTTCGAATACCTTTACGGCGTGTTTGGATACGGGGCATGCGAAGCTCACGGGTACGGCGCCCGAAAAATATATCTTGGGAATGAACGCTTCCAATTTGGGCGCGTTGCATTTGCACGATAACGACGGCGTGGACGATCTGCACGCGTTGCCGATGACGGGCGTGCTCGATTGGGGCGCGATCCTCGCCGCGTTGAAGCGTATCGGTTATCGCGGCGATCTGACGTTTGAGCTTCCCTATTATTTTGGGGGATTTTCCGCGGAAGAGCTTCCCGACGGGCTGTTGATTGCGGGGGGCGTGGCAAAGGCGTTTCAAGAAAAGTTATTATCGTAAACGAAAGCGTACGGAAGTGCGCTTTTTTCAAAGGAAGTGAATATGATGAAAAAAATACGGCGGTTTTTCGCTTATTATAAACCGCATAGAAAGCTGTTTCTCCTCGATCTGATCTGTTCGTTCGCCATTTCTATGTGCAATATGTTTTATCCCATGATCGCGCGGGCGATCATGGGCAACGTGGAATCGGTTTCTCCAAGCTTGCAATTTATTCTCGTTTGGGGGGCGGCGCTTGCGGCGATCTATATTTTAAAAAGCGTGCTCACCTATATCGTAGGGTATTGGGGACACGTTTTGGGCGTGCGTATCCAAGGGGATATGCGCCGCGATCTGTTCGCGCATATCGAACGGCTGCCGTTTTCCTTTTTCGACGAAAATAAAACGGGGAGCGTGATGTCGCGTATCATCAACGATCTTTTCGAGGTTTCCGAACTGGCGCATCACGGACCGGAGGATCTGTTCAATTCCTGTATTTCCATTATCGGCGCGATCGTAATGCTTGGGCTGATCAACGGTTGGCTCGCGCTTGCCGTCGTTTGCTATATTCCGCTGATGATCTTTTTTGCCGTTCGCGCAAGAACGAGAATGAACGAAGCGTTTTCCGCTTCCCGCGAAAAGGTTTCCGCACTGAACGCCGAGATCGAATCGTCGATTTCGGGGATCCGCGTAACCAAAGCGTATAACGCGGCGGCGGAAGAAAATAGAAAATTCGGCGTGGTGAACGGCGAATTTAAGGCGGCGCGTTCCCGTTCTTATCAAGCGATGGGCTTTTTCCAAGGGGGAATGTCCTTTTTCAACGATTTTTTGTATCTTTTGGCGCTCGTGCTCGGCGGCGTGCTCTGCTTTGCGGGCGAAATAACCTTACCCGATTATACGGCGTTTATTTTGTACGTAACCATGCTTTTAACGCCGCTTCGTACGCTCGTTACGCTCTTTGAACAAATTCAAGACGGTTTGACGGGTTTTCAGCGGTTTTGCGAGGTGATGGATACTGCGCCCGAATATGAGCCCGAAAACGGCAAAACCGAGCTTCCTGCGGGCGATATCGCGTTTGAGAACGTCGTGTTCGGTTATCAAAGCGGTGCAAAGGGGGACGTATTGAAGGGCGTTTCGTTCACGGTCAAGGAAGGAAAAACGGTGGCGCTCGTCGGCTCGTCGGGCGGCGGCAAAACGACGATCTGCCATTTGTTGCCGCGATTTTATCTGCGCGATAGCGGCGTGATCAGCGTGGGCGGCGTGGATATCAACGAGGTTACGAGCGGCGCGCTCAGGGATAAGATCGCGATGGTGGCGCAGGACGTATTTCTGTTTGCGGGGAGCGTGCGCGAAAATATTTTGTACGGTTCGACGGATAAGACGGAAGAAGAAATGATTGAGGCGGCAAAGCGCGCCAATATCCACGAATTCGTGATGAGCTTGCCCGAGGGCTACGATACCGAAGTGGGCGAGCGCGGCGTGAAGCTTTCGGGCGGTCAAAAACAGCGCATTTCGATTGCGCGGGCGTTTTTGAAAAACCCGCCGATCCTTGTTTTGGACGAGGCGACGAGCGCGCTGGATAATATGACGGAAATGCAGGTGCAAGCCTCTTTGACGGAGCTTTCGAAAGGCCGTACGACCATCGTCGTGGCGCATAGGCTTTCCACGGTGAAGAACGCTGACGAAATTTTGGTGGTAACGGACGGGGTGATCTCCGAGCGCGGCAGCCACGAACAGCTCGTTGCGAACGGAGGCTTGTACGCCGAGCTTTATAAATACCAGTTTAAGGAATGAGTATGGTTAAGATTATGTTCGTATGCCACGGCAACATTTGCCGTTCGCCGATGGCGGAATTTTTAATGAAAGACTTGGTGAAAAAAGCGGGGCGGGAAGGGGAGTTTCAAATCGCTTCCACCGCCGTTTCCGCAGAGGAAATTTGGGGAGATATCGGCAATCCCGTGTATCCGCCCGTCAAAGCGCTGCTTGCCCGCTTGGGGATATCCTGCGAGGGGAAGCGCGCCGAACAGCTCACGCAAGCGCACGGCGAAGAGTATGATTATATCCTTTGCATGGACGAGAGCAATTTGCGCCGCGCAAAGCGTATCGTGGGGAACAAGAACGAAGCGAAATGCTTTAAGCTAATGGATTTTGCGGGCAGGGGCGGCGACGTTGCCGATCCTTGGTATACGCGCGATTTTAACGAAGCGTATCAAGATATTTTATACGGCTGCGAAAAAATTCTGGTAAAAGTATAAAAACACAGCTTTATTCCCAAACAGTTGGTTCGCAGATCAAAAGACGAGGGCGCTTTTTTATGCTTTTCGTTTGCGCTTGACAAGCGGCGGCGCGTATGCTACAATGAATGGGTACGAAAGAGAAACGGGAATGGAAATATGAACGGAAAACGGGGCTTTTTGAGCGCGAATTTATTGAAGATCATCGCCGCGGCGTTGATGCTAGTCGATCATATCGGAATGATCTTTTTTCCGTCGTTGCCGGCGTTTCGCGCCGTGGGCAGGCTCGCGTTTCCCCTCTTTGCTTTTATGATCGCAGAGGGGTGCAGATATACCAAAAATAAGCTCAGGTATTTTCTCACCGTATTTTTGCTCGCCGCGATCGTGCAACTCGTGTATTTTTTCTACGACGGCTCGACGTATATGTGCGTACTCGTTACCTTTTCCGCTTCGATCTTGCTGATTTTCGCTCTGCAATTCGCGCAAAAAACGCTTGCGGCTGCTGGCGTGGGCGTAGGCAAAAAGATCGCGGCGTGTCTGCCGTTTTTGCTCGGCGTAGGGGCGGCGTATGCTTTGAACGCGTTCGTGCAGATCGATTACGGCTTTTGGGGCTGTATGCTTCCCGTATTCGCCGCGCTTTTTCCGCAATCGCGCGAAAAAGAGAACTTGGGGGCGTATTTATGCAAGATGGGGTGTTTTGCGCTAGGGATTCTCGTTTTGGCGATCGACCGAACGCTCGCGCACGGTATGCCGTTGCAATTTTACGCGTTGTTTGCCGTGCTTATTTTATTGCTCTATTCGGGTGAGCGCGGAAAATGGAAGCTGAAATATTTTTTCTATTTGTTTTATCCGTTGCATTTGGTTGCCCTGCAAGGGCTGTATTGGCTGATCAATATGTAAAAAGAAGCGCCGCGATCGCGGCGCTTTTTTATGCGTTTTGGGGCTTTATGCTTTCGCCTGTGGCGGCGCTTTGGTAAAGAACGAAAAATCCTGTTTCGGGCGTGAGCGGAGAAACGGGCACGAAAAAGCACGCGTTAGCAAAATCTTGCGGCGGCTCTTCTTCCGTCTTTGGCAAGGCGTAGCAAATATACTTCACTCGCCCGTCCTCGTAAACTAGCCCGACGAGCTGCTGCGGATTTCCCTCCTCGCCTTTCGTGCGCACCCATTCCGAACAGGCGAACGCGCCGCAAAGGGTATCGTCGCGCGGGTATTTTTCGAAAAGCTCTGCAATTTCGCCCTTTATCGATTGGTAGTACCCGTCCGATTGAGTCGTAAACGCGTGGCGTACGCATTCGCCATCTGCATCTTGCGAAGCCGTATCCCCCGTTTGCGCTGTTTCATCCGTATCTGCGCCTTGATCCTGTGCATTGCCGATAATTTCCGAAGTACGCTCGCATTCATCGTGTTCTTCCTCCAAGATAAAATAATTTTCTTCCGTTACCGCCTCGTCGTCGTAGTCGTTTTGGGCGGGGCTTTCCTCCGCGCCGATCTCCTCTTGCGCGGGCGGCGTTTCTTCCGCTTTTGGCGGCGAGAAGAACGCCGTTTTTAAGATCGCATTCAATTCCAAATTGATAGTTCCGTTCGTTCCGTAGGCGATCGCTAAGGGTAGATCCTCTTTTACGAAACAAATTCCCGCCAAAAATCCTTGCGAAATTTCCATGTCGCTCAAAAAAGAAAAGCTCGTTTTTTCTTTGAGCGGAAGCACTTGGAAACGCTTTTTTTGATCGGCGATCACACAGTAGTATTCCCCCGTAGAAAGGGGAGCGAGGTTGATCACGCCCACCTCCACGGCGATATTTTTTCCGTACTGTTCGGCTTTAACAATGCCCGAAAGCGGCTTTCCGTCGCAGGAAAAGCCTTGTTTGAGTTGGCGTAAAATACAGTTTTTTTTGAAATATTGCATTGTTTCCCTCGCAAAATTTTTTCTTTCGTTTGTATTTTATCATAAAGAAAAGCGTATATTTTATCATATCCCGTCGAGATTTGCGTAATTTGCAAGAAAAAGTTTTGTTAAAAATCGCTCGTCCGTATTGACCTTTTTCGCTTTTTGGCGTATAATAGGAATATGAAAGAGAAAACGAGCGTATGGATACATATAATGCGCGCGATCTTTCTTGCCTTGACCGTGCTTACCGTGTGCTTCATCTTTTCCAATTCGACGAAGGGCGCGGAGCAATCTTCCTCGGATAGCACGAAAGTAACCGTAACGGTGCAAGAGATCGTGGGCGCGATCGATCCCGATTCTCCCATTGCGACGGCAACGGGGGAGGATTTCGATTTGCTCCATTCGTTTATTCGCAGTATGGCGCATTGTATCGAATATACCGCTTTGGGCGCGTTTTCGTTTGCGACCTACCTTTCCTTTACGCGCAAAAAACGGTATAGCTTTATCGCGCCCGTGGGTTCGGTGTTCGTCGCGCTTCTCGACGAATGGACGCAAACGCTTACGGACGGCCGCGCGGCGGAGCTTGGAGATATTTTGCTCGATGGCGCGGGCGTGTTATTGGGTTCGCTCGCAACGCTTGCCGTATTCGGGATGATTATGCTTTGCGTTGCGCTGCACAGGCGCAAAAAACGCAAGTCGGAGGCTGAAAATGGGTGAAGAAAATTTGCAAATAGCGCTCGTTCGCTATAATAAAAAAACTTGGTGCAAGAGCGCGCTCTTGGGCTTTTTTATCGGACTTGCTATCATCGTCCCCGGAATCAGTGGTTCTACGGTTGCCATTATTTTCAAGCTGTACGATCAATTTTTATATGCGATCGGAAATTTTTTCAAGAAATTCAAGCAATGTTTCGTTTTTTTGTTGCCCATCGGGATCGGCGCGGCGGTGGGCGTGCTTCTCGGCTTTATTGCCGTGCGAAAGCTTTTGGAGCTATTGCCCTTTGCCGTGATCTTCTTGTTTGCAGGATTGATGATCGGCGCGTTTCCCGCCGTAAAAGACGAGCTTTCGGGCGTAAAAATGACGGCGAAGCGTATTGCATTGCTCGTAATCGGGGCGTGTATTCCCGTCGGGCTGGGCGCGTATTCTTCCGTCGTAACGCTGACGGGTGCGGGCGCAAACGGGGATATTCTTTCCGCGGCGGTTCCCTTGCAGATCGCGTTGCCGATTTTGGTGGGCTACCTGCTTGCGATTACGCAAGTCGTGCCCGGGCTTAGCGCAAGCGCTATTTTAATGGCGATCGGCTGGTATAAAACGCTGATGAACGGCGTGGAAAATATTTTTACCGATTTTTCGCTGCTCATTGTTTGCGGATCGCTTGTCGTCGGGTTTTTGATCGGCTTTTTCACCTTTCCGAAAGTCTTGAATATCGCGTTTGAAAAGGCGCGAGGATCGGCGTATTCCCTCATCGTGGGGCTTTCGCTCGGCTCGGTGCTGACGATGTTTTTAGGCGGCGATATTATGGAAGTTTACGCGCTTTGGTCGGAAAACGGCGTAGTGGTTTTGGATCTGATCCTTGGGATCGTTCTGTTGCTCGTCGGGATCGCTGTTTCCTATTGGCTCGTTCGGGTGCAACGCAAAAAGAGCGCGGAAGCGAAAAGGGAAGAATAACGGTTGCCGCCGAAAACAAGCGTTTTCGGCGGCTGATTTTCTCAAAAAGGGGGTGCAGGGTTGCGGTTGATTGAAAAATTCTTGGATAAACTCTTTATTGCAAACGTAGAAAACAGTCATACCTGCGATCTTTGCGGCAAAGAGCTGTTTTCCTATCCCGATCCGCGCCTTTGCGACGAGTGCGAGCAAAGCTTGACGAAAAATCAAGCATTCGTTTGTGAAAAATGCGGCAGAGCGACCAAGACGGAAGGCGTGTGCAATCTTTGCAAAAGCGAACCGCCGACGTTTTTAAAGGGGTGTTCGCCCCTCGTGTATTTTGGAGAGAGCGCGGCTCTTATCAACCGTTTTAAGAACGGTACGCGGGCGTTGGCGTTTTATTTGGGCGAGCAGATGTCGGCGGTCGTTTCGCGGCTGACCGTATTCGAAGAGCCGCCCGTGCTCGTGCCCGTACCGCTCGCCAAGCAAAAGAAGCGTGAGCGGGGCTACAATCAAGCGGAAGAGCTTGCAAAAGTGATTTCCCGCGCGACGGGGTATCCGCTCAAATCCGATCTGATTACGAAAGTGAAAAAGGATACCCAACAAAAACACCTCACGGCAAAGGAGCGCCGAGAAAAGATTATCGGCGCGTTTCATATCGAAGATCGGAAGTTTTGCAAGGGAAAGACCTTGCTTTTGGTGGACGATATTCTCACCACGGGCGCGACCCTTTCCGAGCTTTCGAGAATATTATACAATGCGGGCGCAAAGGCGGTGTATGCCCTCACCGCCTGCGCCGTTCCCGAACGGGATTGATTATACGAAGCGCCTTGCTTCGATATAATAATTCCAGCGTTGCGTGCTGATTTTTTCAATGCGGGCAAAGTCGCTCGCCGTGTGCAAGATATAGTTGTTTCCCAAATAGATGGCTACGTGTCCCACGCGTTCTACGCCCGTCAGATGCTCGCGCGATTCGTTTGTGAAGAAGATGCAATCGCCCCGTTGCAGATCGGACGGCGCAACGTATTTGCCTTGCTTCACTTGGGTGCGCGTAGTGGTTTGCAAGATCTTGCCTGCCGCTTGGTAAAAGACGTATTGAACGAGCGAGGAGCAATCGAATTTTTGCGCCGTGAAGCCGCCGAGGAATCTTCCCGTTCCGTCGTGCAAACGCACCGCGCCGTATACGTACGGTACGCCGATATGCTTGTAAGCTTCGTCGATCACTTGTTCCACTTGTTTATTTTTCGAACTTTCCAAGCTGAATACGGCGGCATATTCTGCGTAGAAGTACGCCACTTTGCCGCGGTAATACGTTTTGTACCAGTTGCCTTGTTTGCCGATAATGGCATAAGTAGTATTCTTTTCCGCTTGTCCTAAAATTGCATATCCCGTGCCTGCGCCAGAACGCAAATTCACGTTCTCGCTCGTGCAGCGGAAATAGCTGTCAACAACGGGTTCGACGGGGGCAGGCGCTTGTTCAGGCGTTTCCTCGGGCTGTTCCACCGTCGGTTCGTCGGGGGTGTTTTCCGTAGAACCGTCAGGCAGAGGAGAAACGATCTCTTCGTCGCTTCCTTCCGTCGGCGGGGTCGTATTCGGCGCGCCGCATGCGGTTAGGGGGAGTAGGGTAAACGCCGCAAGTAAAGCGGCTAAAGCTGTTCTTAATTGTTTTTTCATCAGTATTTCCTCTTTTCATTTTTTCTCTTTGGCAGTTTTGCCACAAGGTACATTGTAGGGGAAGGCTTTTGAAAAATCAATAGTGGGGATTTTCCTATACAGGGGAATGGTGGAAAAAATTGCGTTTTTTTTCCTAATTCGTACCATAAAAGGAAAAAATTCCAATGCGGAAACGGTTTTTTTGCCGTCGAGCGCTTGCGAAGATACGAGGAGTGTGTTATAATTATTGCATTATGAAACGGATTTTAACTGACGTACACACCTATACCACCTTTTCTCCCGACGGCAGGGATAGCATCGAAGATATGCTGTCTTGCGCGCACGCGATGGGCGTGAAATATTACGGGATTTCAGAGCATTTTGATTTCGACGTGCTCGTAAACAATATACAGGTATTCGATCACCCCTATCGGCATACCGATTCGGCAGCGTATTTTTCAAAGGCGCGGCAAATGCAAACGCAATACGCGGGAAAAATGTGCGTGCTCGTGGGCGGCGAATACGGCTACACGGATACCGCGGAAGCGCACGGAATGTATCAAAAGCATTACGATACCTATCGCCCCGATTTCGTGGTGAACAGCTTGCATAACCTGATCAACGGCGATTATTGCCGCGGGAAACCTTTTAAAAAGCCCGACGGAAGCTATCGCGACAAAGAGGAAGTGTACGGGGAATATTTCGATTTGGTGCTGCGCAGCACGCAGGTGGAATACCCTTGGGATATCTTGGGGCACGTTTCCTACTGCACGCGTTACGCGCCTTACGAAGACCGCCGAGCGCGCTGGGTCGATTACGCGGACGCGATCGACGCGATCTTAAAAGAAGTGATCGCGCGCGATAAGATCTTGGAAGTCAACAGTTCGAACAAGCAGGGCGTGAGTCTGATGCTGCCCGATACGGATATTTTAGAACGGTATTTTGAGCTTGGGGGCAGAAAAATATCCTTTGCTTCCGACGCGCATTTCATTTCGAGGATTTGCGAGCATCGCGACGAGATTGCGGATATTTTAAAGGCGATTGGATTTGAATATATCACCGTGCCGCGTTGCGGAGAGCATATCAAAGTAGAGATTTGACGGGGGCAGGGTAGGAACGAAAGAAAAGGGAGGGCGTTATGTCGAAGCTGGAATTATTGAAATTTTTGCAAACGTACGGCGAGGAAACGGAGCTTGGCGATTTTACGCCCGAGCAGCTGCAAGAGATGATCGACGCGATGCAAGAGGAAAACGAGGGCAGACCGCTGACGATCGAGGAATTTAAAGCGAAGTATTTCGAATATTACGACGACGTGAAAGACAAATCGCTCAAAAGGCAGGATTGGTGAGCGTGAAAAAATATAAAGTTTTGATTTTTGACGCCGATCATACTTTGATCGATTATACCGAGGACGAACGCGTTGCGCTTCGCACGCTTTTAACGGAGCTTGGGATCGAGCCTACGGACGAAACGCTGAAAGAATGTAACCGTATCAGCGAAAAAACTTGGACGGCGGCGGGGCTTTACGACGTGCATAGCGAGCGTATCCAGCGGGAATATCACCGTTTATACCGCGCGCATACGGAAGAATTGTTTTCGCGGGTGTTTGAAAAATATCCTTGCAGCGCTAATCCTAAAAAGGCGGGCGAGCGTTTTTTGGAATTGCTTTGCGAGCCGTCGAAACCGTCTGAAGAGGTCTTTCGTACGCTGAAAGCGTTGGGGAAAGCGTATCGGATTTGTATTGCGACGAATGGCGTTTGCGATATCCAAAGGGGCAGAACGGCGCCGCTTCGCGGGCTGTTCGAACGGCTGTTTATTTCCGAGGAAATGGGCTTCATCAAGCCCCTGCCCGCCTTCTTTGCATATATTTTGTGTGAAATGCAGGTGCAAAAAGAGGATTGTTTGATGATTGGGGATTCGCTGTTTTCGGATATTGCGGGCGCAAAAGCGGCAGGGATAGATAGCTGTTGGTTGAACGGTAAGGGAGTGAAGAATACGACGGAGTTTGTGCCCACGCACGAGATTGGAAAGATTGAGGAGCTGATCGATCTTTTGAGAATTGCGGAAAGGCGATAAAAAATCATTGACAAATTTTTATCAAACGATTATAATAGAAAGGCAATGCAGGCGTATCGAAGCGGTCATAACGAGGCGGTCTTGAAAACCGTTTGGGTGAAAGCCCACGGGGGTTCGAATCCCTCCGCCTGCGCCATACGGGAAAGTAGAACTTGTTAAAATTTCCACTTTTCCAATAAAACAATTTCTTAAAAGAGATAGCCGAGACGCTAATATCGGTGCAGGATCGCGACCTGTTCATATCGGGAATTGTTATAGGCTTACCCTTAAAGTTTTACACAGTGAGCGCTGTTTGGAAGTGTGGGCGCTTATGAAATCTGAGCCTTGTAGCGTAAAATAGGGAATGTGTCATGAAAGTGCAACACGAACTGACGGCTATATGATGAATTAGCTATTGTCATATAGTGATCGAAACGGTTAACGGTCGGCATGTAACTTCCATTTTTTGTAAATAGAGCAGTTGGAATAAGTCTGACTGCTTTTTTCTTTGCTTATTTTCTATTTGCGAATTTATTTCGTTGCTTGCAAATTGCAACTTTTTTGCAACAAGTTAAAAAAATTTGTTGAAAATCTCTTGACGAGGGCGGAAAAATATGGTAGGATAAAATAAACAGGGAGGAAAAAATTATGACAATGAGCGGTAAAATTAGAGAAAAAATCATCGAGCTTTTGTCCGATGGAAAAAAGCACAGCCGAAAAGAGATGAAAGAATTTTTGCGGCAAAGCGAGATCGGGCAATTTACGAACGGACAGTTTACGGGGACGATCCAAGCGCTGTTTGAAAACGGTACGATACGGCGTATCGGAAAAGCCTTATATAAAATGAATAATGGGGAAGCGGCAATCAAAAAGTGTTTCGTCATTTCCCCGATCGGCGCGGAGGGTAGCGCGACGCGGGCGAATGCGGACAAGCTGTTTAAGCATATCATCAAGCCTGTTTGTGAATCGTGCGGTTTTTTGCCCATTCGCGTGGATCAGTTGGACGACGCCAATTCGATCACGCAGACGATCATTGCGTATTTGGAAAGCTCCGATTTAGTGATTGCGGATATTTCCGAGCATAATCCCAATGTGTTTTACGAAATGGGGTACCGAGCGCGCACAAATAAGCCGATGATCCATTTGAAACGGATCGGGGAAGCGGTTCCTTTTGACGTGAACACGATCAGAACGTTTGAATATAATCTGACCGATTTGGATAACGTGGAAAAAATCAAAGAAAGATTGACGAGAACGATCAAGTCGTTCGATTATCCCGATCCCGACGAGGTAGCGCAAGAAAACGAACAGGAAAACGGCGCTTCCGCTTCGGTGATGCCCGTGTTGTATCAAATTCTTGATTGCATTTCCGAAGTGAAATCGGAGATACGGAATATTAACAGTCGAAACGACTAACGGCTAACTTGATTTTTTTAGCGGGCATACCATGTATGCGTTGAAAAGTAAAACGCCTATGAAAATCGGCGAAAAAAGAGAGAAGGAGCTTGACTATGGCAAGCACGAAAGAATATTTGGAATTTGTATTGGGGCAGTTGAAAAACAGCGGCGTTTCCTATAAAAAGATGATGGGAGAATATTTGCTGTATTCGGGCGGCGTTTTGTTCGGGGGGATCTACGACGACAGATTGCTGATCAAGCCTACGGAAAAAGCCAAAGAATTATTGCCGACTGCGGAATACGCGTTGCCTTACGACGGCGCGAAACCTATGCTCGTTTGCGATTTCGTGGACGACGCGGAAAAATTGTGTGAATTGATAAAAAATCTTATTTGAAAGGAGTAGAAAATTATGAGAAAAAATTTGAAAGCAAAAGCGTATATTTACCCGTTGCCCGTGCTGATCGTCGGCACGTATGACGAGAACGGAGTGCCCAACGCCATGAACGCGGCGTGGGGAACGGTTTGCGATACGGCGCAGGTTTCTATTTGTTTAAGCGCCGAGCATAAAACGGTGACAAACCTTTTGAAAACCAAGGCGTTTACCGTGGCGATTGCAGATAGCAAAAACGTCGTTCCCGCCGATTACGTGGGCGTGGTTTCCGCGAACAACGTTCCCGATAAACTGAAAAACACGGGTTGGCATATTGTTAAGAGCGAATTTGTCAACGCGCCCGTTATCGAAGAGTTGCCGCTTGCGTTGGAATGTAAACTCGTGAGCTACGATACAGAAACGGAAATTTGCATCGGCGAAGTGGTGAACGTCAGCGTGGACGACGGTATTTTGAACGAAAAAGGAAAAATCGATTTAACGAAGTTTGAGCCGATCGCCTACGATTGCGATACGCACGGGTATTACAAGCTCGGCGAAAAGGTGGGAAACGCGTTCTCGGACGGATTGAAATTGAAATAAGGAAAAAGATGAAAGAATTGATTACGGAAAAACTTAACGAAATTGAACGCAGAGAAAACGTTAAAATTTTGCATTGCGTTGAATCGGGGAGTAGGGCGTGGGGCTTTGCTTCGCCCGACAGTGATTATGACGTGCGGTTTATTTACGTGCGTTCGGAAGATTATTATTTGCGCTTGGATAAAACGCGCGACGTGATCGAGTGGCAATTGGACGATACCCTTGATATCAATGGGTGGGATATTCAAAAAGCGTTGCGGTTGCTTTATAAATCAAATTCCACGCTGTTTGAATGGAACTCTTCGCCGATCGTATATAAAACGACGGAGGAATGGAAAAAAGTTTCGTCGGTGATCAACCGCTATTTTGTGGAAAAATCGGGATTGTATCATTATTTAAGCACGGCAAAAAGAAATTATAGGGAATATCTGAAAGGCGAAACGGTGCGGTTGAAAAAATATTTTTACGTTTTGCGCCCGCTACTTGCGTGCAAATGGATTTTGTCAGAGGGAACTCCGCCGCCGATGTTATTCCGTACGCTTATGGAAAAATATCTTGACGAAGGCGTTAGACCCGATGTGGAGAAATTGCTTGACTTGAAAATGAACGCGCCCGAAATGGGGGAAGGAAAACGGGTTGATCGAATAAACGATTACATAGATGAAAACTTGACGGCGATCGATGAGATCATTAAAAATTTTCCTGATAGACATACTCACGGTTGGGAAGAACTTAATCAAATATTCGTATCGCTGATGCAAGATCGAGGTTGTTATGATCATTAAATTTAACGAAATAAAAGCAACGGAATTAAAGGCGTTTTACGGAGGGGAAGGCGCGCTTATTGCGAATATGTACGTGGACGAAAAGAATAAGATTTTGCGCGGTAAACTCGTACCCGGCGCCACCATTGGGTTGCATAGGCACGTTCCTTCATCGGAAATAATCTTCATTCTTTCGGGGAAAGGAAAGGCGATTTGCGACGGCGCGGAAGAATTTCTTTTCGCCGGCGATTGCCATTACTGCCCGCAAGGGAGCGAACACTCGCTGATCAATATCGGCGATGAAGAGCTGTGTTTTTACGCGGTTGTACCGCAACAGTAAAAAAAGTAGGGGCAGGTATGCGCCGAATAGTTTTTATGTCGTTTTATATGTGAGGAAAGTGCGTACTTGCGCCGCGCTTTGCGGGAGATCGAAAAGCATAATAAACAAAAAGTCGTGAAATCACGACAATTGAGGGTTTACAATCAAGAAAATATACGTTATAATATAAGTCAAATAATTTTATTGAAAAGGTACGAAAGATGGGCGAGAACAGTAAACGCATTCGATTGTTGAAGATTTGGGAAATTCTTATGCGTGAAACGGATGAAGATCATCCCTTGGATACTGAAACGTTACTTTTAAAGTTGGCGGAAAATGGGATTTCGTGCGTGCGAACAACGTTATATGAAGATATTAAAACGTTGCGAAAATACGGGTATGAAATTTTTTGTAATAGGGGAAAAAGAAACGAGTATTACATAACGGAACGATCGATTTCGGTGCCGGAGGTATTGATCTTGCTCGACGCCGTTCAAGCGGCGAGTTTTATTACGCAAAAAAAGACGGAAGAACTTGTGGACAAGCTCGCCGATCTTGCAGGGAGCGAACGGGCAAAGGTATTAAAGCAAAATATCGTTGAGTTTACCGTAGCGAAAAGCTCTAATGAAAACATTTTATATGCGGTCAATGAAATTTCGCAAGCAATTTTAAATAAGAAAAAAATTTATTTTAATTATTTCGATTATGACGCTTCGTATCAACGCGTTTTCAGAATGAGTAAAAGGAATCCCGAAAAGAAGCGCGGATACAAGGTAAATCCTTTGGGAACGGTTTTCGACGGAGGATATTATTATCTTTTTTGTTACGACGACTTTTTCGGCGGGATCTCGCATTATCGGGTCGACCGAATGGACGGAGTAAAAATGCTTGAAGAGGAAATAACCTCAACAGCAGAAAGCAAGAAAAACGAGTTGTCGGAACGGAAAAGGCAACTGTTTTCGATGTTTGGCGGGGAAGTGAAGCGCGTGGAGTTTCATGCGGACAGAGATTTGATCGACTTTATCTATGATAAATTCGGGAAGCGGATCAAAATGTATGAATTAAGCGAAAAGGAAGTGGTTTTTTCGGCTGACGTGCAAATAAGTCCAACGTTTATAGCTTGGTGCTGTTCGTTTGGTTCAAAATTAAAAATCACTTCGCCGATGGACGTCGTGACAGAAATACAACGGTATATTGCAGAATTGAGCGAAAATTATAAAGAAAAAAGCTCCCCTTAAAGGAGAGCGCGCCGCCAATGCGAACAAGTGGTTAGAATAAATTTTTATTTGAACTCGTCTTATTATTCTGTAAATTGATTATAACGCAAAAAAAATAACTTGTCAATAGATTTGGAGCAAAAAAATGAAAAAATTTTATTTAGGTATGGATATCGGTACAGACTCGGTAGGAATGGCGTGCACGGACGAACAGTATAACTTATTGCGTGCAAAAGGGAAAGATCTTTGGGCGGTTCGCTTATTTGACGAGGCGAAAGACGCGTCTGAACGAAGGACGAAGCGTACGGCGCGCAGACGGTTGCAACGCCGCAAGCAGCGCATTGAGTTTTTGCAAGAGGTTTTTGCCCCTTTCATGACGGACGAGCTGTTTTTTCTTCGCTTAAATAATAGCGGTTTTTATGAAGAAGACAAAAACGAGCAATTGAAAACGCGTTTTTCTTTGTTTGCGGACGAGGAGTTTACGGATCGGGATTTTTATTTGCGCTATCCAACGATCTTTCATTTGAGAAAAGCGCTCGCAGAAGGAAAAACGGAAGGAAGAACGGATATTCGTCTTTACTATCTCGCGCTGCATCATATCGTAAAATACCGCGGACATTTTTTGTTCGAGGGGGAGGATATGAGCGACGTTCGCGACGTAAAAAAACTGTTCGAACGATTTAACGAAATATCGGAAGAGCTGTTCCCCGAAAAAGCGTTGATTTTACCGCTTGAAAAAGCGGAAGATTTCCGCACGTTGGCGTTAGAGCGAAAAGGGCTTAACGATAAAAAGAAAGAGGGTGCGGCGCTCTTAGGCGTTACTTGTACGGAAATGAAGGAATTTGTCGCTCTCTTATTGGGGGCGACTGTGAAAGCAAGCGCCTTGTTCGGCGCGGAGTACGAAGAAGAATATAAGGGCGAAAAGCTTTCCTTTAAAAAGATTTCCGACGACGATTTTGAATGAAAACGGACATTGTTTGGGGAGAATTTCGCGCTATTGGAAGCGGCGCGCGCCATTTATAATTTCTTCGTTTTCGAAAAGATGTTGGACGGAAACAATTGTATTTCTCAGGCGATGGTCGCGATCTACGAAAAACACAAAGCCGATTTGGAGCTTTTAAAAAGCTTTGTAAAGGGTACTCTGCCGCAAAAAGCCTATTACCGTTTATTCCGTAGCACCAAGGAAGCGGCGAATTATGCGGCATACGTGGGATATACGAAAATAAAAGCAAAAAAAGTACCCGTCAAAAAGTGTAAAATCGAGGAATTCTATAAATTTGTTAAAAAGATATTGATGGAAAGCGTTGAGGTGGGAGCCGAAACGGGAACTTTGCCTGGGCTGATTTTTGCAGAGATGGAAAACGGCACGTTTTTGCCGAAAATTTTGCACGCGGATAACGGGTTGTTCCCGCACCAAGTCAACGGGGCGGAATTAGACGCGATTTTGGAAAATCTTTGCAAGGATTATCCCGAATTTGCGCGTAAAGACGAGGACGGCTTTACGCCTGCGGAAAAGATCAAAAAGATATTCTTATTTAAAATTCCCTACTACGTGGGGCCGCTGAATAATTATCACGAGGAAGTCGGCAACAGTTGGGTCGTGCGTAAAAAAGGTCGGATCACACCTTGGAACTTCGACGAAATGGTGAATAAAGCGGCGAGCAACGAGAAATTTATTCGGAGGATGACGAATAAATGCTCGTATTTGTACGGCAAAGACGTTTTGCCGAAATGTTCGATCGTTTATCAAGCTTTCGACGTGCTGAATCAACTGAATAAGATTAAGATCAACGAACAGCCGATCAGCGTAGAATTAAAGCAAAAGCTTTTCCACGATTTATTTTTGACGAGAAAAAAGGTAACGAAAAAAGCAATGCGCGATTATCTTGTTGCGAACGGCTACGTTTCGCAAGGCGAAGCAAAAGAGCTTTCGTTTTCAGGGTTCGACGGCGAATTGCAGGCGAATATGAATTCGTATATTACGCTGAAAAGCAAGTTGGGGGATTTTGTGGATTCGCATCTTGAAGTATGCGAGGAGATTATTCTTTGGCATACGCTGAATACGGATAAAGCCGTTGTAGAGAGTCAGATCTTGGAAAAATACGGTAACGAGCCGATCGTTAAGGAAAAAATCAAAGAATTAAAGGGACTTACTTCGTTTAAAGATTTCGGGCGGCTGTCTCGTGAATTGTTGTGCGAGCTTTCGGGCGGCGTTGAGCCGACAACGGGAGAAAATTATACAATTCTGGGTTTGCTTTACCGCACGAACGCGAATTTTAACGAGATCCTCAACGATAAACGGTATACGTTCTTGCAGGCGATCGAAGAGGAAAATTCGGGGAGCAAAGATGAAATCGGTTACGAAGATTTGGAAGAATTATACGTATCGCCGATGGTACGCCGCGGGATATGGCAAGCGTTGCAAATGACGGAAGAATACGTTCGGGCTGTGGGGAAAGCGCCCGATAAGATATTCTTGGAAGTAACGAGGGAACACGAAGCGGAGAAGCAGCGTACGCAATCGCGAAAAAATCAATTGCTTGCGCTGTATGAAAACTGCAAAGATTGTAAAGATATTTCCGCGCTATTAGAGCAACTTAACTCAAAAACGGATTCCGAACTCCGTCAAGAACGGTTATATCTTTATTTTAAACAGCTGGGCAGGTGCGCGTATACGGGCAAAAGTATCGATTTAGAGGAACTGTCTACCGATTTGTACGACGTGGATCATATTATGCCTCGTTCGATCACAAAAGACGACGGTTTGGAAAATAAAGTTTTGGTTTTGCGCGCAAAGAATGCGGAGAAATCGGATACCTATCCTTTGCCGAGCGGATTTACCGACCAGCAGAGCTTTTGGAAGATATTAAAAGCGAAAGGATTGATGGGAGAGAAGAAGTACGCGTTGTTGACGAGAACGGCTCCGTTGACGGAAGAAGATTTCCGTAGTTTTATCAGCCGTCAATTGGTTGTTACCAATCAAACAGTGAAAGCGGTTGCGGAGCTTTTAAAACGGAAATACGGAGCGCAGGGAACGCGTATCGTATACAGTAAAGCGGCGAACGTTAGCGATTTCAGGCAGAGGTTCAATTTAGTCAAATGCCGCGAAACGAACGATTTGCATCATGCGCGCGACGCATATTTGAATATCGTCGTTGGAAACGTTTACGATACGAAATTTACCTGTGCGGGCGATTATTTTTATCGTAAGGATGACGCTTGGCGCGAATATAGCTTAAAAACGCTCTTTTTCCGCGACGTCGAGGGCGCTTGGAAAAAAGTGGAAAGTATTTGTATTGTTAAAAGGATACTCGCGAAGCCGAGCATGATCGTTACGCGATATGCTTTCGTTAATAAAGGCGGGTTTTATGACGAAACGGTTTACGGAAAGGGGGATAACGGCGTTTCTGTTCCGAGAAAAGGGGTTGGACCGTATACGCAAACAGAAAAGTACGGCGGATTTAAATCGTTATCGACGGCGTATTTTACAATCGTTGCATCCAAAGATAAAAAAGGGAATTTAATCAAAACGATCGAAGCCGTTCCCGTGCTAGTCGATTATCAATGCAAAGGAAACGTCGAGCGCTTATTGGAATATTTTTCGTCAAACGGATTGATCGAGCCGAAAATACTCGTTGCGAAATTAAAAGTGAAATCGTTGATTTCCGTTAACGGCTTTAAGGGTTGGATTGCCGGGATAACGGGCAAGCAGATTTTGTTACATAAAGCGCAGCAGTGGTTCACGGATGAAAAGACGGATCTGTACGTGAAAAATCTTGTAAAATTGGCGGATTGGGATAGAACGGGCAAATTGGACGAAAACGAAAGACTTGCCGAGGGATTCCCCATGGTTACCAATCGAAACGGTGAAGTAAAATTGGCGGTGGATCGAGTACAAAATCTTTGTTTATACGATGAGATCCTTGAAAACTTGAATAAACCGATTTATCGCGGCGTTTCGGGCAGCGCGTCGTTTGCGCAAAAAATTGCGGGAAAGAAAGAGCAGTTCGGTAGCTTATCGGTACTTGAACAGGCGAAAGTTTTATTGCAGATCATTCGCTTTATGAAGTGTAATGCGGAATGTGCGGATTTAACTTTGTTAAACGACGTTGCAACATGCGGAAAGTTATTGATCAACAAAAATATTACGGGCGTTGATTTTAAAATTATCCATCAATCGCCTTGCGGATTGATCTCGCGGATCGATAACGTATAGTTATGGGCTTTCGCACGGTCGTCATTAAAAATCGGGCGAAACTGGAGTTTCGTTTAAACAGTTTGATCGTTCGGGGAGAGACGGAGAAGAAGATTTATATCGCCGAGATCAATACGCTGATCGTTCAAAGTACGGCAGTTTCTTTTACCGCTTCTTTATTAAACGAGTTGACCAAACGCAATATCAAGGTGATTTTTTGCGACGAAAAGTGTAATCCTTCGTCGGAAGTATTGCCCTATTACGGGGCGCATAACACGGCGAAAAAGTATAAAGAGCAGTTTAGTTGGGAAGCAGAACGGAAAGCACGCGTTTGGCGAATAATCGTTCGTCAAAAAATTTTGGAACAGGCAAAGCATTTAAGGGAAAACGGTTTTATCGAAGCTTGTGAAATGCTGTTTGGTTATGCCGACGAGGTGGAGATAAACGACCGTACCAATCGTGAAGGGCATGCCGCCAAAGTGTATTTTAATTGCCTTTTGGGCTTGGGGAATTCCCGTCAAGGCGGCGGTTTTTTCAACGGTTGTTTAAATTACGGTTACGCGATTTTATTGTCGGCTTTTAATCGGGAGATCGTAGCTAGCGGATATTTGACGCAGTTAGGCATTTGGCACGATAACGAGTTTAATCCCTTTAATCTTGCTTGCGATTTGATGGAACCGTTTCGCGTGGTCGTTGATCGGCTCGCGTTTCGATTGGAAGAGGGGGATAAAGAGTTTAAGAAAAAAATCGTCAATATTCTTAATTTTCAAACGGTGATCGGGGAAAAGCGCACAACGCTTGATCTGGCGATTCGGCAATATACGAAAAGCGTTTTTCATGCTTTGGACGTGGGCGATGAATCTGCGATCATGTTTCCTGAAGAAATTATTATCGAGAATGAATTATAAATTTATGAGATTGATGGTGTTTTTTGATCTGCCGATGCAGACGGATAAGGATAGACGGGAGTATACACGTTTTCATAAATTTCTGTTAAAAAACGGATTTATTATGATGCAAAAATCGGTGTATACGAAGCTCGTAATCAATAACGTAACGAGCGCGGCGGTTCGGCAGCGGATCTACGATAATCTTCCTTCGGACGGACTGGTAGAGCTGTTGGAGATCACGGAAAAACAATTTTCAAAAATAGAATATTTGGTTGGAGAAGAACAGCAGCTTGTGATCGATACGACGGACAGATTGGTGGAGTTATGACGGAAAAAATTAAAATCGCGCACGTGAACATTGAAACGCCTCTATACATATCCAACGAATACGTTCAACTGCTGATTTTAGAATCGCCGACGGAATTTTACAAAGCTGTAAACGATTTGAACGGACAATTTGAAGGCGGAGCGGGCGCGTTTGTTTTTTCGCGCTGCGGCGAGATCGTATCAGCGGAAAAATACGGAATGATGGTATGCGATTTATTCCATTTTGATTTAAACGATAAAAAGGTGCTTAATCTCTTATATAAACAATTGGAACGTAATGCGCTTGAAGGGGAATATCTGCCTGCGTTTTACGCGATGAACGGAAAAACGGTGGAATTTTTAGAAAAGCTTTTTTATTCGGTGCCGTTTGCATTAACTTATGACGAGCCCCAGCCGTTGGAAGTGTTTAAGGCTGTGGGGATTAAGTTTGAAAAAGTTTACGAGAGTTTAGAGGAAAAAATTATTTGCTACATCAATGCGATGATTGAATTAAAAAAATGCGAATTTTTTATTTTCGTCAATTTAAAGAACGTGCTAAACGATGAAAAATTGGAATTGTTATATCGTCATTGCCAAGCGGAAAAAGTGGGCTTATTGCTGATAGAACATTATAAGGTTAGACCGCTCTTAGCGTGCGAAAAAGCGGTGATAATCACGGAAGATTTGTGTGAAATACTTGAAAACTACGAAGAGTTGTGATATAATTTTGTTGTAAGATTGGAATTTTTTGCTTATGGAATAGCCGTATCGTCAATACGCGATTTTCACGCCGTCAAGCATTTTGAGGTTTGAGAGTCTTGTTATTCTGTAAGTAATTCAAACTGATACGCTTTGCGCTATTGTAAAATTCGGGTTTGAGAGTCTTGTTATTCTGTAAGTAATTCAAACTGGAAATTTGCGTAAATCACAAAAGGTAGGGTTTGAGAGTCTTGTTATTCTGTAAGTAATTCAAACGCAGGTGGTTTGACTTTCTTCGCAA
>JAFTQB010000059.1 GCA_017462985.1 Clostridia bacterium
CGCCGGGGTTTTGGCAGAAAGTGCGCACCTTGTTTTTAAAGGGCTTCGGATAGCCGATGAGTTTGGATTCGTAAAGCACCTTGTTCACCGTTTCCATCACTTCGTTTCTCACTTCCACTCTCACGCCGATATCCACCGTGCTCGCCACGTGCTCCACGCCGTATTTTTCGCACAGCTTTTCCAACCAATCCGCGCCGCGGCGACCCGTCGCCACCACCGTTTCGGAGGCGAAGATATCCATGGAATTGCTCCCGTCCGATTTCGTAACGGAAACGCCTTTACATTCGCCGTTTTCGATCAACAAATTATTGCATTCGTAATCGAAATAAATTTCCACGCCGTTGTTTTGCAAATACCGTTCGATAGCAAGATAGATTTCTTGCGCCTTTTCCGTGCCCATATGGCGAATGGAGCAATCGGCCAATTTCAAGCCCGCTTTGATCGCGCGCTTTCTAATCTCTTTCACTTCCTCGGTAGCGTTCAAACCCTCTACGTGTTCGTCCGCGCCGAATTCAAGATAGATCGTATCCGCATAATCGATGGTTTCCTGCGCCAGCTCGTAGCCGATGAGTTCGGGGAGATCTCCGCCAACCTCCGCGCTGAGCGAAAGTTTTCCGTCCGAGAACGCGCCCGCACCCGAAAAGCCCGTCGTGATATGGCAATAGGGCTTACAATTGACGCACTTTTGCGTTTTTTCTTTAGGGCAACGGCGGTTTTCCACCGATTTGCCTTTTTCCACGATCACGATCTTTTTCTTGCTGCCCTTTCTTAACATTTCGATCGCCGTAAAAATACCCGCAGGGCCTGCGCCGATGATGACTACGTCCGTTTTCATATTTCCACCTTTTCCCGTAAAAAGCCGCCCGAAAGCGTATGCAACGCCCTCGCGCGGTCTTTCCCGTTTTGATTTTTTGTTTCGGGAGTTCCCGACCTTGCCTATTATAACAAAGACCGCCCCGTTTGTCAATGCTTTTTAGAAAATTTTCCCTTACTTTTCTTTTTTATCTATGCTTGCCTTTGCAAAACAGCGCCACCGTACCCGCGCCCGAATGGGAACCGATCACCGAGCCGATATAGCCGATCGTGATCTCGGCTTTGGGATAGCGTGCCAAAAGCATTGCTTTTACGCTTTCCGCGTCCTCAATGCAGTCGCCGTGGCTGATAAAAAACGGACCGATACCGTCTTCATCGCAGTTTTTCAATAAATTTTCCACCATCGTCGCAAGCGCTTTTTTCCTGCCCATCGCCTTGCCGACGACCACCAATTTACCCTCGTCGTTGACGTGCATAACGGGCTTGATCTTCAACAGCGAACCGACGAACGCCGTTACGCCCGATACTCTGCCGCCGCGCTTTAAGTGATACAAGTCGTTGACCGTAAAGCTATGTACGATCTGCCCCTTGATCTCTTCCGCATAAGCCGCAGTTTCTTCCAAGCTTGCGCCGCTATTCGCTTTTTTGACGACGTAATCGAGCAACAAGCCCTCGCCCATCGACGCGCAAAGGCTGTCCACCACGATGATCTTGCGATCGGGATATTCCTTCGAAAGCTCGCGCGCGGCGACTTGGAAGCTGCTCAGCGTACCCGAAAGTCCCGAAGAAAAGACGATACAAAGCACGTCCTTTCCCTTTTTTAAATGTACGGACAAGTGCGCTTTCACCGATTCGCTCGTCGCTTGGTAGGTGGTGGGCATTGCGCCGCTACGAAGCTTTGCGTAAAAATCCTTGATATCGATCTTTTCGCCGTCCTCCCCGCCGTAATTGACGTTGTTCATCGTAAAGCCGAGGTTTACGCAATCGATCCCGTTCTTTAAAAAATACGCCTCCGTCATATCGCTGCCCGAATCGGACACGATCACAAAATCTTTTTCTTTCATATGCTTTTACTCCTTTCGTTATTATTTCATAGCGGTTTCGCCGTAAGCGAGCGGCTCGCCGTATACTTCTTCATATTTTTCCCGATATTCCTTTTGCGCCTGCAACATCATCGCTTCCGCGCCCTGCTTTTCCCCAAGCGAGGGATCGGGATAGATCGGCGGCAGGATATGCACGGTATGCCGTTGCACGGGATAGCCGTGCTCGTCGAGGCGGGTTTCGTCGTCTTGCATCGAAATGAAGATCGGCAAAACGGGCACGCCCGCTTTATAAGCCATTTTAAAACCGCCTACTTTAAAGGGGCGAGGCTTTCGATAATTCCACCACATTTCCTGTTCGGGATACACCAAAATACTTTCCCCGCGTTTTAACAGCGTATTCGTCGCGGATAAAAATTTCATCATCGTGCGGCGGTTGCTCGATAGCGGGAGCGTATTGCAATGCCGAAAGAAAAAACCGTACAGCCCCGGAAAATTCGTGTAGTTACCTTCGCGAATAATCTTATATAAATATTTTCTCGGCAAATGCTTGCGGATACAATGGAACACGATATAATTATCGTACGCGGAAAAATGATTGCTCGTTACGATCGCGCCGTCCGAAAGCGCGGAAAGATGTTCCTCGCCCGTTACGCCGTCGATCACCAACACGTCCTTTTTAATCAGGTTCAAAAAATACCTGTCCGCGATAAAATTTGCGATACGGCGTTTGCAGCGATTGGAAAACCGTTCGCAAAGGTAATCGGCTTTTTCGGGCGACAATTCGGGCGCGGGAGGATCTTCCTCCACCGCCTCGTCGAATTTTCCTTCCCGCTCCAGCCGCGCGATTTTTTCCAAAACCTCGCGCCGTTCTTTCGACAATTTTTCAAGCCCCATCGTTCCACCCCGTTATTTCGCCAAATATCTGCGATAATAATTATCTTCGCGTTCCGATTCGCTCTGCGCGAGCTTTAAAAGGTTTTCGCCGCCCTCTTGATCGCGGCGCGCCATTTCAGGCGTGAACGCTTGCAACTGCGCGGAAATTTGCGGATAAAATACGCTATTCTTTGCATATTGCCAAAAATATTCTTCGTATTTAACGCCCTTGTAATGCCAAGGCTTTTGCGCAAGGTTATAATGAACAAGCTTCGCCTCTTCGCCGTTTGCAACGCCTTGCGGCATTCTGTTCCAAGCTTCGGAAAAATAATACACCTTATCCTTACAAAGCAAATTCAAGCAATCCTGATCGGGTGCGACGCGGAAATCGTACCCGGCAAGCATTTCGCAAAACGCGCCGTAAAAATCCACTTCGCGGAATTTTTTAAGGTTCATTACGATGACGCCCGAATTGAAATAGTTTTTCCCCTCAATTCCCAAAACCTCTTTCGTATATTTGGAAAAGACGGGTACGCTTGCCACCGCGCCGTCCGCAACGGCGCCGATGAGATTTTCCTTTAAATCGGTGAAATACAGCTCGCTGATATCCCCCAAAACCACCGTATCGCAATCAAGATACACCGCTTTATCAAGCTGCGGGAACATTCCCACGATAAACAGCCGATAATAGATCGCGCTGGTATAATAATCGCGGAGCTGCAAAAATTTCGCAATCTTTTTCAGGTGATCGGCAACGTCCACGAAACGGATTTGAAATCCATCGTCACTCAACCGCATAACTTTTTCGGCGTTTTTGCCCTTGATCCCCGAATGCAACACGAAAATTTTATAATCAAATTTTTTAGACGCGTTCGCCTTTACCGACGAAAGCGCAACGTCTAAAAACGGCAAATAATTATCGTCGGAAGCAAAAAACACGGGAACGGTTTCCCGCTTTTCTTTCGCAGCCATTGCTTTTTCGCCGCTTCTCATTCCAAACAGTCCCGCCGTAGCAAAATCGGCGTATTCACCAGCATAGCCCCCAAAAATCGTAGTCGTTTGTTTCATAATATTTATCTCCGTATTCTTCATTATTTATACCGCAAGTTTCTTTTTTTGCGGCGCCGTTGTTTGAGCAAAGTTTTCCTCTCGCCCTCGGCACTATTTATTTTAGACTTTTGCAGAAAAAAAGACAACCCACTTTTTCGTTTTTTCGCTCTACTCCTCTTTAAACGCAACTCTACTCGACAAAATCGAAATTCTACCGACGGTAGAGCGGAAAATTGACGATTTTAGGCAATTTTTTGTCTGAAACCGTCGTTTTTTAATTTTTTCTGTCGGCAAACTTTTTTCAAAAAACAGGCTTTGTTAAGAATTTAATTGTTGTTGTTAAGAGCTTTACTTATGTTATTTTCTTTATCTACCGAGAGTGGAACAAAAGAAAATTAGCGGATTTTGGCATATGCACCGAGGGGCAAATGGGAAAATAAGAAGCAAATAGATATGCGGAAAAATTATATGAGATTGCCGCAGTCGCTACGCTCCTTCGCAATGACGATAAGGGAAAACCCTCGCAATGACAGGCGCGGCACTACGCTCGCAATGACGGTGCGGATCAATAATTCAAAAAACACATAAAAAACAACCGATATTTCTATCGGTTGCCGTTGATAAACGATTGATAAAATGATGATTATTCCGCTTCCAATAAAATGGTAACGGGTCCGTCGTTGAGCTGTTCGATCTTCATATCCGCACCGAACACGCCCTTTTTTACGATCACGCCCTGTAAGGCAAGCTCTTTGGCAGCGTATTCGTATAATTCGTTGGCGCGTTCGGGGCGTTCGGCGAGCGTAAAACTCGGTCGATTGCCGTGAGAAGCGTCGCCGTAAAGCGTGAATTGGGATACGAACAACACCTCTCCGCCGACGTCTTTCACCGATAAATTCATCTTGCCGTTTTCGTCCTCGAAAATTCTAAGCGCGGCGATCTTTTTCGCGAGATATGCCGCCGACTTTTCCTCATCGCCTACCTTTACGCCGAAAAAGACCGTTAAACCAAACGGGATCTCGGAGATCAATTCCCCGTCTACCGTCAGCCTCGTGCGCTTGACGCGCTGTACCACTGCTTTCATTTTTTCACCTCAGAAAAAGAATACAACAAAAAGCAGGATTAGAAATCTGATCCTGCATTTTGCAATCGTTTTTATTAAAACGCCGAAAGGCTTACGCCTTCACACGCTCCATATATTCGCCCGTTCTGGTATCGATACGAATAAGCTCGCCTTCTTCCACGAACATAGGCACTTGAATGGTTGCGCCCGTTTCCACCTTCGCGTTCTTCATCACGTTGGTAGCCGTGTTTCCCTTTACGCCCGGTTCCGCTTCAACAACCTTCAAAACAACGAAGTTTTCAGGTTCAACCGAGAACGCCTTGCCATAGAGGAATTTCACCGTAACGGTATCGTTTTCCTTGATGAATTTCAGCGCGTCTTCCACTTGATCGTAGGAAAGGTTTTCCTGATTCCATTCTTCGTCCATAAACACGTAGAATTCGCCGTCGAAATAGGAATACGTCATCTTTTTCGTTTCTACCTGCGCCGTTTCAAGCTTCGTCGTGGGGTTGAAGGTTTCGTTCGACAAAACCTGACCCGTAACTACGTTTTTCAGCGTAGTTCTAACGAACGCCGCGCCTTTCCCGGGCTTAACGTGCTGGAAATCGGTAACGGTGTAAACGCCGCTCTTGTACTCAAAGGTAACGCCCTTACGAATATCGCCTGCCAAAATTTGTGCCATACAATTTATCTCCTTGTACTAACTTTTTCTTTTTTATAATACGAGAAGGTTTCTATCCGTTTTGGACATAAAACTCTTCACTTTTCCGTTTTCAAGCGTGACCGTATCTTCGATACGGATCCCGTATTCTCCCTTTGCATACACCCCCGGTTCGTCCGAAAACACCATGCCGTTTTGCAAAACGTTTTCCCCTTTGGGGCTAATCGAAGGGTATTCGTGGATATTCAGCCCGATCCCGTGGCCCAAAGAATGGGTAAACAGTTTTCCGTAGCCTTTTTCCGTTAAATAATCGCGCGCGATTGCGTCGCCCTGCACGCCCGTCATTCCCGCAAGCAAGCGTTCTTTAACAAGCTCGTGCGCCGTGAGCACCGCTTCGTACGCTTTTTTAAATTCGCCGTGCTTTTGATCGTCGCCGAATAAAAAGGTGCGCGTGATATCCGAACAGTAACCGTCCACTTTGCAACCGAAATCGATCAAGATCTCGTCGCCGAATTTGAGCTTCGTTGCCGAGGTTTCGTGGTGCGGAACAGCCGCATGCGCGCCGAACGCTACGATCGTATCGAACGAGGTGGAATACGCGCCGAGAATTTTCATATTGTATTCAAGAAGCGCCGCCACTTCCGATTCCGTCATTCCCTCTTTGATCTGAGGCAGCGTTTTCAAAAATCCGTCCTCTGCGATCTCGCAAGCGCGGGCGATCTTGGAAATCTCCCAATCGTTCTTGACCGCCATTGCCGAGCGGAACGCGGGCATACTGTCGATCAGTTCCACGCCCGTTTCTTTCAGCCGCAAATATTTCGCATACGAGGTTTCGTTAAATGCGATACCGACGCGGGAATACTTTTTCAAAAGCTCTTCAACCGTAGTGGAACGATCCGTCAAGCGAACGGCAACCTCCGTGCCCGCAAGCCGTTTTTCCGCTGCTTCGATATAGCGGGGATCGGTGTACAGCGTCGTGCCGTCTTGATCGGAAATCACGAATCCGTTTTCCGCTTCGAAGCCCGCGATATAGCGCACGAGATACGCGCAATCGGTATATACGGCGTCCGCGCCCACCATATCAAAGATCTTTTTTCCGTTCGTTTGCATGCAAAATACTCCTTGCCTATTATTGTAGCAAAAAAAATCCCGTTCGTCAACCGTTACAGCGATATTCCCCGAAAAATCCTAACGATTTTCAAGCGTTTTCGTAAAGCCGTTTCATGATCTGCGCTTCTTCCGCCTGTTTGCCGTCCGATTCGCTGACGATATAAGGGTGCAGATCGAGAATTTTCAACGCCTTGGCAAGCGGAGCAAATTCAGGCCCGTACACTTCGTCCTCAAACGTCAAGTGCTTCACCTCGCCCTTTGCCGAATACATAATTTTGGAAAAATGCACGTGGAAATGCTTCATGCGCTCATACCCGAGCGTTTCCACCATATAAGAAAGCCGCGAAAGATAATCGTCCACCGTTTTCAACGAGCCATGTTCGCGGGCGTTGACGTGCCCGAAATCTACGCAGGGGGTATACACGGGATCGATCAAGCAAAAGCGCGTTACCTCTTCCACCGTGCCGATCTGCGCCATTTTTCCCATCGTTTCGGGGCAAAAGATCAAATCCTCGAAGCCGTTAAGATAGATATATTCTTTGAGCGTTTCCAAGCGCTTTTCCGTGAGCGCAACCGCTTCTTCGCGAAGCATTTTTCCCTGCGCCGCAGGATGGAACACCACGCGCTTGCCGCCCATCAATTTGCAATATTTCGCGCTGTCGAGTACGTATCCGTACGATTTTGCCGCCATTTCGTCGTCGGGATTGGCAAAATTGATAAAATAGGGCGCGTGAATGGAAATTTCCACGCCCGCCGCCGCAAACGCTTCCCCGATCGCGATCGCCTTATCTTCCAACATTCTCACGCCGCGCCCAAACGAATATTCAAAACAATCCAAGCCGCGGTTTTTTACGAACGCCGCCGCTTGTTCGGTGTGCGCGTACCCTTCCGCATAAAAGCTTTCGCTATTGCCGCTCGGTCCGAATTTAATCATGATCTCTCACCCTCTTTATATCTTTTGTCAATTGCGCTTTCAAATCGTCCGCCGTAGCGAATTTTTGCACGGGGCGAAGATAGCGAAGAAATTCCACTTTCAGTTCCCGCCCGTATAGATCGCCCGAAAAACCGTCCAAATAAGTTTCCGTAACCACTTTTTCGTCTTCAAAAGTCGGTCTTGCGCCGAAATTAGTAATGCAACGATACTCCTTTCCGTCTACGGTTACGCGCGTTTCATAAACGCCCTCTTTTAAAGGATATTTTCCGATCGGGTATGGAATATTCGCCGTCGGAAAACCGATACGCCTACCCACCTGCCGATCTTTTTCCACCTTTCCGATCAAAAAGAACGGTTCGCCCAAAAGCGCGTTCGCTTTTTCCGTTTCCCCTAAACAAAGAAGATTTTTCACTGCCGTCGCGCTCACCTTTTGCCCGTCCGTTTCCACGAGCGGCAAGCAATCGACGCGTACTTGGGTGTGTTCTTTGAGCGTTTGCGCGTTTCCTAACGCGCCTTTCCCAAAACGGAAATCCTCGCCGCAAACGTAGCCGCGCGGGAAAAATTCGCGTTCCAAAAGGGATAAAAATTCCTGCGGCGTAAGAGATTTTATCTCTTCAAACGGCAATTCGAATAAAAAATCCACGCCCGCCGCGCGGAAAATTTCCTCACGCTCTAAAAAGGTGAACAGGTTCCCCCGTTCCTTGCCGCCGACGATCGTCATCGCGCCGACGGGAAGCGAATACGAAAGCGCGTGCGAAACCAAGCGACGGTGCCCGATATGCAATCCGTCGAAGCCGCCGAGGAGCATCACCGCCCCTTTCGTTTCACCCTGTTTTAAGCGTACCGTTTTTAACATAATTTCGTCTTTAATTTCGCAAGCCCCTGCTTGACCTCCGCGATCCCGTAAAAGCTCCCGTCCGCATTGAAAAATTTATACAGTCCGTCGCTTTCGTCCGCCTTTACCGCCACGCCGTTATATACGCGCTCCCAGCCCTCGCCGTTTAAACAAAGCGTGGGATAGGGAAGCACGCTTTCCGTGGGAATGATCTTGCTTTCCAATTCCTCTATCGAAAGTTCCTCGTTTAAGAAAAACGAAAACGGCAAGGCGTTTGCAAGCGTAAACGCGCCGCTTTGCACGCGGCGCAAGCTGCTCATCACCGCGTTCGTTCCCAAGCTTTCGGCTAAATCGCGACCGATCGAGCGAATATACGTACCGCCGCCGCAAACAATGCGTATGCGAAAGGTTTTTTCTTCCGTTTGCTCCAAAAGCTCCATTTCGTCAATGCGCACCCTTTTGGGCTGTAATTCAAACTCTATCCCCGCGCGCGCCAGCTCGTAGCCGCGTTTGCCGCCAATATTTTTCGCGCTGTATTTCGGCGGCATTTGCAACACCTCGCCGCAAAGCGAAGGAAGCGTTTGCACGATTTCTTCCGCCGAAGGGATCCGCCCGCCGAAAACAAGCTCGCCCGTGCTATCGAGCGTATCGGAGCTTACGCCGAAGGTAAATTCGGCGATATATTCCTTTTTCTTTTCCAAAAAATAATCGAACAGCCGCGTGGCGTTGCCAACGCCGACGGGAAGCACGCCGCTCGCAAGCGGATCGAGCGTGCCCATATGTCCGCAAGGCGCGCCCGTCAGCCATTTGAGCTTATTCACGACCGCCGAGGAAACCGTTCCCGACGGCTTATCGACGTTGAAAAACCCGAAGGTTTTGATTTTCGGCTCGCGTTTTTTCATATCAGCGAAGCTCTGCGCCAAGCTTGAATTTGAGGTTGCCGAGAATCTTCTTCACAAACCCGTCCAAGGTTTCGGGCGTGAACGCCTTTTCCGCTTGCTGATCGGGCGTAAAGGTGAGCGTGAACGCCATACTCTTCTTACCCTCGGGCACTTGACCGCCGCGGTATACGTCGAAAAGCTCCGCTTTCGTTACGTATTTACAAGAGTGCATCAACACTTCTTCAATCTCGCCGCAGGTGAGTTTTTCGTCTACGATAAGCGCGAGGTCGCGTTTCACCGCAGGGAATTTAGGCAGATTTTGATAACGGATCGCGTCGTCCATCACGCCTTTGATCGTCTCCAGATCCAATTCCGCAAGGTAGACCTTTTTATCAAGACCGAGCGAAAGGGCGATAGCAGGGTCGAGTTCACCCATCACGCCCACCGCCGTTTTTCCAAGCAGGATATTCGCGGATACCCCAGGGTGCAGATAGGTTTTTTCCGCGCGTTCGTAAGCAAACGAAAGGTGGAAAATTTCCGCAAGCGCTTCCACCGTGCCCTTGATATCGAAGAAATCGCATTTCGCGCCCCAAACGCCCAAGACGAGGCGCTTTCTTTCCTCGGGCTGTTCGCCCGCCAAGGTGTTGCGGGGAAGATAGATATTCGCCACTTCGAATTCCCTACCCTCGTCGTTGCCGCGGCGGATATTGCGAACGGCGTTCATCAGCATTGACGGCGCAAGGATCGTACGCAGAATCGAAAGGTCTTCGCTGATGGGGTTGAGAATACGTACGGCGTTTCTTTCTGCCGCATCCTTAGGCAAACGCATCAAATCGAGATCTTTGGGAGAATAGAAAGAATAGTTATACGCTTCCAAATACCCCTGCGTACGAAGCGCGTTTTTCAAATGCAGTTCTTTCTTTTGCTCGTCCGTCAAGCCGCCGCCCGTTACGCTCGCCGCTTCCAAGAAGGTGGGCGTGATATGATCGTAGCCGTACATACGAATGACTTCTTCCGCCAAGTCGGGGTAGTTATCGATATCGTCGCGATACCCCGGCACCGTTACCGTGAGCGTATCGCCGTCGATGACGGGACGGAAATTCAAACGTTCCAAAATCCCGTAGATCTCTTCGTCGGGCACTTTGATCCCCAACAGCGCGTTGATCTTTGCAATGCTCGCCGTCATTTTGCGCTCCGTCAGATCAACGGCGCAAACGTCCTCGCAAAGCTCGGTTACCGTACCGCAGCCAAGTTCTTCGATCAAGTGCAGCGCGCGCGCCATGCCAAGCGCGTTGGTGTACGCGTCCACGCCCTTTTCAAACCGCGCGGAAGAATCGGACGATTGACCGAGCGCACGCGAGGTTTTGCGCACGCTGTCGCGCGCGAATTTTGCCGATTCGAAGAATACGTTTTTCGTCGTAGCCTTGATTTCGCTGTTCAAACCGCCCATGATCCCCGCGAGCGCAACCGGCTTGTTGCCGTCGCAAATGACGAGATTTTCGTTTCCGAGCGTAAATTCTTTTTCGTCGAGCGTAACGATCTTTTCCCCCTTTTCCGCCCTACGAACGACGATCTTTCGATCGCCCAAATCGTCCGCGTCGAACGCGTGCATGGGCTGCCCCATTTCCAAAAGCACGAAATTAGTGATATCGACGATGGGGGAAATGGAACGAATCCCCGAAAGCGCAAGGCGCTTACGCATCCAAGCGGGCGTTTCGCCGCCCGTGATATTTTCCACGTAATGCCCTACGTAGCGCGGGCAAAGATCGGGCGCGAGCACTTCCACTTTTACGGGCGCAGCCGTCGTTTTATGCGCCGTAAAATCCACGGCGGGGTGTTTGAGCGGCTTTTTCAAAACCGCCGCAACCTCTCTTGCGATCCCCAAAACGCTCTGGCAATCGGGACGGTTTGCTGTGATAGAAATATCGAAGATCCAATCGTCCAAGCCGACGATCTTTTTAATATCTTCGCCCACGGGCGCGTCCTTTTGCAGATCGAGAAGCCCGTAAACCTCCGCGCCGAGATAGAAATCGTCGTTGATCCCCAGCTCTTCGCCCGAACAAAGCATACCGTACGATTCCACGCCGCGAAGCTTGCCTTTTTTGATCTTCTTTACGCCGTCGGGATTCTTTTCCAAGGCTTTGGGATCGCTTTCCACCACGGTGGAGTTATCCAGCGCACAGGGCGTTTTCATGCCTACGTACACGTTGGACGCGCCCGTTACGATCTGAATTTCTCTGCCGTATTCCTCGCCGCAATCCACAACGCAAATTTGCATATGGTCGCTATCGGGGTGCGGCGTGAGCGCTTTGATTTCGCCAACCACTACGCAGTTGACTTTTTCCCCTAGATAGCTAAGCTCTTCCACTTCAAAACCGCAGGAAAACAACTTTTCCGCAAGCTCCTGCGCGGTGATATCGATATCTACGTAATCTTTTAACCAACTGAAAGGTACTTTCATAATCTGTTTCCTCCTTAGTCCTCGAATTGCTCCAAAAATCTGGTATCATTTTCAAACAACACCTTGATATTGTTGATACCGTACTTGAGCATGGCGATACGCTCGATCCCCATACCGAACGCAAAGCCGGTGTATTCGTCGGGATCGACGCCGCAATTTTCAAGGACGTGTCGGTTCACCATGCCCGCGCCGAGCACTTCGATCCAACCCGTGCCTTTGCAAAGGCGGCAACCTTTGCCGCCGCATTCGCTGCAACTGAGGTCGACTTCCACGCTCGGTTCGGTGAACGGGAAATAAGAGGGGCGCAAGCGCACCTTCGTGGAAGAAGTGAACATTTTGCGCGCAAATTCACCGAGCATCCCTTGCAGATCGCAAAGCGTGATCCCCTTATCCACCACCAGCCCTTCCATTTGGTGGAACATCGGCGAATGGGTAGCGTCGTCGTCGGAACGGAACACGCGCCCGGGCGAAAGAATTTTGATGGGCGGCTTTTCGTTTTCCATCACGCGGATCTGCCCCGCAGAGGTCTGCGTGCGAAGCAACAGATTTTCACCCAAATAGAAGGTATCTTGCATATCGCGCGCGGGGTGATCCTTGGGCGTATTGAGCGCGGTGAAATTATAATAATCGGTTTCCGCTTCGGGGCCTTCGAATACTTTAAAGCCCATTCCTGCAAAAATATCGATCAGCTCGTTTTTTACGAGCGTGATCGGGTGCAGAGCGCCCGCCTTGTATTTTCTGCCCGGCATGGAAATATCGATACGCTCCGCGGCGTATTTTTGCTGCATTTCTTTTTCGCGCACGATCACAGCGCGAGCTTCAAACGCCGCTTCCATGCTTTGTTTAAATTCGTTGACCATCTTTCCAAAGACGGGCTTTTCTTCCTTGGGAATATCTTTCATTCCCGCCATGATCGTTTTCAGCTCGGCTTGGAATTTCAGCTTTAATTCGTATAAAGCCCTGCCCGTTTCCGTTTGCTCCATCGCCGCAAGAATGTCCTTGCGGAGCGCATTGATTTTTTCTTGCATATTCTTTCTTCCTCCGAAGTGTTTTTATAAAATTTAAGATGCCGCGTCGCTTCGCTCCTTGCAACGACGGGAGCGATTGAAACGCAGTAAAATAAAAAGCCGCCCTGTATAACAGGGCGACGGTTGATCGCTGTACCACCTGTATTCGCAAAACCTTGGTTTTGCCTTGTTTTTCGCTATCACGCGCGAAACGCGTCGCCAACTACCTGCAATCGCACTCATCGGCGCGGCTCCAAAGCGAAACGGCAACCTTTCCCCGACTTTGCGCCTTTCAGCCCGTGAGCGCAATCTCTTTGAGTTCGGTATACGGAAAAATGCCAACTTTTTCAACGCCTTTATTTAACTGAATTTTATTATAACGATTTTTTTGAAAAATGTCAAACGATTTTCTTCTTTTTTTACAAAAACGTCGCCGTCGTTTGTTCAATCTCCGTTTCCGAAAAATTCGGCGTTTCCTCGGGCTTTTTGCCGACGGTGATATAAACCCAACTAACCAAAAAGCACGCGAGCGTGATCCCCGCAAAAACGATCACGAATTTTTTCCAGCCCTTGATCATTCCCGTTGCCAACCAACCGCAAAGCGATACGAGGTACGATACGAATACGATCCAAGCATAGCCGTCCAAGATTTTATTCCCCATGATCGCCGCAAACACGAACCCGACGGCAAAAAACAGCCCCGAAAAAACGGCGGGCAGCCAAAGCAGTTTTTCTTTCCATTCCTTTTTTCGGCGCTCCTCTTGTTTTTTGCGTTGCTTGCGTTCCTTTTTGCTTTGGCGCACGGCGCGGCGTTGTTCTTGTTCGTGTACCTGTTGCCCGTCGGAAGAAATCTCTCCCGCCGAATCGCTTTCGTTTTCTTCCCGTAAGCAAAAACCGCAGCTTGGACAGGCTTGCAGTTTTTTCGCCGTTTGTTCGTTGACGGTGATTTCTTCGCCGCATTCGGGACAAGAGATGGTAAATTCCATTTTTTCTGCTCCTAAAATCGTGTACTTATCAATTATATCAATATCCGTTTCGTTTGTAAAGAAAAAGAGCCTTGGAAAACCAAAGCTCTTTCGTGGATTTTTGCATTTTTAAGGGCTCTTTCTTACGCACGCTTCGAAAATCGACGCAAACAACAAAAACGCAAGCGCGATAATATAAACGATCGCCGTCAACAAAGGCTTGTAACAATCAAACAGCAAGATAAGCGGCGCGCACCCTAAAACCAAACCAACGATTTTTAAAACGAGCGCCAACACGAATAATTTATGCGAAACGAGCTGTCCTCTCGCTTGCGATATAAGCTTCGCGCCGCCGATGATCGCCACCACTGACGCAAGCAATAAGCCTACCGTACCGATGGGTGCAAAAATGATCAGTAAAAAAATCATCGCCACAGCGTTATCCGTTTCTTGTTCGGGCATATTATTGCCCGCCAACGAACCGTTGATCATATTCATCCAAAGCACAACGAGCGCCGCAATACAAAGCGCCGCGGCGATAAAATCGAATATCCCCGCCAATAAAGCTTTTTTACTCGTAATCATCGCTATCTCTCCTTTCGATAAATTTTTTTAGGACTGCTTTTTCAAAAGATCGCGAATTTCTTCCAACAGACGGGTGTTCACCGCCGCTTTTTCTTCCGCAATACGCGCTTCTTCCGCCGCCGCGGCTGCCGCCGTTTCCGCCGCTATGCGTTCTTCCTCGGCTTTTGCCGCCGCCAACGCTTCTTGCTCCGCTTGATAGATCGCTTTCGCTTCTTTCCAAGATACCTTGCGTTCACGCTTGATGCGGCGAATTTCTTTCTTTTCGTTGCTCGCCAACTCGCCAAGCGCTTTCTTGCTCGCGTCGTTCAAGGAATTGATCGTCTTAACGATCATAAACAGGACGAACGCAATCAACAAGAAATTGATGATCGCATTGATAAACGAGCCCCAATCGATATAATGCGGCATTTGCGTTAAATCGAAAACGCCCGTGGACTTTCCCGCTTCATCCAATATATAAACGGGATCGCAAAGAGGCGTGATCAAATGATTGAGCGTATCGCCGCCGATTAACAGTGCCAACAGCCAATTGACGAGCGGTTTTAAAATAAAATTACTCAAACCGTTGACGATCGACGTAAACGCGCCGCCAACGATGACGCCGACGGACATATCAAGCACGTTGCCGCGCGTGATAAACTTCTTAAACTCGGCGAAAAATTTACCGATAGGACCTTGTTTCTTTTCTTCTGCCATTTTTTCTACCTTCTTTCGTATTGTTAGCTTTTCGCTTTTTTCTATTTTACTATATAAATTGCCTTTCGTCAATGCCTAAAATAAAAAAAATCCGATTTTTTTCGGATTTTTTCTTGCTTTTTCGATGTTTTTCGACGAAATTTTTACATACTCGGTTGCCTTTTTATCATATCCCGCCAATAATAGCACTCTTTTAAAAGCTCTCGAATATGCTCGGAAATCCGCTCGCGAAGCTCTTTTCTCTCCACGCGCATTGCCGCCGCGCTATATTCGCTAATCAGCGTGCGCATAAAAAGAAGCGTATCCAAACAGCTATCCTTTTCGTTGAGCATAATTTCGCGTTTATCAAGCCTCATCGCTTTCCCCCCTTTGCGTTTTTTCCTGCACTTCCACGCCCATCAATTCCAAAAGCTTTTGTTTCCTTTCAAAATGCCCTTTCGCCGTGTTTTGCGCGCCCGTCGCCAAAGCTTGATCGGTGAGAAGCTTCGCCAAAATATTCGCCTTGTTTTCTCCAAGCGTTTCCAACCGAACGAGCTTTTGCATAATCTCGTATTCTTTCTCGCAATTATCCATAAAACTACCCCCGTTACGATTATTTTGCGTAACCGAAACGGGGGTTATACTTATTTTTTGCGTTTTTTATAATCGCAGACCCCTGCAAGCGCGCAACGCTCGCATTCGGGCTTTTGCGAATGGCAGATCTGCCTGCCGTGAAAAATCAACCAATGATGCGCCTTCGACCAATCGGACTTGGGAACGGCTTTTTGCAAGCCCTCCTCCACCTTGAGCGGCGTGTTGCCCTTGGCTAGCCCCAAACGGTTGCTTACGCGGAAAACGTGCGTATCCACGGCGATCGCGTCGCCGCCGAACGCCACCGAATAAACGACGTTCGCCGTCTTTTTTCCCACGCCCGCAAGGCTCATAAGCTCCTTGATCGTAGCGGGAACTTTGCCTTCGAAGCGTTCCAAAATATCCTTGGTTGCCGCGAGGATATGCGCCGCCTTCGAACGGTAGAGTCCGCAAGAAAAAATATATTTTTCAAGTTCTTCTTGCGAAAGCGTGATCAGCGTCTGCGGCGCGCCGTACTTTTCAAACAGTACGCGCGTTACTTTATTCACACGTTCGTCCGTGCACTGTGCGGATAAGATAACCGCAACCAAGAGCTGATAATCGCTATCGAACTGCAACGCGGGGCGCGCGTCGGGATATAATTTTTCAAGCGTTTCAAGCGCAAATTGTTTGTCCGTCTTTTTCATGATACGAGCATTATATCATAAAAAAACGGGTTTTGCAAGTTTTTTAGCCACCAAACGGAACGACGCGCTGTCTACCGCCGACAAATTCCGATTTATAATACCCTTTAAAGGTGGAATATTTCCCCATTTTTAATACGGCGTTGGCACGCGCAAATTCCCGTTGATCGAAACGCACGCAAAGCCCGCAACCGATCCTCGCCTCTTTGGGCGCGGATACCGTTTCCGCGGGAATGCCGTAGCTTAACAGCCGCTGTGCAAAATCCAAGCTTTGCGAGCGGGAACGGAATACCGCAAGTATCGTCATTTTTATCATACCTTCCTTATTTTTGGAATAATATAGTTTATGAACGAAAGGAAAAAGAAGGTGATATTATGATCTATTTCGATAACGCCGCTACAGGCGGTAAAAAACCGGAAGCCGTACTCGTTGCCGCAAACGCCGCCATACGGCTGTGCGCCAATCCCGGCAGAAGCAGCCATCGGCTTTCGCTCGCTTGCGCGAACGAAATTCTGTCTTGCAGAAAATTGCTTGCAGAGCATTTCGATTGCGACAGCTTCGAAAACGTCGTTTTTACGAAAAATTGCACGGAAGCCTTAAATATTGCAATCTTCGGCGCGCTCAATCAAGGGGATCACGTAGTTACTACCTGCATGGAACACAACTCCGTTTTGCGGCCTTTGCACCAATTGGCAAAGCAGGGCTACCTCTCGTACGATATATGCCCGTTGCGCGGCGGCAATATTTCGCCAAAGGAACTTGCTTCCTTCGTAAAACCAAGCACGAAAGCCGTGATCGTAACGACCGCTTCCAACGTTACGGGCGCAACGCCCGATCTTTTAGCGATCAAAAAACTGTTGCCCGAAAACGTGCTTTTGATTTGCGACGGCGCGCAGGGCGGCGGGCATCTTCCGTTAAAAATGCGGCAGGCAGGTATCGATATACTCTGCTTGGCGGGACACAAAGGATTGCTTGGCATACAAGGGAGCGGCGCGTTGCTTTTTTCTTCGCGCGTATCGTTGCGCCCGCTGTTGTTCGGAGGCACAGGCTCGCTCAGCTATACGCTCGATATGCCCGATTTTTCGCCCGATTCGTTGGAAGCGGGAACGCTCAACTATCCCGCGATCGCCGCTTTAAAAGCGGGCGTTGCCTATCTTTCCTTGCACGAACGGGAGATCGGTGAAAAGCTCAGGCGGCTGACGGCGCTCACCGTTCGCGGCTTGAAGCGTTTTCGCGGCGTTCGGGTGTATTCCGAGCCGAACCCTTGCGGGATCGTCGCAATGAGCCACGAGAACAAACAATCGGAATATCTTGCTCTTTTATTATCGCAAAAATACGATATTGCTACGCGCGGGGGCTTGCATTGCGCGCCGCTGATGCACGAGGCGCTCGGCACGGCGGACGAGGGATTGCTCAGGATTTCTTTTTCGCACGAGAACACGGAAAAAGAAGTTGACGCGCTTTTAGCTTCTTTGCAAGAAATATTCAGCCTATAAAAAACAGCCCGCTCGGGCTGTTTTTTTCTATATCCTCTTTAACCGTTCGATAATTGAGGATAACTGTTTTTTCTGCGCTTCGGAAAGAAGCGGCGCGAATTGATTGTAAAATTCGTCGATTTCGGCGTTGGAGAGCGTACCCGCCCGCTTGGCTTTTTCTGCTTCCCTTAAAATGCCCAGCCAAATATCCGCGCCGCTTTTTCCATCGTACGCCGCCGCGATCTTTTTCGTGAGATCCGCCGCTGTATCATCGCCGTTTTGACCCTGCCCGTTTTGCTGATAACCCCGTAAATTTTTCATACACGCCCTCCCAAAAAAGTCTTTGTTGTATTCTATTCCCATTGACAATTTTTTGTGCGCGCGCATATATTACATTATGGAAATTCTCGTTTTGATTATGCTTTATTACCTTTCGCAAAATCCCGATTTCGAAAAATCGGTAAAGCCGCTTTTAGGCTCGATCAAAAATTCGGAAGAAATGCTAAAATTTTTAAGCGAGCTTTCCCGTTTTTCGGAAATGTTTTCCCCGCAAAACAAACAAAACGACGGCGGCAGAGACGAACCGGACGGGAAAACGCCGCAAAAAAATTCGCCGTCGCAAACAAGCGAAAACGAGCAAACGCAAGAGAAAAAAACCGATTCCCCCACGGGCAATATTTCCAATCCCTTTATCGAAGAACTACTGCAAAAATACTTTACTTCCCCGCAAAGCGGCAAAAACTAAATCAAGCGGCTTACCCCCTCGGTAAGTCGCTTGATTTTTATTGAAAGCGATAAATTATAAGCCTCTGTCGATGATATCCAAAAGACCTGAATGGAACGCGCCCATGCTTTGAGCAGGTTTTTCGCCTTTCTTTTCCGCTTGCTTGCCCGCAAAAAGCCATTCGACGCCCACGTAAGTTTCGCGAAGAAGCTTCGCGGCTTTTTTCTCGTCGCGAAGAAGCGTAGGAGGAAGCGCTTCGCCGCCTGCGCTCCAACCCGTTTGGAAAGCAAAACCTACTTTCATAAGCGCCTCACAATCCAAGAATGCGTTTTCGCCGATACGCTCCATACCCGAGCCGACAAATACTTTTTCCAAGTTCACGCAATGTTCGAAAGCGCGCACGCCGATAGAATGAAGCTTTTCAGACGGGATAAATTCCACGAGCTTTTTACAATAGGCAAACGCTTCCTTGCCGATAATCTTTAATGCGTGCGCCTTTTCCAAATTCGCGAGCTTCATACAGTTATAGAACGCTTCGTCGCCGATCTCCGCAACCATAGGCATCACCAGCGTTTGGAGCGCTCTGCAATCGAAGAACGCATACGAGCCGATCTTTTTCACCGAAGGAGCAAGCAAGACCTTTGCCGCCGTTTTGCCAATGGCGTACTGCACGAGTACGCTGTGATCTTTCGAATACAGATTGCCGCCGTCGTCTTTGAAATATTTATTCTTGGGATCAACGGTAAACTTTTCTATTTTCGAACCGATAAACGCCGCCACGCCGATGCTCGTTACCCCTGCGGGGATATGTATTTCCGTTAAGTTATCACAGCCGAAAAACGCTTTTTCGCCGATCGAACGGAGCGTTTCGGGGAAGGTAACGGAATTGAGCTTGCGAATATTGAAGAACGCTTTGGGATCGATCGTCGTTACGCCCCAAGGAACTTCTACGTCGCCGCCCTTGCCCTTATATTTTTTCAAAACGCCGAATACGATCTCGAAATCGTCGGGGGAATTGGCTTTTTCCGTTTCTTCCTGCACGATCTCTTCCTTTGCCGTCGCTTGCGCGTCCGTCGCCGTTTCCACAGGCGAAGCCGCTTGCGCTTGCGGAGCCGCTTGCGTTGCCGCTGCGTCCGATTTTACGATCGCCGCGCCGCATACGGGGCATTTTTCAATCGTTTGCGCCACCGCTTCTTCCAACATCAATTGGCTTTGACATTCCTGACAAACTACTGCTACTTTCATTGATTTATTCTCCTTAAAAATTTTCTCATATGATCGAAAAGCCGCCGTTTACGGGCAAGTCGATTCCCGTAACGTACTCGTTTTCTTCTAAAAATAATACCGCTTTCGCCACTTCCTCCGTAAGACCGACACGGCCCGCGGGAATTTCTTCTTTGAGGTTCAACAGTTCCGCCTCGGAAAGATGCGCGTTCATTGCCGTGGCGATCAATCCCGGAGATACGGCGTTCACCCTTACGCCCGAAAAACCCAATTCCTTGGCGAGCGCCTTGGTAAACGCCAACAGCGCGCCTTTCGTTGCGGAATACGCCGATTCGCAGCTACCGCCCACTTCCCCCCAAACGGAAGAAATATTCACGATCAGCCCAAAGCCTCGCGAAATCATACCTTTCGCCGCCTCGCGCGAACAAAGGAACGCGCCGCGAACGTTGACGGCAAACAGATCGTCCCATTCTTCCGCGGTCGTATCCTGCACCTGCTTTACAAGCGATACGCCCGCGTTATTGACGAGGATATCCACTTTACCGATTTTTTCAAACAGCGAACGCACCTGTTCTTCCTCTCTCACGTCGGCACGATAAACTTCCAAGCCAAGCGTTTTCGCTTGCGTCGCGCTGGATTCGTCGCAGGAATAGCTCACCGCAACGCGGTAGCCTTTTTTTAAAAACGCCATGGCGATCGCAGCCCCGATACCGCGCGTACCGCCCGTTACCAAAACCGTTTTCATTGCGCACCTGCCCCCTTGCAACGGTCAATTTCCGTATACCAACCGTAGATTTCCCTTGCCAATTCCTCGGGCGTTTTTCCGTCTACGTCGACGATGAGATCGGCAACCGATTGATAGATGGGCGTGCGTTCTTCTAAAAGGCGCACCAAGCGTTCCCGAATACTTTCCGTATTCGATTGCAAGAGCGGGCGCGTACCGTCCACCTTTAAACGCTTTACGAGCGTTTCAAAGCTCGCGCGTAAAAATACGATCAAGCCGTTCTTTTTCAAAAGCGCGGTGTTTTCCTCTTTGAGAACCAAGCCGCCGCCCGTCGAGATCACCAACCGATCGCGCGAAGCGAGTTCTTTGACGATCTCCGTTTCGATCTTACGGAAATAATTCTCGCCGTAGTATTCGAAAATATCGGAAATTTTCCCGTACCGATCGACGATGATTCCGTCGGTATCGTACCACCTGCGCCCCGAAACCTCGGCGATCTTGATCCCGATCGTCGTTTTTCCAGCGCCCATCATACCGCATAAAATCAAATTCATTGCGCTACCCCGTTACTTTTTCAGCATTGCTTTCAAGCCCGTGATCGCCGCCAAATAGCTGCCCGCGCCAAAGCCGCTGACCGTGCCCCTGCACACTTCCGAGATCACGGAAGTACGGCGAAACTCCTCGCGCGCGTGCACGTTGGACATATGCACTTCCACTACGGGAAGATCGATCGCCGCGATCGCGTCGCGAAGGGCGTAGCTATAATGCGTGAACGCACCCGCGTTGAAAATTATGCCGTCGGCGCTTCTGTTTAAAAACGCTTCGTGCAGCTTATCCACGAGCGCGCCCTCGTAATTGCTTTGGAAAAATTCCGCATCATCGCCGTTTTCCTTGCAATACGCCGCAATCCGCGCGTTGATCTCTTCCAAGGTTTCTCGCCCGTAAACGCTCTGTTCGCGCTTGCCCGTCAAGTTTAAATTCACGCCGTTCATCACTAAAATTTTCATTACCGTTCTCCTTTCGTTTCACAAAGATATTGCGCGTAAAACGCTTTCGCCTCCACTTGGGAGGGTTGTTTGCTCAAATAAATACAATCGGAATAGTAGGCTTGATAAAAAAGCATTGCGCCGCCCGCGATCGCCTTTACGCCCGACAGCGCCGCCAAGCGCAAAAATTCCGTTTGCTTGGGGCGATAAATCAAGTCGATCGCCGCGCCCACGCCCCTGAACGCCCGCTCGCTCACGGGAGAAACGCCCACCGTTGCGTGCATTCCCACGCCCGTAGCGTTGACGAGGAGATCAAAGCCGCCCGCTTCGGGATCGCTGCAAGGGGAAACGCCCAGTTCTTCGCAGGTTTCCAAAAGCTCCTTCGTTCGCCGTTGATACAAATACACGCAAGCGCCCGCGTTTTTTAGCGCGACAGCCGAGCTTCTGCCCGCGCCGCCCGCGCCGAGCACCAACGCGCGCTTGCCGGCCACGGCAACGCCCTCGCTTTCGAGCAGCATCAAAAAGCCGATGCCGTCGGTATTATAACCGCCGCGATTTGCGCTTTTTACGGTGTTGACCGCGCCGAACGCAAGCGCTTCGCTAGAAAAATATTCCAAGTATTCCATAATATCGCGCTTATAGGGAATGGTTACGTTAAAGCCGTCGAAATCCCCCAAAAGCCGCCGCGCCGCCCCGTCCAACTCCTCCGCCGCGAGAGAAAGCGATTCGTATTCGAGCGCAACCCCCCATTGGCGCAAAATAAATTCGTGGATCTTCGGACTGTCCGACGCCGAAACGTCTTTCCCAATGAGCGCCAAACGCAATTTTTTACCGTTCATCGCGTACCTGCCTCTATTTTATCGAAGAAATCGGGGAAAGAAATAGCGCAACACTGTTCGTCCGCGATCTCGCCACCTTTTTCCGAAGCGATCAAGCCCACCGCCGCCGTCATCGCGATGCGGTGATCGAGATAACTGTTCACCTTGCCGCCCGAAAGCTTTTTCTTGCCGCGAACGATAAACCCGTCCTCGGTAGGGATACATTCGCCGCCGAGCGCGTTGATCAGCTCCGCCGTCGTTTTGATACGGTCGCTTTCTTTCACCTTTAATTCTTTTGCGTCATAGATACGGCTTTCCCCCTCGGCAAACGCGCAAAGGAGCGCTAAAAGCGGCAGCTCGTCGATCATGGCGGGCACGACGTCGCCGCCCAATTCGATTGCTTGCATAGGGGATTTTTCCACGAGGATATCCGCCGTTTCTTCCCCGCCCGATACGCGGCGATTTTGCAGGGTATATTTCACGCCTAAACGGTCGAACGCCGTCAAAATGCCTGTACGCGTGGGATTGATCCCGACGTTTTTGCAAAGCGTTTTGCCTTTGAGCGCGCCGAGCGCCATAAAGTACGCCGCGGAAGAAATATCTGACGGTACGCATACGTCCACAGGGGAAAGGCGGCTCTTTTCCACCGTTACCCGATTGCCGTCCACCCCGATCTTCGCGCCCATGGCGGCGAGCATTCGCTCGGTATGATCGCGCGATTTCACGGGTTCGATCACCGTCGTTTTTCCGTTTGCCGAAAGCCCTGCCAATAAAATCGCGCTCTTGACTTGCGCCGAAGCGACTTCCGTAATAATTTCTCTGCCTTGCAATTCGGCGGGCGCAACGAAGATGGGCGCGTGTCCGTCCGTCGTTTGTATGTTTGCCCCCAATAATCCCAACGGCCGCGCGACGCGCGCCATAGGCCGCGAGGAAAGAGATTCGTCTCCAAACAGATTCGCGTCGATCCCCTTGCCAGAAACCAAGCCCGTCAAAAGACGAATGGTCGTGCCCGAATTACCGCAATCGAGTTCTCTGCCCGCACGGAAACGCTCTACGCCGCGCACGCGCATCGTCGTGCCGTCCAAATCGATCTTCGCTCCCAATGCGCGCATACAAGCGCAAGTGGACAGGCAATCTTCCCCGATCAGCGCGTTAGTTACCGTCGCTTCGCCCTCGGCGGCGCTGTTCAGCATCACCGCGCGATGGGTTACCGATTTATCGCCCGGAAGGGTAAATTCCCCCTCAAAGCGTTCTCTTGCCGAAATAAACTTCATCGTTGCTCCTTATTCTTTCCGCGCCGCTCGTTCCAACGCGGTTTTGTAATCGTCCGCGACAAGCGAAAGGATCGTCCATTCGCCCTTTGCTTTTGCCACAGCCATGACGATATTTTTGCTATCGACGTTCTTTTTATCCGCGCTTGCGTTTTGCGCCGCTTCTCCGATCTTGACAAGATCGATCTTGCCCACAGGCGGGAGCGCGAGCGCCGCTTCTACGATCGCAAGCAGTTTTTGGCCGTATTCCTTTTCGCATACGCCCGTAGCCATTGCTATTTTCGTTTCCAGCTTCATGCCCCACAGCACGCTTTCACCGTGAGAAAGCCCGAACGCAAGCTCGATCGCGTGCCCCGTCGTATGCCCGACGTTCAAGCACTTTCTTTCCCCCGTTTCCTTTTCGTCGCGCATTACCACGCCCGCTTTGAGCGCAACGCTGTCGTATACGAGCGACAATGCCAATTGAGGCGAAGAAAGATTTTCTTTATTTTGGTACATCGTTTCAAAAAAATCCCCGTCAAGCGCGGCGTATTTGACGATCTCGCCCAAGCCGCATTTCCATTCGCGCGGGGGAAGCGTTTTTAAAAAATTCGGGTCGATCAATACTTCTTGCGGTTGATAGAACGCCCCCACGACGTTTTTTACGCCGCAAACGTCGATCGCCGTTTTGCCGCCTACGCTGCTATCCACCTGCGATAAAAGCGTAGTGGGGATTTGCACGCAGGATATACCGCGCATATAAAGGGAAGCGCAAAGCCCGCCCATGTCCCCCACGACGCCGCCGCCAACGGCAAACAAACGCGAGGTTCGTTTCAACCCTGCCCCCACCATTTTTTCCAAAATCGCTTGCAGGGAAGTAAAATTTTTATATTCCTCGCCCGCGTTCATCACGAAGATCTCCGCGCCCGAAAAATACTTTTTGAAAAAATCGGGATAGAGCGCAAAAACGTTTTCATCCGTCAACACGAAATTCGCTTGTCCCTTCGTCAACGCGGGAAGGCGCGCATCCAAGCAATCCTCGCCCAAATAGACGGTTCCTTTCATCGTGGAAGTTTTTATTTCAATCGTTCGCATAAAATCATTTCAACGCGTTATAACGCGCCTTTACCTCCAACATCGTATCGCCGCCAAGCCGTTCCGCAACCGCCTCGGCAAGCACCTGCGCCGCCACCGCTTCCGCAATGATCTCGAACGCCACGATCGCGCAAACGTCGCTGCGTTCGTTTGCCGCAACGCACGGTTGCTTCGTCAAATAATCCACCGTCGAAAGCCCTTTCATCAGCGTGGGGATCGGCTTCATCGCCACGCGCAAAATAATTTCTTCGCCGTTGCTCATACCCCCCTCGATTCCGCCCGCGCGGTTGGTTTCGCGGTAAAATCCGTTTGCGTTATCGTAAAATATCTCGTCGTGGATCGCTTTTCCGCTCGCGCTTCCCGCTTGAAAGCCCGCGCCCACTTCCACGCCTTTCGCCGCCTGTATGCTCATCAAGCCCGCGCAAAGGCGCGCGTCCAATTTTTCGCCGTAGGTCATCAAGCTCCCGAAGCCGCTCTTTAAGCCTTTAATTCTGATCTCAACCACGCCGCCCGCCGTATCGCCGTTTGCCCGAAGCTCGGCAATTTTCGCCTTCGCTTGTTCGGAAACGGCTTCGTCCACGATCCCCGTTTCGGCGTTTTTGCGCCCGCAATCCTCAAACGAATATTCGCCGTTATCCTTCACGCCGCAAATTTCACGCACGCAGCCGCCGATTTCCACGCCCAACGCGGAAAGGTATTGCTTGAATACGCCGCCCGCCGCAACGCGGATTGCCGTTTCCCGCGCGGAAGCGCGTTCCAAAATATTGCGCGCGTCCGTTTGCTCGAACTTTTTCATTCCCGTCAAGTCGGCGTGCCCGGGGCGCACTTTCGTAAGCGACTTTGCGTTCATCGCCACTTCTTCGCAAGCGCCCGCCGACATACAGTTCGCCCAATTTTCGTAATCTTTATTATAAATACAAAGGGTAATCGGGCTTCCCAGCGTTTCGCAATTTCTCACGCCCGTTAAAATTTCCACGCGGTCGCGTTCGATCTTTTGCCGACCGCCCCTGCCGTAGCCGCTTTGACGGACGGCGAGCTCCGCTTGTATCCGCTCGATATCAATGGCAAGATGCGCGGGCAAACCCTCGATGATCGCCACGAGCGCTTTGCCGTGCGATTCCCCTGCCGTCGTTAATTTCAAATGTGCCATAATTTCTCCTTTATACGCCCGTTTTCACCACGTACTGCCCTGCAACGAAATCCACGAGCACTTTTTCCCCGCCCGCAATCCTGCCGAGCAAAATTTCTTCCGAAAGCCGATCCTCGACGCGCTTTTGGATCACGCGTTTTAACGGTCTTGCTCCGTATTGACTGTCGTAACCCTCTTTGACAAGCGCGCGCTTCGCTTCTTCCGTTACGCTGAGCAAAATCCCGCGCTGTTCGTATAAGCGCTTGGCAAGCGAAGCGATCATTTTTCCGCCGATGACCGCCGCTTCCCGTTCGGATAAACGGTGGAACACGATAACGTCGTCCATACGGTTCAAAAATTCCGGTCGGAATTTTTCTTTGAGGGCTTTGGTGATGTTTTCTTTCATTTCCTCGTACTGCTTTTCGTTCGTCGCCGTATCTTCCACGTCGCTTCCAAAGCCGTACACGCCCGTGCGTTCACTACCGGAAATAGAAGCCCCGACGTTGGAAGTGAGAATAACGACCGCATTTTTAAAGCTGACCGTCCTGCCCTTGCTATCCGTCAATCTGCCGTCGTCGAGAAGCTGCAGTAAAAGGTTGAAAACGTCGGGATACGCCTTTTCGATCTCATCGAAAAGCACCACGCAATAGGGCTTCGTGCGAACGCGCTCGGTGAGCTGCCCCGATTGCATATCGTCGAAGCCGACGTAGCCGGGGGGCGCGCCGATGAGCTTCGATACCGACTGTTTTTCCATGTATTCGCTCATATCCAAACGAATCATTTGTTCTTCGTTGCCAAAAAGAGTCTCGGCAAGCGCCTTGCAAAGATCGGTCTTGCCCACGCCCGTAGGACCGACGAAAATAAACGAACCGATCGGACGAGAGGGATCTTTCAAGCCCGCACGCGCGCGGCGAATGGCTTTCGCCACCGCGCTCACCGCTTCGGTTTGACCGATAATACGCTCGTGCAACGTTTCTTCTAGCCGCATCAGTTTTTCCCCTTCCTCTTGGGAAATTTGCATCAGCGGAACGTTGGTACGCGCGGACACGATGCCCGCCACCTGCTCTTTGCCGATCCCCATTCTGCCGTCGGGAAACCTCGTTAAGCTCTGCGCCCGTTCGATCGCCTTGCGGCGCTCTTCCAACGTTTTGATCTCTTTCAAAGCCGCCGTCGCCGCAGGAAAATCCTGCGCGGCTTCCGCTCTTGCGCGGGTTTCTTTCAAAGATAAAAGCTCAATATCGATCTCTTTCAGCTCGGAATTTTCGCCGCCGCTGATTCTTGCCCGAGCCGCCGCCTCGTCGATGAGGTCGATCGCCTTATCGGGCAGAAAACGGTCGTTGACGTAGCGCACGGAAAGCTTCACCGCCGCTTCGATCGCCTCGTCGGAAATGGCGATGCCGTGGTGGCGTTCGTAGCGTTCGCGAAGCCCTTTCAAGATCGCGATCGCCTCTTTTTCCGACGGTTCTTCCACCATCACGGGCGTAAATCTTCTTTCCAACGCCGAATCTTTTTCGATATATTTTCTGTATTCCTCGATCGTCGTCGCGCCGATCAGTTGAAGATCGCCGCGCGCAAGCAACGGTTTTAAAATATTCGCCGCGTCCATGCTGTTATCCGCGGACGCGCCCGCGCCGACAATGGTGTGGATCTCGTCGATGAACATCACGATATCTCCGTCTTGCATCACCGCGTCGATCAAATCTTTTAAGCGTTCCTCAAATTCCCCGCGGTATTTCGCCCCCGCGAGCATACCCGGAATATCCACCGAAAACACCGTCTTATTCAAAAGCTGTTCGGGAACGTTTCCCTCCACGATCAGCCGCGCAAGCCCCTCGACGATCGCGCTTTTGCCTACGCCCGGTTCCCCGATCAGCACGGGATTGTTTTTCGTGCGGCGTGATAATACCTGCGTAACTTTTTCGATCTCTTTCTTTCTTCCGATCACGGGATCGAGCTTTCCAAGGCGCGCGCGCTCCGTCATATCCGTGCCGAACTGCAATAATTTTTCGTACGCGGGCGTTTTTTTCTTCCCCTCGCCGCTCATCAGGCTATCCTTCGTCGCCGCGCCCGCCGATCTCGGCGGTTGATAGGAAGTATAATCCGCGCTTTCGGGAATCTCAGGCGCGTCGCTATCCGCGTCATCGCCGTATTCCGCTTGCGCTTGCAACCGCTTGATCGCGCGCTGCGCGTTGACTTTCATCACCTCTACGTCCGCGCCTAATTTTTGCAAAATGCGAACGGCAAAACAGTTTCCGCTATCAAGCACCGCCAAAAGCATATGCGCCGTACCCGCTTTCAAACCCGTTTGCGTGGCGAGCGTGATCGCACGGCGAAACATTACTTTCGTGCGCTCCGTCATTCCCTCGATGGTAACGCTCGGATCAATAGAACGGAAAAACACGCGCTCGTATTCGTCTTTCGTTACTCCCTCGCCCATCAAAATTCCGCAAGCAACGCTTTCGGGGCAACACAAAAAACCGTAGACGATATGTTCGCTGCCCACGTACACCGCGCCTTTTTCCGCCGTAATGCGGTTGGCAATTTCCAGCGCCGCGTTTAAATTTTCGGATAAATTGGGATATTTCGCCATTTTTCGCTCCTTTTTTAATCCGTCCTCACTACCAATTCGGGCAATACCCGCCCAAGCACTTGCGCGCGCACGCTATCCGCTTCCCGTTCGTTCGCCTTTTGCAAACCGTGTTCCTCGGCAAAAGACGCGGGGCGAAGATCGTCGATAAACGCGTTGAACGCGTCGATACTCGTCGCTGTGAAAAAGCCGAGCGCCACGCCGAACTTCACCTTTGCAAGCCCTTCCATCATTTCTTTGAACGGCAAAATGCCGCAATTCGTCAGCGTGCCGTAGGTACGCAAACACTCGTCGCGCAGCCGCCATTTATCCTTTTTGAGCATTTTTTCGCGCTCGCGAATTTCAAAATCGCAAATCTTCATCGTTACGCGCACCATATGATCGAGAATTTCCTTTTCCGAAAGCCCCAGCGTGCGCTCGTTGCTCACCTGATAGACGAACCCTTCCGAAGCCGTTCCTTCGCCGAACATTCCGCGCACCGTCAAGCCGCCCGCTTTGAGCATCGGCACGATCTCTTTGAGCGCGTTGCTCTTTTCCAACGCGGGCAAAAACATCATCACCGAAGCGCGCATCCCCGTGCCCACGTTGCTGGGGCAAGCCGTCAAAAACCCGAGCTTTTGATCGTACGCGAAATTCAACCTCGCGCCCAAGCCCTCGTCCAAGCCGCATACGCGCTCGTACGCTTTATACAGGTTGAAGCCGTTCAAAATATACTGTTCGCGCAAATGATCTTCTTCGTTGACCATCACCGACACGTGCCGATCGGGGGAAACGAACGCCGCCGCGCCCGCGCGCCGCGCCACCAAAGCGGGGCTGATCAAATGCTGTTCTTGCAAAAGTACGGCAAGGCGGGGATCGATCGCGCCCATATTGTATTCTTCAAAATCGTCGTCCAAGGTATTCAACGCTTGTTTGACGAGCAAAATAATCTCTTCCGCGTCGCGGCGGGATAACTTGGACGGGAACGGATACGAGCTTAAATTTCTAGCGAGCCGTAAACGAGTGGAAATGACGGTCGTTTCAATGAATTCGGGTGAATTTGCCATCGTTCCCCCCTTCCGACAGCCGTCGGTTTAATTTATTATACTCGTCGAGGCATTTTTTTGCCCGCTCGTTCTCCCCCGTTTCCCGATATACTTTGATCAGCGTTGCAAGCTCTTCCAAACGAAGCCGAATATGCTCGGAATTGGAAGTAGCCGCCGATTTGCCGCGATGTGCCTCGACGCCCTGCATCCGAATCAGCATCGGGATCGCCGTTTTGCCAATCGTTTTATAGCATTTCGCGCAACCGACGAGGGAAGTCTTTTTCAGCGTTTCCTCGCTTGTGCCGCAATAAGGACAAACCTCGTACGACTTGCCGTTTTCCGTGCCGTCCGATTCCACGCTCACGAAGCTTTCGTGAAAGCAAGAAAGACAATAATATTCCTCGCGTTTTTTGCCCCCGAACACGCGTTCGTAGGTTTTCGTCGCTTGATTTTTTCTACATTTCATGCAAAGCATTCGCGCGGTTCACCCCTTAGGACTGATTTTTCTTGGTTTTGCTTTTAAACAGCGAATAGCGGAAAAACGACCACAGTATTTCCAATACCTGCAACGGTACGCCGATCAAAAAGACGAACCACGCCGTACTCGGCTGCATCCACGAAGTAACGATCGTGAGCAGGAAAAAGATGGCGGCAAGCGCCGTCCAGATCAAAGCGGAAACGGAAATGAAATTGAGCGTTTTATATTTCCAAACGCCCGAAAAGACGATCACGACGATCGCGTTGATCGGCAACGCAAACACGAAGGAAAGCCACCAATCTCCCGCTTGCGGCAACATACTCAACAGCGCAAATAAAAAAGTAGCCACCAGCCAAACGATCCCGCTCGAAAGCAAAATAATGAGCGTATGTAAGCCCTTGCGACTGACGGGTTGCGTTTTTTTCGGGGAATCGGAAACGAGGTCGTTCACCGTAACGCCGAAGATTTCCGCCAAGCGAATGAGGATATAAATATCCGGCACGCCGTTGCCCGATTCCCATTTGGAAACGGACTTATCCGAATAATTGATCTTTTCGGCAAGCTCCGCTTGCGTCAATCCCGCCTTTTTGCGGTAGGCGATCAGATTTTGTGCAATCGTTTTGTTAATTAAAAGAGTATTTTCTTCCATACTACTATCATACCATTTTTTGTCGCTCCCGTCAAGTAGGTTTACTATATTTCTCGCGCGCGTACGCGTACTTTTGCCGATTTTTTTGCAAAAATAAGACGAAAACGGCATTCACTCGCCGTTTTCGCCGTCAATTTTTTCCCCGCTCGCGTTTTCGTTTAAAAATTTCCAATACCGAACGGGCATATAATTCTTTTGCTGGCGGGTATTTTTCCTTGAACCGATATTCACCGTATCGTAATATTTTTTCCAAAGCGAGGAAAACGCCGATTCGCGATCGGAAACGATCAGTTCCGCATTTTGCGCCCGAACCAAAACGCAAGATTTCCCGTCGTACATCGCTGCAAGCCCTCGCTTTACGTCGTGAATCACGAAAGCCAAGCCTTTCAGCCGCACCGTGAAATGCGGCAATAAAAGATCAATCACGAGATGATCGGGGGAACAGGCGGCATACAGAACGCCGTTCAGCGTTTCCTGAAAACGCAAAAATCCCTTTAAGCGATGCGATTCCGATAATACCTGCCCTCTTAAATCCATCGCGCGGCGCACCCACGGGGACGACAGCTTCCCTTTTACCGAACGTCCCGTTTTCACAGTTTCCCGAATATATTCCAGAGCCGTTTGCGGTGCGTCCTCGGCAGAATTTCGCAAGATCGTCGCAATATCGAACGGCGCGTCCGCGTCGATCGTTTTTAATTTTTTCAGTACGCGCGCCGTCTTTTCTTCATTTTCTTCCACCCGTATACAGATATCCCCTAGCTCCGCTTGCAAATTCGCGGATGAGGAAAGATAGGCGTTTTGATCGTTATACGCGTCGAATACGGCTGCAAAAAAGCTTTGCCTCTCCCCGTCCAAACAATAAATATTCCTGTTCATCGCAACCCTGCCCCCTTGTTATAGCTGTCCATCCAAAGCCGAACGCGCAATTTCGGGCGTGGAAGAAAGCAAAAATTTTTGCACCTTTTGCGATTTTACCTGCAATTCAAGCTTCGGCGTTTGCGACGGCGGGAGCAATAACCCCGCTTTATCCCCTTCAAATAAAGAAACTTGCCGCGCGTTTTCCGAAAATTCCGCAGAAGAAAGCGCGGCTTTCACCCGTTCTTCCCCCTCTAACCCAAAAAATTTTCCGCCGCAAGTGATAAAATGCCGCGCGCGCTTTAATACGATACGCATTTTTTGCAAGTCCTCGAAAGTAAGCGTGGAAAATTTCCGCGCCGCCACGATTTTGTAGGCGCCCTTTGCGCCGATCCCCGGCACGCGCAAAAGCTCTTCCACCGAAGCCCGATTGACTTCCAACGGAAAAAGGTGCATATTTCTAAGCGCCCAAGCGCTTTTAGGATCGTATTCCATCGCGAGGTTTTCCCCCTCGGGAATAATTTCCCCGCTATCGAAACCGTAAAAACGCATCAGCCAATCCGCTTGATACAACCTGTGTTCGCGCAAAAGCCCCGCGCTTGTTTGCGGCAAAAGCGGGTCTTTCACCACGGGGATATAAGAAGAAAAATATACGCGCTTTAACGAAAACCGACGGTACAGGGCTTCGCTGAGCCGCAAAATTTTACCGTCGCTTTCGGGCGAAGCGCCCACGATCATTTGCGTGGTCTGCCCCGCAGGCAAAAATTTGCCCGTGCCCTTTCGCTCGGTTTTTCCCGTACGCAATTTCACCAAAGCCGCCGCTTCCCGCCGCCCTTCCTCTAACTGCCGCATGGGCAATAGAACGCTCTCTTTCGTCTTTTGCGGCGCCAATAATTTCAAGCTCTGCTCGCTCGGAAGCTCCACGTTATAGCTCATTCGATCGGCGTAAGACGCCGCCGCTTGCGTCAAAAGCGGGTCGGCGTGCGGGATCCCCTTTAAATGTATGTAACCGTTAAAACGGTAAACCTCCCGCAATAATTTCACCGTGCGAAGCAACAGCTCCATCGTATAATCGGGAGAAACGCGCACCGCCGACGATAAAAACAGCCCCTCGATATAATTTCGGCGGTAAAATTCCATCACCAACTCGCAAAGCTCTTCGGGCATGATACTCGCCCGCGGCACGTCCGCGCCGCGGCGGTTGGGGCAATACTTGCAATCGAACACGCAATCGTTGCTGAGTAGCATTTTCAGCAAAGAAATACACCGCCCGTCCTGCGTGAACGAATGGCAAATTCCCCCGAACGCGGCGTTACCTACGCCCCCTTCCTTATTTTTTCGCCTCGATCCCGACGAGGAACAGGAAACGTCGTATTTCGCCCCGTCCACCAAAATTTTCAGCCGCGCTTCGTCGATCATATTTTCGCCCTCCGATATTTTATAGTGTATCATAGGCGCGCGCAAAAGTCAAACATTTGTTCGTATTTTTTAAGAAAAAAATTGCAAGCGCCAAAAAAAAATTTCAACGCCTGCAATCGGGAATTATTCTCTTCTTAAAATTTTATGCTTCCAATCGCCCGTCAACAGCTTTGCCATTTTGCGGGCGTTTTTCACGAGCTTCGGATCGATCGGCTCGCCGTCCGCCGTCCAACCGTCGAACACTTGAAACTCGATCTTCGCCAACTTTTTACAATACAAAAACGCCTCGCTGCCGATATAGTTTAAGCTGCGCCCCAAAACGACCTTTTTCAGCGGTTCCAGCCCCCAAAACGTCCCCGAGCTGATCGCATGAACGTTATCGCCCACGGTGATTTTTCGCCAATTCAACGGCTTGCCGTTTCGGTCTTTTTTATAAAATGCGCCCCATGCGATCACTTCCGCTTCCGCTCGCACCTCGAAATCGACAGGACTCTTGGGCCAAAGCGGATTTTGTTTTTTATCGCAATCCATTAAAACGGCGTATTTGTTTTCTGTCGTTTTTAAATACGCTCCTAGCCCCCAACCGCGATCGACGAACACGGCGTCGTCAAACGAGTCCGAAAAAATTACCCGCAAGCTTTTCGGCAAGGAAATTTCCCGCAAGCTATCGCAATCGGCAAACGCTTTGCTTCCGATATATTCCACGCCCTCTTCAACGCTCACGCTTTGCAAATTCGGACAATTGGAAAAAGCATTGGCAGGAATCTTTTTTACGCCGCCCGTAACCGTTACGCTTTTGAGCCGTTCCCACGCGCCGCCCAGTTCTACAATGAGCTTCGTTTGCGAATGGATCGCCAAATCGACGGGCGATTCGCTTTCGACCGTATCCACGAACGCAAAATAGGGATTTTGCGCGTTCCCCAAATACCTGCCGCCGCCAAATTCGTTATAGCGGAGTTTTGTACATTCTTCAAACGTACCCGCGCCAAGGTATTCCAGCGTATCGGGAAGCTCCACTTGCGTTAAATTTTCGCAACCCTCAAACGCTCTTCCCGAAACTTCTTCCACGCCCGATTGAAATTTGACAAACGCAAGATTTTTACAATCCTTAAAATCAGCCCAACCAACCTTTTTTAAGCTCGACGGGATCACGACGGACGTAATCGATTCATTCCCCGTGAACACGCCGTTTTCCATTTCGCTCACGCCGTCGGGAATGATGACGGCACCGCCCGCGCCGCGATACGCCGTTAATACCTTTTCGCCCGCTTCTTCTATGATTTCAAAATCCGCGGAATAGACGAGCGCTTGCGCCCCGTCGGATACGACGGCGCCGTTTTCCCGCTCGCTTTTCAGCTTTGCTTTACAATACGGGCATACGCGCAATCTTTTAATTTCCGCTTCGTCTACTTCGATCTCTTTGCCGCATTCGGGGCAGGTGATGGATATATACATTATTTTTCGCTCCCATTCCTTCCATTTTATTCCCTTATCAAGTTTCCAAAACGCGTTTTCTTTAATAATTTAACAATTTTTACGGGATCTTTCATAATCTTCGGATCGATCGGATCGCCGCCCAATTTCCAACCGTCAATCGCCATAAAAAACATCTTCGTCAACTTCTTATTCTCTCTCCACGAATCATCGTTGATAAATTTCACGCTTTCGGGAACGACTACTTCCGATAAAGAGCTCCCCCATTTTAAAACAAAGACCGTTTCTTCGGGAATCGAAAATTTTCGAACGTTCGGCATCGTATCAATCAAAATATAGCGCAGATTTTCATTCACTTCAATATAGATCGCATTTTCTTCTTTTCTCTCCAACAGCTCACATTTCTCAAAATTACCATGAGCAATTTCTCGAATACTATCAGGCAAAACAACTTTCCGCAAATTTTTACAAGTACAAATCGCGTTGAACGCGATTTCTTCCACTCCGTCGCCAATCACAACTTCTTCTATCGTAGATGAATTCAATAACGCCATAGGAACGACTTTCACTTTCCCGACCAAAGAGACCTTTTGAACGTTCGGTGCGCCCAAAAACGCATCGTCTGTCCATATCCTCGTATCAGGCTCTGCTATAACCCTCGTATCGGGATGCAACGAAAATTCCGTTACCGTTTTATCAACACTCATCAATGCAAGATACGGCTCTTCCTCATTGCCTAAATACCTGCCCCCTTGATATTCGTTATAGCGCAACGAATCGCACCCCACGAAAGAATTAACAATAATACTCTCCAACGAGCTTGGAAGAAATACTTCGGTCAATTTAGGACAACGGTTGAACGCGTCTTCGTCCAATACCAACGAGCTGTTAGGCAAAACGATCCGTTCTAAGTTTTCACAATTACAAAACGTATTTTTTGGTATCCAATCTATCCCGTTGCCGATCTCGACGTATTGCAAATTTTTACAGCCGTAGAACGCATACGATTCAATCACCTCGCAACCGTCGGATATCCGCACCGTTCGCACGTCCATACCTTCGAATAATTTGTTGGTTACCCTAACCCCTTTGGGAACGATAACTTCCTTGCCTTCTTCCGTATAGCGAACGAGAAGATCTCCCTCGCGCCAGAATTTCGATTCCAAGGCTTCCGCGCCGTCCACGGAAATACTTTCCTCATCCGCTTCGCCAAGCGAAAGCTCTCCGTTACAAAACGGACATTTTTGCAGGTTTTTCGCTTGCGCTTCGTCTACTTCGATCTCTTTTCCGCATTCGGGGCAGGTGATGGATATATACATTGTTTTTCGCTCCTTTTTGGACTTCTTATAAAAAACGGAAACCCCGACGGGATTCCGTCGGGATAAAAATTTTAGTACGCTCTTGCGTAGATGATCATATGCGCCGCTTTTTTGCCGCACACCGCGCAGGTTTCCGCGCTTTCGCCTTCGGCGTATACGCGCGCCGTCGCGCCCGTTTCTTCCTTGATCTTGTCTTCACATTCTCTGCAACCGCACCAGCCCGCTTTTACGAAGTTGCCGCCGTCTACGCCCGCCAAAATACCCGCCATATCGTCGGCGTATACGATGCGGCTATCTCTATGCGCGCGCGCCTTTTCAAGCATATTCTTTTGAATTTCGGCAAGCGTCGCTTTTACGCTTTCCGCGGCGTTTTCGCGAGCGACTTCCGTCTTTTCCAAGGTATCGCGGCGCGCAAACATCATTTTGCCCGCTTCGATATCGCGAGGCCCCATTTCGATACGCAAAGGCACGCCTTTCATTTCCCATTCGTTGAACTTCCAACCGGGGCTGTTATCCGTATTGTCGAACGCAACGCGAATCCCCGCGTTTTCAAGCTCTTCTTTAAGCGCTTCGCAGGCTTCCACAACGCCGCCTTTTCTTGCCGCAATGGGAACGATCACCACTTGCGTGGGCGCAACGACGGGCGGCAATACCAAGCCGCGTTCGTCGCCGTGCGTCATGATCACCGCGCCGATGAGCCGCGTGGATACGCCCCAAGACGTGGTATACGCGTGCTGTAATACGCCCTCTGCGCCAAGGTATTGAATCTCGAACGCTTTCGCAAAGTTTTGCCCCATATAATGCGAGGTACCCGATTGCAAGCTCTTGCCGTCGTGCATCATCGCTTCCATCGTGTACGTAGCCACAGCGCCCGCAAAGCGTTCCTTTTCCGTCTTTCTGCCCGTGATCACAGGGATTGCAAGGCAGTTTTCGGCAAATTCTTTATAAATATTCAGCATCTTGATCGTGTCCGCTTCGGCTTCCTCCGCCGTTGCGTATACGGTATGACCTTCCTGCCATAAAAATTCGCTGGTTCTAAGGAAAGGACGGGTGGTTTTTTCCCAACGCATTACGTTGCACCACTGGTTGACCTTCAACGGCAGATCGCGATACGATTGCACCCATTTAGAACACATCGTGCCGATGATCGTTTCGGAGGTGGGACGGATCGCCAAAGGCTCGGCAAGTTCCTCGCCTCCCGCGTGCGTTACCACGGCAACCTCGGGCGCAAAGCCTTCCACGTGCTCCGCTTCCTTGGTGAAAAAGCTCATAGGGATCAACAGGGGGAAATACGCGTTTTGCACGCCCTGTTTTTTAAAGCGCGCGTCAAGCTCCTTTTGGATATTTTCCCAGATCGCATAACCGTAAGGGCGAATGACCATAGAACCCTTTACAGGACCGTAATCGACCAACTTCGTTTTTACAACGACGTCCGTATACCATTGCGGAAAGTCCGTTTCGATGTTTGCAATTTGTTCGACAAACTGATTTTCTTTTGCCATAATAGACCTCTTTTCTGTTTCGTTTCGTTTATTATACTAAAAAACTTTTCTTTTTTCAACTTTTTTGCTACGCAAAAATTATTTTTATCCGCTCGGGCGTTAAAAATATTCTATTTCGTGAAGATACGCGCGTTTTTCGCCCGCCTTTAAACGCTTTACGCCCGCCTTATCCGCAAACTCGCGCGGCGGTTCTGCCTCGGCGTCGGGCAGGTTGTGCCACGGCTCCATACAAACCATTTTCGAATCCGCTTCGTGCCAAAATAAAATATTTTCAAATTCGGGGAACGTAAGCTTCGCCACTTTTTCTCCCGTCCGTTTTTGAAGCAACACCTCGCGCGAGGAAACGCCCTTGAAGATCACGGTGTAGTCCTGCATAAACTCTTTGGGAAACGCAAAGCGTTTGCCTTGCCCGAACGCCCGTTTTTCGCCCGTCATCACGCCGCCCTCTACCGTATGGATCCACGCGTCGAAAACCTCATCCTGCTCGAATACCGCTTCGTATTCGTCCACCTCGCCTTGCAAAGCGTACGATTCGTGGCTGCCGAACGCAAACGGCAATTCTTTTTTACCGATATTTTCAAGTTCGTAAACGATCTTTAAACGATTTGCCGCAACCGTGTACTTGACGAACAGCTTAAAATCGAACGGATAACAATTTTTTGTTTCCTCGTTGCTTAACAATACGAAAGCCGCGCTATTCTGCGTTTTTTCCACCAACGAAAACTCGCTTCTCATCGCAACGCCATGCGCGGGGCAAGGATAATCCTTACCGTCAACCGTCATTCTTACGTGCCCGCCGAACGGGAACAAAATAGGCGCGTGCCCCGCCCAACCGACGCCGCTGTTATTTTGCCAAAGCCGTTCTTTGCCGTCAAAGAGCACGCTGACAAGCTCCGCTCCCAACGTATCCACCGTTATTTTCAACCGATCGTTTCCAAACGAATAGGTCATTTCGTTCCCTCCTCAAATTCCACGGTATAAAATTTCAAGCTCGTTTTCTTCGTCTTTTCGATTACGTTTTTCAATCTTACGTACGCCACCTCGCGGCAAATGTTTTGTTCCGCGCTCGTGCACATAATAAATCTACGGTTTCCCCCGTCCTCGTCGTTGAGATCGAGCACGGCGTGCCCCGTGGATGCCGAGCCTGCAAAAAAGTCTAATACGAGCGCGTCCTTTTTGGGGTGATAACCGATAAACTGTTTGAGCATTTTCGTCGGCTTTTTACCGCTGTTGAACGCTACGCCGCCCTCGTGGCGTATGTTTCCAAAGTCTGCCGCAAAATCGTAAAAATTCCCGATCGGGCGATATTTTTTACTGCCGCCCTCAGCCATTTCCCGTACGCGCGCGAGCGGCACGCCCGAATAGAACAGCCCCTGCGTGGCCTCCGCTTTGTTCGGACCCGTAAAATACCGATAGCCAAGCCCGTCCTCGCCGATCCCGTCCACCTTATAAAGCGTTCCCAGCCCGTCGATTTCCTTTCTCGGTTTTAAATAGGTTTCGAAATATTTGCCCGAAGCGTTGCCCTTGACGACGCTGCCCGAAGCCCAAGTCGCCTTTAAAAATCCAAGGCAGCCAATCGGGCGTTTAACGATCTCGTACGCGCCCTTTTTGAAAATCTTTACGTTTCTTCCGCCGATCACCTCTTCGGTATATTCGCCCGTTTCCTTAATCTCGTAGCAGAATTTATCCAAAGAATATTCTTCCGCGGGCTTGTTCGCGTGGAACAAACGCGCGTTTTTGGCGTAGATCAGCACGTACTCGCAAACTTCTTGAAAATCCTTTTTCTCGTTCAAGCTCTTGTTGCCGTAACGCACTTGAATATGGTGCACGGAAAGCCGATTCTTTTCCCCGAATACGCGATCGCAAAGCAAGCGCAAGGATGCAATTTCGTTATCGTCGATAGAGATAAAGATCACGCCGTCGTCGCAAAGCAATTCTTTCGCCAATTCCAACCTCTTCAACATAAACGACGACCATTTACTGTGCCGAAACGCGTCCTCGTCGCCCACGTATTTATCCTGATAACCGAAATCCCCTTTGCCCTTATTATACGGCGGATCGATATAGATCACGTCCACCTTGCCAAAGTACTCCGTTTTGAGCGCGGTGAGCGAAGCGAGGTTATCCCCCTCGATGAGCGCGTTGACGATTCCGCCGTGATCGATTGAAAGCGCGGGGTCTTCTTTTAAAACGGGTGTACTGCGCTCTAAAAGTTCCTCGATCTCTTCGCGGTGTTCTTCAAACACCAACCCGTATTTTTTGCTTTTCAGCTCCCGTTCAATTTCATCCACGAACGACAAAAGCTCCGCCGTTTCTTGCGTTTTTTCCGCGCCTTTCAAATAGCCCTTGATCGCTTTAAGCTTTTCTAAAAGCTGTTGTTTATTTTGTTTGGAAATATTGATACTCATGGCTGTTTTCCTTTGTTCTTTTCGGGCATTCAACGCAACCCTGCCCCTATCCTTTGCTTATTTCCGATCGGAAAAATAATCGATTCGCATCGCCTTTTTCACTTCCGAAAGCGTTTGCGCGGCAACCGCCCTTGCTTCCTCGCTTCCTCGATAGAGCATATCCCAAATCGCGGGAATATCCTTTGCCAGCTCTTCTCGGCGCAAACGAATGGGCTCTAACGTTTCTTGCATCACCGCGTTCAAAAGTTTTTTCACTTTCATATCGCCAAGCCCGCCGCGCTCGTAATGCGCTTTCATTTCTTCCAAACAAGCGTATTCGGGCAGGTAGCGTGCGAAATGTTCGTCGCTAGCGAACGCGTCCAGATAGATAAAGGTGGGATTGTTTTGCGTATCGCCGGGATCGGTTACCTTGATGTGGTTGGGATCGGTGTACATTCCCATCACCTTGCGCTTGATCTCGTCCGCGCTGTCGGAAAGATAAATACAGTTCCCCAAAGACTTGCTCATTTTCGCCATGCCGTCCGTACCGGGCAAGCGCAAACAGGATTTGTTTTCGGGCAAAACCGCCTTTGGCTCGACGAGCGTTTCTCCGTACAAGCCGTTGAAGCTACGCACGATCTCGCGCGCTTGTTCGAGCATAGGAAGCTGATCTTCGCCCACGGGCACGGTGTTGGCTTTGAACGCCGTGATATCCGCCGTTTGTGATACGGGATAGGTCAAAAAGCCCATCGGCAACGAAAGCTCGTAATTTTTTTGCTTGATTTCCGCCTTCACCGTGGGGTTTCTTTGCAACCGCGCGAGCGTAACGAGGTTCATATAATAGAAGGTCAGCTCGGTAAGCTCGGCGATATGCGATTGCACGAACACCGTCGATTTGTTCGGATCGATCCCGCAAGCGAGATAATCCAGCGCCACTTCCGTGATATTCGCGCGCACCTTTTCGGGATTATCGAAATTATCGGTGAGCGCTTGCGCGTCCGCAATCATGATATAAATTTTATCGAAATTGCCGCTGTTTTGCAATTCCACGCGGCGTTTGAGCGAACCGACGTAATGCCCGATGTGCAGTTTTCCCGAAGGGCGATCGCCCGTTAAAATAATGTTTTCCATAAATCCTCCGCTAAAAAAATACGCCTTGCAATCGCGCTGAAATCACGCGCGATCACAAGGACGAAAAAGTTTCGTGGTGCCACCTTGTTTCCGCAAGGTTTCCCTTGCGCTCTATGTGTTTTTTAACGCAAAACGAACGTCGACGCATTTGACGCCGCCCTCGGCAGGTCCATATTCCACGGCGGTTTCCGCGCAGCTTTCACCGCCCTGCGCTCGCTTTGGAAAACGCTTCCCCGTCTTTTTTCCCGCTTCATCGGTTTTTCTATTATTTATTATAGCAAATCGAAAACGAAATTGTCAAGGATTTGCCGCCGCGTTTATTAAGAAAACGCGTAAACGGTTACGCTGTAATATTCTTCACCCGCCGCATAAATCGACGAGCCGTACGCCTCATAAGCGGGTTCGTTGACGTTGTTGGGGATATCCTGCGTTTCCAAGCAAAGCCCGCCGCCGCGATCGTAGCGTTTGCCGCCCTTGCCATCCATTTGAAGAAAATTCCCCGCATAAAGCTGTACGGCGGGAAGCGAAGTATAACATTTCATCGTAATGCCCGATTCGTTCCCTTGCAAAACCGCGATCGGCAACGCTTGATCTCTGCCTTTATCAAGCACGAAGCAATGATCGAATCCCGCGCCTTTTTTGAGATGCTCGTTCGTTTCGGTATAGTCGTCGCCTTCACGCACCGTCTTGCCCGCCGTAAAATCGAACGGCGTGCCTTTGACAGGCAAAAAAGTGCCGTCGGGAATCATATTTTCGTCCGTCGGCGTGATATAATCCGCCGCGATCGTTAAGGTATGATCGTACGCCGAACCCGACCCTGCCCCGTTCAAATTAAAATACGCATGATTGGTAAGGTTGATCGCCGTCTTTTGATCGGCTTTGGCAAAATACTCGATTTTGAGCGCCGCGCCCGTCAAAGAATACTTCACGGTGAGTTGCAAGTTCCCCGGGTAATTTTCCTCTCCGTTAGGGGAAAACAATTGCAAACAAAGCGCTTGATCGCCGTTCTCTTCCACGATCTCGCCGTCGAAAACGCGCTGATGGTAGCCGATCTTGCCGCCGTGCAAATGATTGCCCCGATCGTTGCAATAAAGCTCGTAAGTCTTGCCGTCGATCGTCAATTTTCCTTCTTTGATACGGTTGGCAAAACGCCCGCAAACCGCGCCGAGCGTGCCGCCTTTGGTAAAATATTCCTGCGGCGTATCGTAGCCGAGCGTAACGTCGCGAAATTCTCCGTTCTTATCGCGGACGAAAAGAGATTGGATAATGCCGCCCAAGCTCAGCACCGTCGCTTTGCAGTTTCCGTTTTCCAGCTCAAACGCAAAAATTTCTTTCCCGCTTGCAAGCGTTCCGAACGCGCTTTTCGTGATCTTCGTAGCCATTTTAACACTCTGCGCCGTACTGTTTGCGATAGGCGTACATCGCTTCCAAATGCTCCTTGCCCTCGATCACGCCCTGTTCGATCGCTTCGATGATGTCGTTCATCGTTACGACGGAATAAACGTCGATATCAAATTCCTTTTTCGCTTCCGCTACGGCGGAAAGCTCGCTGTTGAGCGCTTTTTCCATTCTGTCGACGGAAATGATCATACCGACGACCTTTACGTTTGCCGCCGCTTCCAATTTGGGCAAAATTTCGCGAAGCGCCTTGCCGCTCGTCATAACGTCCTCGATGATGATCACCTTTTCGCCGTCGACGAGCTGCTTGCCTACGAACAGACCGCCCTCGCCGTGATCTTTCACTTCCTTGCGATCGAAGCAATAATTCAGTTCTTTCCCATAGCCGTTAAAAAGCGCGATCGCCGTGGTAACGGAAAGAGGAATCCCCTTATATGCAGGCCCTACGAGCGTTTCCGCTTCCAAGCCGTTGTTAGCAATGCAAGCGGCGTAGTATTCCCCCAGCTTTGCGAGCTGCTTGCCCGTTTTATAGTTGCCCGTATTGATAAAGTAAGGCGCTTTTCTGCCGCTCTTTAAAGTAAATTCCCCAAAGCGCAACACGCCGTTTTCTACCATAAATCTGATAAATTCCTGTTTATAAGTATATGCCATAATTCTTTCTCCCGTTCTTTATTATCTTTGATTTAGCGTAAGCGTACCCGTCAGCTCGCTTACGTTTTGTACGCCGTGGCGATCGCACCAAGCGTTCAAGCCGTCGATGATCTTCGGCATTGCAAAGGGATCGGTGAAGTTTGCCGTGCCCACCTGCACCGCCGTTGCGCCCGCCATCAAAAATTCGATCGCGTCTTCCGCACGGGTGATACCGCCCATGCCCACGACGGGAATATTCACCGCTTGCGAAACTTCGTAGGTCATTCTCACGGCGATCGGCTTCACGCCCGCGCCCGATACGCCGCCCGTGTTATTGGCGATGATCGGCCGTCTTCTTTCAATATCGATCGCCATACCCGTGAGCGTATTGATAAGCGATACGCAATCCGCGCCGCCGTTTTGCGCCGCCAAAGCGTTCGTCGCGATGCTTTCGACGTTGGGGGAAAGCTTCACCATCAACGGCGTTTTCTTCAAGCCGCTTTTCGCAACCTTCGTTACCTCTTCTACCGATTGCGGCTTGATCCCGAACGCCATACCGCCGCTTTTTACGTTGGGGCAGGAAATATTCAGCTCCACCATATCCACAAGTCCGTCCAGCTTTTCGCAGATCGCACGATAATCGTCAAGCGTTTTGCCCGCGACGTTCGCGATCACCGCCGTACCCGTCGAACGCAGCCATTCCAGATCGCAAGCGATAAAATGCTCCACGCCGGGGTTTTGAAGCCCTACGGCGTTTAAGATCACGCCGCGGCTTTCCGCAATACGCGGCGTGGGATTTCCCGCCCGCGCTTCCATCGTTAGCCCTTTGGTGGAAACGCCTCCGAGCGTTCCGATATCGTAAAGTTCGTGAAATTCACGCCCGAAGCCGAACGTGCCCGACGCGGCGATCACGGGATTTTTTAAAGTTACGCCGCAAAGATTTACCGATAAATTCGCCATAATTTTATCCTATTCGATTTCTATTATTTTTTCTGTTCCGTAGCTTCCGATCGCAACGCGATCAAGCGATTGTGCGCCTGCTCCACGTCGGCAACGAAATGATAAGAATATTCTTTCCCGCCGACGAAAACGCAGAGCTTTCCCCATTCGTACTGCACGCCTTTTGCCGAAGCGAGGCGGTAGGTAACCCTTTCTATCAACCGCGGAGAAAAGGTTACGCCGCTTGCCAGACGCAAGCTTTCGCCCTCGTAAACAATCATTTCTTTGGGCGTAAGCAAAACGCGAATACACGTCACGCCGCCGATTGCCATAACGACGATAGCGGCGCCTACGGCAACGATTTTTGCAAGCTCGTTTTCTAAATTTGCCGTGAACACAAGCCCCAAGATCAACAGGATTCCGCCCAATCCAAACGCGATTGCATAAACGAGGAACAGTCCCTCTTTTTTCCGCGCGATCACTTCCATTTTGTTTAAAGCTCCACTTCTTTGCAATTGAATACGGGTCCGTCCTTGCAAACGCGGGCGTGCGCGCCGCTTGTCAAATTGCAAACGCAAACGAGGCAAGCGCCAATCCCGCAACCCATGCGTTCCTCTAAGGACACAAAGCAGGGAATTCCCTTTTCTTCGACGAGCTGTTTCAGCGCCCTGAGCATCGGCAACGGTCCGCAGGAGAGCACCACGTCGGGACGGTAGCCTTTTTCGAGCGCTGCCGCAAACACTTGCACCGAATTCATTTTCTCGCCATAGCTGCCGTCGTCGGTTACGCCGACGAAAGTATCCGCTTTTTCAAATTCTTCCAAGCCGCATACGGCGCCCTTGTTTCTAAATCCGATAAACGCGGAGATCTCTTTTTTACCCGCGTATTCCCTCAACACGGAAATGAGCGGGAATATCCCCACGCCGCCGCCGACGAGCGCCACTTTCCGCTCGGTTTCTTCCACGAAAAAACCGTTTCCAAGCGGCATCAGCACGTTTAACTGCGTACCTACCCCCATCGCTTTTAATTCTTGCGTTCCCTCGCCTTTTACTTGGTAGCAATAGGTTACTTTATTCCCGTCCACTTTACAAATCGCGATCGGGCGGCGCAAAAGATGCGTGCCGCCAACGGAAATATCCCCGAATTGACCACAACGCACGGCGGGAGCTTCGGGAAGCTCGAAGGTAATCGAACAGATACCGCAAGCGATCTCTTTATTTTCTACGATTGTAGCAACGTAATCTTTCATCTTTTTCTATCCTTATCTGCCCATTTTACCGATCACGGCGGAAAGGTCTTTTTGCATTGCCACGCAAGCCGCGCGCGCCGCTTCGTAATAGGTGCCGCCCAGCTTTTTATACGCGCAAAGAATCCCGCGGGAATTGTTCACCACGCCGCCGAGTCCGTTCCCACCGAAACAGCTTTTCAGCATTTCCGCGTTGCCTCCCTGCGCGCCGTAGCCGGGGATCAGGAAGAACGTGTGCGGCAACACTTCGCGAAGCCGCGCCGCTTCCGTAGGATGCGTTGCGCCAACCACCGCGCCCACCGCCGAATAGCCGTATTTGCCGATCGTGCTTTCGCCCCATTTTTCCACCAAGCCGCCCATGTATTCGTAAACGGGCTTGCCGTTTTCAAGCACTAAATTTTGCAGCTCCCCGCTGGAAGGATTGGAAGTTTTTACGAGCACGAAAATGCCCTTATCGTTCTTTTCACACTGTTCCACAAACGGCGCGATACCGTCCGTTCCCAAATACCCGTTCACCGTTACGTAATCAGCGGGGAACGGCTTATAAGCCTTGCCGTTCACTTCCGTTTCCCCAAGGAAAGTTTTTGCATAGCAACTCGCCGTAGAGCCGATATCGTTGCGTTTCGCGTCCGCGATCACCACGAGATCGCGTTCTTCTGCGTATTTGAGCGTTTCTTCGTAAGCTTTCATACCCGCCACGCCGTACATTTCGTAATAGGCGATCTGCACCTTTACCGAGGGAACGATATCACGCACGGTATCGACGAGCTTTTTATTAAACTCAAAAATCCTATCCGCCGCGTCGTCAAAGGTTACCGCGCCCGCTTTCATTTCGTCGGGGAGATAATCAAACAGCGTATCTAATCCTACGCAGGTGGGGTTTTGCATATCGATGATTTTTTCTATCAAGCGATCGGTGATCATATTTTTTCTCCTTATGCTTTGTATTTAATATCGCCGTCAACGATCGTATATTTCACTACGCCGTTGAGCTTATAACCGTTGAACGGAGTATTTTTGCCTTTGCTTTCGAATTTAGAGCTATCCACTACGAAGCTTTCTTCGATGTTCGCGATCGTGAGATCGGCAACCTTGCCCTCGGCGATCTCGCCACCCTCTAACCCCAAAATTTGCGCGGGGTTATAAGACATTTTTTCCGCGATTTGAGAAAGGCTCAAAACGCCCGTCTTATAAAGATACGTGATCGCGAACCCGAACGAGGTTTCGATGCCGCTGATCCCGAACGCCGCCAAATTGTATTCCACGTTTTTATCGTCCTCGTGATGGGGCGCGTGATCGGTTACGATGCAATCGAGCGTACCGTCCTTTAACCCTTCGAGGATCGCCAATTTATCCGCTTCCTCGCGAATGGGCGGATTGACTTTCGTATTCGTATCGTAGCCGCGAATGATCTCGTCCGTTACCGAAAAATAGTGCGGACAGGTTTCCGCCGTTACCTGAACGCCCGCCGCTTTCGCGTCGCGGATCAGCCGAACGCCGCTATACGTCGAAACGTGGCAAATATGCACGGGCGCGTCCAAGCTTTCCGCCAAAGCAAGCTCTCTTGCAATGATAATATCTTCCGCGGCTCTGGGAATCCCTTTTAAGCCCGTGATCGTCGCGCTCAAACCCTCGTTCACCACGCCGCCGTCCACGAGGTCTTTATCCTCGCAATGGCAAAGGCACTTGATTCCAAACCCCTTTGCGTACTGCATCGCGTTGTACATCAAACGGGTGTTTTTTACGGCTACGCCGTCGTCGGAAATCGCCACCGCGCCCGCCTTTTGCATACTGCCGATCGCGGCGAGTTCCTCGCCCTTTTCCCCTTTCGTGATCGCGCCGATGGGATGAATTTTGCAAAGCCCCACTTCCTTTCCGCGCTGACGGATATAGCCGACGACGATCTTGTTATCCGCGACGGGATTGGTATTGGGCATACAGCAAATTTGCGTAAACCCGCCTTTGACCGCCGCACGCGCGCCGCTTTCGATATTTTCCTTTCTTTCAAATCCCGGCTCTCTTAAATGCACGTGAATATCAATAAGTCCCGGGAAGATATGCAAGCCCTCGGCGTTGATTTCTTCTTCCCCCGTCGTATTTTCAATGCTTTCCGCGATCTTGACAATCTTGCCGTCTACCGCCAAGATATCCTTTTTTTCCACGCCGCCGCGAAGCACCAGCCAACCGTTTCTGATGATCATACCCGTTCACTCCTTTTATTTAACTTTCTCTGTATTCGTTCAAAAGACGAAGCAACGCCATTCTCACCGCTACGCCCGAAAGCACTTGATTTTCGATATGACTGCGTTCGTGATCGATCACGCCGCTCGTCAGCTCTACGCCGCGATTGACGGGACCGGGATGCAAAATAATGGCGTTCGGGTTTGCATAAGCGAGCATTTTTTCATCTACGCCGTAAAAGCTCGCGTATTCCCCAAGCGAGGGGAAGTTGCCCGCCTGTTGGCGTTCAAGCTGAATCCGCAGCCCCATTACCACGTCCGCGCCGTCGAGCGCTTCCTCGCGAGAGGTACAAACCTTTGCGCCGAGCTTATCGATATCTTTGGGGATCAGCGTTTCGGGAGCGAACATACGCACTTCCGCGCCCATCGTCCGCAAACCGAACAGGTTCGACTTCGCCACGCGCGAATGCTTGATATCGCCGAGAATCGCCACTTTCAATCCCTTCAATCGCCCGAATACTTCCTGCATCGTGAGCATATCTAAAAGCGCTTGCGAGGGGTGTTCGTTCATGCCGTCGCCCGCGTTCAAAACGCTCGCTTTCACCGTTTTTGCCAAAAGATACGGCGCGCCGCCCATGGGATGGCGCATAACGATAAAATCGTTTTTCTGCGCGTCCAGCGTTTTGCCCGTATCCACCAACGTTTCTCCTTTTGCCACCGAGGAATTTCCCGCCACGATATTGATGGTGGTCGCCCCAAGATATTTCGCCGCTTGCTCAAAGCTCGTCCGCGTGCGGGTGCTGTTTTCGTAAAAAAGCACCGTAACCGTTTTTCCCTCTAAATAGGAAAACTTCTTTTCACCGCTTAAAATGCGTTGTTTCATTTGGGCGGCGAGCGCAAGAATTTCGGAAATTTCTTCCTCGCTCGCGTCGATCAAGCCCAACATATCCTTCCTTTTCAGCATCGTTTTTTCTCCTGTTCGTTGCTATTGCCGTTTTTGCCGTAAAAAAAGAGCCTTGGACACAGAGGGGTGCCCAAGACGTAACCGTTGCGTTTTTAATATCTTCGTCTTGACGGCACTTCTCAGCCGCTCTTTGGATATTATAGCATATTTTTTCGCCGTTGTAAAGAGTTCAAACGCCCTTTTGCGCGGCAATTTTCGTTTTTTCTTTTTATATTTGTACGCGCGTGAGCTTAAAACCCGATTTATCGCAAGAAGTAAGATAGTAATCCACGCCGTTTTTCGTCGTTTTTAAAGGAAAATACGCCGCGCCGTGGATATGCCCGAACACCACTGCCGAAACGCCGTTTTCTTCCATCAGCTTCGTAAAGAGCGTATCCTCGCATTTGGAAGAAAAAGGCGGGTAGTGCATGATCGCCACCAATTTGTCCCCCTCGCGTTTGAGCTTTGCCGCGTCCGCAAACGCCAAACGAAACCGCTCCGCTTCGCGAAGATATAGTTTTTCGTCCTGCGCGGAAAAATCGGGGCTGCCGGGGCAAGTCCAACCGCGAGAGCCTACGAGCACGATCCCCTCTTCCAGCCTAAGCGCGTCCGTTTGCAAAAAGTAAAAACTCTCGTCGGGCGCAGCCGCGCGCACCTTCGTAATGCCGCTCCACCAATAATCGTGATTCCCCCGCACGAAAATTTTCCTGCCGTTCAACGGCGCGATTGCCTGCAGATCGGGCAACGCTTCGGGCAAGATCATCGCCCAACTGATATCGCCCGCGATGAACACGACGTCCTCGTCCGTTACCTTTTCTTGCCAATCTTTTTTTATTTTTTCAAAATGCCCTTCCCAGCCCGCGCCGAAAATATCCATCGGCTTATTCGAGGTTGTGGAAAGGTGCAAATCTCCGATCGCATACAGTTTCATAAACACATTATAACAGCTTTTTTATCAAAACGCAAGTTTTTTCTTTCTCGGGGGTTGATTTTTATCAAAAGAAGTGCTATAATAAGAATACCAAACTTGTTTAGGAGTTCTAAATTATGAAAAAATTCGTAAAAGCGATCTTAGCCGTTAGCACTTGCATGCCCCTCTTGGCTTTTTCCGCGTGCAACGGTTTACCTGAGGTAAGCGACGCAGAAAAACCCGCCGTATTCGCGAATTATTCCGAAAAATACGCGGCTGCTTTGGAAACCGCCACGCAAGGCGATCTTTACCTCAACCAATATTTCAGCGTGCGTATGCAAGCGGTCAACGGAGATACCAAGCTCGACGCCACTGTTTTGGGCGAAGCCAACTATGATATCGTAGGCGGTGAACTTACCCGCCAAACCAGCGAAATGACGGAAAAAAATAACGACGACCGACGGCGAAACGGAAGAAAGCGGCGAGATGACCGTAAAATCTTATTTTACCGAGGAAGGGGCTTATATGTTTATGAGCCAAACAGTCGGCGATGAAACAAAAGAGCAAAAACAATTCCAAGCCGCAAATCCCGACGATTCGCAAACGGTAGACATTGCAAGCGTTCTTGAATTTATTCCTTTTTCCGCTACCTACGATGAGGTGGCGGCAGAATTTTCCGATCTGAAAATGTACGCGAGCGATAACGGCACGATGTTCAAAATAGAATTTTCCGCCGATCTTACGAACGCGTCTGATGATTACGCGGGCGAAATCATTTCTGTTTTGGGCGAAGAAAACATCGAAATGGAGCTTACGCAATCGTACACTTTAAGAATGGATACGAGCGGCAATCTTATTTCCACCGAAATGGAACTGATCGCAAAATTCTACGAGATCGCGCCCGAAACGGATAATTCCGAGAACGGCGGCGAAGAAAACGGCGAAGTTGCGCCCGTTTCCGACGTGAGCGAAACTCCCCCTGCCGAGGGCGACGAAGAAGAAAGCGCGCCCGTAAACGCAAAGCGCGAAGGATCGTTGCGAATTTCTTTCAAAACGACGGTAAAGGACGCAAGCTCGGTTAAACTGCCGACGAAAGCGGAATTGGATACCTACAAAAAACCCGAAACGACGGAAGAACCCTCCGAAGGCGGAGAAGAAACGCCTGCGGCGTGAGAAAAACGAACAAGCAAAAGGCTGTTGCGAAAAAATCGCAACAGCCTTTCTTTATGTACGAATCGAAAAGGAAATTCACCGCAAAGTCGTCAAAATATTCTTCGTCGGTTTACTTGCAGTTACATTTGGTTTTGGGATAGAGCGGCAATTCGAAAAATCCCGCGCAAACTTCCTGCGAATATTCCTGCGCAGGGGGAATCGCGCAATAGCCGTACGAGGGAACGAGCATTTCCACGGGCATAGAGATCTTCAAGATCACCGTTACGCAAAGGCTGACGGTAAACGTATTATTGCAAGGCTCGAACGTACCCTCGGGCGCAACCACGCTCGCCACCGCTTTGAGCGTAAAGGGCATAATGGACGGGGCAGGTACGAAAAGAAGCACGTCTTCGTTCATCGAAACGATCGCCGTCGCGCTTCCTTCCACGCCGTTCGCGTCGGTATACAAAACCTCTACGGGCACGGAAACCGTCGCTTGAACGCGCGCGCAGGATTTATCCGCCATGCGGTCGATGATCACGTTGGAAACGGTCGCTTCGCTCGTAAGCGAACGCGCGGAAATAAAAGTTAAAGGATAGGTAGGATTTTCGGGCGTAAGATCGCAAAGCTTAAGCGTATAACCCGTCAACTGCGTTTGCTTGATCCCCGCGTCGAAGATCTTTTCCGCCTGAATACAAACCTTCTCCGTAATACCGTTCAGCGGATTGCCCGTGATCGTTCCGGGGCATTTATCCGATTGGAAATTGGAATAAAAGGACATTGTGTAACCTCCTGTGTTTGAGAAAGCGTTTTGCTTTCGTTATTTTTATACCTACTATACTATATGCCCTCAGCCCCTGCTTTTGTGATTTTTAAACCCTGCCCCTCATTCCGGGATAAAAAACCTGCGCGCCGTTCTTTTTTAAATAATTTTCCTTTTTTCCGCAAAGCAATTCTTCGCTATCACCCGCTTGCACCGTATACGCGTTGCCCGTCTCTTTGGGAATTTGCAAAATTTGTCCCTCGAACAACTCGGCGGTCAAGCCGTTTTCCCGCGCCAAAAGATAGGGGGAAACGGAAAAATACTCCGCAACGGCTTTCAGCGTTTGCCCCGCTTTCACTTTATAAAATTGTCGGTTGATTTTTTTCAGCATCGCTATTCATTGTATTCGCCGCGCAAAATTTTTATGCCGCTTTCATATTTTCCGCCCCGCCGCCGTACAATAAACTATGAACAAGCCGTCAGCTATTTATAAAAATACCGCGTTCGTAACCGCACTCGCCGTTGCCGAACGCGCGTTGGGTTTTTTGTACCGCGTCGTGTTGGCGCGGCTTTTGGGCGCGGAAGGCGTGGGCGTATACCAGATCGCCCTTTCGCATTTTTTCCTGTTTCGCACAGTGGGGGGCGGCGGGTTGCCCGTCACCCTTTCCCGTTGCGTATCCAAATGCAACGCCGAAAACAGCCCGCAGAAAAGCGGCGGCGCGCTGATCGCCGCTTGCCTAATCTCCCTCGCGCTTACGCTGCCCATTACGCTGATCTTATCCCCGTTTTTGGGAAAAATCCCGCTGTTTTCTTCCGACGCGAGCGTATTGCAGATCTTGCTCGTTTCCCTTTCGTTCACCTGCGTTTACGCCGTGATCAAAGGCTATTTTTGGGGCAATAAGCAGTTCCTCGCCCCCGCGCTTTTAGAGTGCGTCGAAGAAATCCTCACCGTGATTTTGGGCGTACTGTTTTTAATGTTTGCGGGTGAATGTACGCCCGTAGAAGGCGCGAAAAGCGCCGCCTTTGCCATGAGCGCGGCGTGTATTTTATCCTTTATCGCCTGTATCGCGTTGTTGCTCGCCCAAAAGCCGAAACGCTCCTCCCCCAAGCCCTTTTTCAAGCCCGTCTTTTTTTCGGCGCTCCCTATCACCGCCGTTCGTACGGGCAGTACGTTCGTCAACGCCGCCGTCGCCGTATTGCTCCCTGCAATGCTGACGAAAGCGGGCATGGCGGAAAGCGAAGCCTTGCAAGCGTTCGGCGTAGCGACGGGTATGGTGTTCCCCCTGCTTTCCATTCCCATGACGGTGATCGGTTCTCTTTCCACCGTACTCGTACCCGAGCTTGCGGAAGATCATCAAAAGGGCAACGCGTTGCGCCTGCGCCGTACGGTAGAGCGCGGCTTGTATTTTTGCACGCTCGTTGCTACGGTCTTGATGCCCTTTTTCGCCGTGCTTGGCAACGATCTGGGATTGCTCACCTATCAAAACGCCTTGGCGGGCGAAATGCTGCAAAACAGCAGCGCGCTCTTGCTTCCGATGAGCGTTTGCGCCCTCAGCGGCAGCGTGCTCAATTCGCTCGGATTTGAAAAACAGAGTTTTCTCTTTTCCCTCATCGGTTCGGCGGTTTTCTTGCTTTGTATCACCCTCTTGCCCGCCGTGATGGGCGTTTACGCGTTCACCTTCGGCATGTTCGTCGAACTCAGCCTCTGCGCCGCAATGCAACTCATTTTCTTGCAGCGCCGTTGCCCGCTTTCCAAAACCTTTTATCAAAAATGCCTGCTGCTTATTGCGCTCGCCCTGCCCATCTCGCTTTTAGGACAGTTATACGCCTCGCTGTTCGGCGGATTTTTGGGTGAATGGCTCGCGCCGATCGCCGTCGCCGCGGCAATGGCGATCACTACTTTCGCCGTTTATTTCCTCTTTCGATTGCTTCCGATGGGCAAAAAGGCGAAAAAAGCGTAAAAAACAAAGATTTTTTCCATTCCCGCTCTTGACAATCGCCGCGTTTTTGGGTACAATAGTGATGAACAATTGAAAAAGGAGATATCTATGGGCTACAAAACGAGAGATTGGCGTAATTCCATGCGAGTTACCCTTGACTACAACAACATGACCGAACAATTTTTAGGCGATAAGGGATTTTCCGATAAGCAGCTTCGCGCCTATTCCGCAAGCGCGAAAGCGGCGTTCGAATACGTAAAAGAAAACCGCGGCAACGACGCGCTGTATATGGGCTGGACGGAGCTTCCCTACAACCAAAAGGAAATCGTAGAGGATATCCTCGTTACGGCGAAAAATATCCATAAGAAATTCCAATACTTCGTCGTTTTAGGCATCGGCGGCAGCGCCCTCGGCCCTATCATGGCGTTTAACGCGCTTTGCCATTTGCATTATAACGACCTGCCCAAATACAAGAGAAAAGGACCAAAATTCTACGTGGAAGATAACGTCGACCCCGTGAGAATGAGAGATCTTTTGGACGTGATCGAACCGGAAAAGACCTGCTTTAACGTCGTTTCCAAATCGGGCGCGACCTCGGAAACGATGACGCAATATTTGATCATTCTCGATCTTTTGACGAAAGCGGGCGTAGACGTGAAAGAAAACGTCGTATTCACCACCGACGCGCAAAAAGGCAACTTGAAGAAAATTTCCGACGAATGCGGCGGGATCAAGAGCTACGTGCTCCCCGACGGCGTAGGCGGCAGATTTTCTCAGCTTTGCCCCGTAGGGCTGTTGCCTGCGGCGGTGCTTGGAATCGATATCAAGGGCTTGCTTGCAGGGGCGGCGTATATGGATAGCATTTGCCGCACGCCTTCCATGCAAAAGAATCCCGCCCTCGCTTGCGCGGTGCTTCAAATCGCCGCAATGGAACAAGGCAAGAATATCGGCGTTATGATGCCCTATTCGGATAACTTGAAATTCCTTGCCGATTGGTATTGTCAGCTTTGGGCAGAATCGTTGGGCAAAAACGAAACGCTCGACGGCAAGCCTTGCAACGTAGGTCAAACGCCCGTAAAATCGCTCGGCGTTACCGATCAACATTCGCAGGTACAGCTCTATACGGAAGGTCCTTACGATAAAGTGGTAACTTTCCTGTCGTTGAAAAAATACGGTTGCGAAATGCCTATTCCTCACGGCTGTGAAAATATTCCCGACGTGGCGTTCCTCGGCGGGCATACGAGGGAAGAGCTTATTCAAGCGGAAAACGCGGCGACGGCTTACGCCTTGACAAAAGCGGGCAGAATGAACTATACCCTTTGGATCCCCGAACTTAACGCGTTCACCTTGGGTCAGCTTTTGTTCCTGTTCGAATTGCAAACGGCGTACGCGGGCGCAATGCTGAATATCAATACTTTCAATCAGCCCGGCGTAGAAGAAGGCAAAAAGGCAACCTACGCGCTGCTCGGAAAAGCGGGTTATGCAGAAAAGAAAAAGGAACTGGATAGTCAACCGCAAAAATCGGAAAAATATATCGTTTAAAAGCACACGCGCTTCGCTTCAAAAAAGCGGAGCGCAATTTTTTTTTGCGTTTTCCGTATAAACCCCTCTCGCTTTGGAAATACTCATAGAGAACTTGCAAGCGAACTTTTTACATATACTGTATAAAAGGAAGTTTTGCCAAAGTTTAATAAATATGAGGAGTACAATTATGATCGTCAAGCGAGGCGAACTTTATTACGCCGATCTTTCTCCCGTGGTCGGCAGCGAACAGGGCGGCATCCGCCCCGTACTGGTGGTGCAAAACGATATCGGGAATAAATATTCCCCCACCGTCATCGCCGCCGCCGTAACCAGTAAAATCAACAAGGCAAAGCTCCCCACGCATATCGAATTGCCCTCCGCTTACGGCTTGGCAAAGGATAGCGTCATTCTTTTGGAACAGATCCGAACCCTCGATAAACGAAGGTTGAAAGAGCGCATCGGGGAGCTTCCGCCCCAAACGATGTCGCGGGTGAATCGGGCAATCTTGATCAGCCTCGGCTTTCCCGTAGACTAAAATTGCCGCGCCGCCGTTTTCGGCGGCGCGGTTTTCGCTTTTTTATCCCCTTTTTCTATTAAGAACGACAAATTTCCCATCGCTTTTTTCGATACAATAAAGGAAAACTTTTTTCGGAGCGTTCCTATGCAACAAAAACGATTGGAATTCACCACTCTGCTATACTCTTTGCCCCTATTGGTCGCGCTGTTTTCTTGCGCGCATATCGGCGAAAACGGCGAACCTTTTGCGCTCGCCCTACTGCTTGCCCTCGGCGCAGCGGGCGTACATATCGCGATCCCCTCGCTCGTATTCGTCGCTTCGGCGTTCAGTTTAGGCAATCTTACCCATCTATGGATCTACGCCCTGCAAGCCGTACTTCTTTTCGGCGCGTTCTTTTTAAAAAACAGGCTGTTCCCCCAAGATAAAAAAACGGGGCTTTTTTTGCCGTTCAGCCTTTTTTGCGCCGCTCTTATCTTATATATCTTCCTCGCGCCGTTTCAGCCCTATTCCCTGCCGTTTGAAGGAGAGTTTTTTCATAACGCGTATATCCAAAAAACGGCGATTGCGCTATTTTTATTGCTGTTTGCTTCCGCCGCTACCGTCGGCGTGAACGCGTTAATCGAAAAATTCTTAAAATGCAAATTCAAAGGCGAAGAGCTGTTCTTTTTATTGCTCGTTTATTGCGTACTCGGCGTGGGATTTTGCCGATTTTTCGGCTTAAACGCATACCTGGGCGTAGCATTTTTTATTTTGCTCGCCTTTTGCGCGATCTCGCGCGACAGTCTTTCTCTCTGTTGCGCGTTCGTTTTATCCCTGCCCTCGTTCTTGGCGGCGGGCGCGCCGATCGAACGGTTTTTCGTGTACGGTTTCGCCGTATTCGCGTTCGCGCGCGCGGGAAAATTGGGCGAATGCCTCGCCTTTTTGGCGGCGTTTTTCTTCTACGGATACCTGGACGGGATCTATACCTATCCCACCCCTCAGCTTGTCGGTTTGATTTTGTCCGCGCTCATTCCTACGCTCGCATTCCTGCTTTTGCCGCGTTCGCTTCTTTCAAAACTGGAAAACGAGCTGGTGTTTTATCGCGAAAAGCACCTTTCGAGACTTGCCATCAACCGCAACCGCGCCGCCATCGGGCAACAGCTTTTTGAAATTTCCGCGCTCTTTCGGGAAATTCAAACCACTTTTTTAACGCTCGGCAACACCGACGCGGAAGACGGCGCAAAAGCGCATATCAAGGGGTGTATTGTCAATTCGTTATGCAAAAAATGCAGCGGCTACGGCACTTGTAGCGCACAAGGCTTGGACGGAGCGTTGGAAAAACTGATTGCCGTGGGCTGTATCAAAGGCAGGGCGAGCCTGATCGATATCCCCGCCGAGCTAGCCGCCTGTTGCGGGCGTCAAAGCGACATTTTGTACGCGCTCAACGCGCAATTTGCGGAGTATCGGCGGTATATGCTAGAAGCGGAAAACGCCGCGAACGGCAGACAACTGCTTGCCAATCAAGCGCAGGGCGTGAGCGAAATCATCAAGAATATCGCCTTGGAACAAAGCGAGCCGCTGCCCATGTATTCCAAAAAGGAACAGGCGCTTTCGGAGCTATTAAAAAAGGCGGGAATCGTCTGTTCGGAAATCTTGATCTACGGCGGCGAAGACTCCCCCACCGTGTCCCTCGTTACCTTCGGCGACGCCACTTCGCAAAAGATCGGCGCGGCGGCAACGCAGCTGTTTGATACGCCGATGATGATCTCGGAAAAGTTGGCGTTATCCAAAAACAAATACTGCTATATTTTGCATAAAAAGCCGCCCTACGACGCGGCGTTCGGCGTGGCTACGAGGGTGAAGGACGGCGAAAGCAACAGCGGGGACACCCATTCCGTGATCAAGATCGACGAACGGCGGTTTTTGGTGGCGTTATCCGACGGCATGGGGAGCGGCGAATACGCAAAACGGGTATCGGAAAGCACCATTTCACTGCTCGAAATCTTCTACCGTTCGAAAATGCCGCCCGAACTCATTCTTTCCACCGTCAACAGGCTTCTCACCTTTAACAAGGAAGAAACCTTCGCCTGCGTGGATATTGCCGTCGTCGATCTGAGCCGCGGGCGGGTGGATACCGTCAAAATCGGTTCTCCCGTCGGGTTTATCCTTTCGGATACCGCCTTGCAGATTTTGGAAAGCGATTCTCTTCCCCTCGGCATTTTGGAATGTATTCATCCCGACGTTTCCACCTATCAATTCTCTACGGGCGATACCCTTTTGTTTTTAAGCGACGGCGTAACGGGCGCGTTTTCTTCTACGGGCGACCTTTTCGAAGTGCTGAAAAACGTTCCCAAAGCCAATCCTCAACAGGTTGCGGATTTGATCTTAGACACTGCTTTAAAGCGCTACGGCGGCGCTGCAAAAGACGATATGACCGCGCTCGCCGTAAAAATCTTCGCGGCGTAATCAACAGCAAAACGGACGGAGAAAAATCTCCGTCCGTTTTCGTTATTCGCTATGTAATTTATGCGTTGATAGAAAGCTGTTCGCCCTTTGCCGTCGTAGCCGCATGATCCTCTTGCACGGGTTGTGCGGGCGCGGTCGATTGCGAGCTTCCCGCAAACAACGACATCTGCCGAGGTTGCGCCGAGCCGCCTTTCGACTTTTTCAGCGCGAATTTCTTCCCACAGCAAGGGCAATTCGCCGCTACTCCGTCGTCCACTTCAACGATCGCGAAGCAATACGGGCAACGCACGGAATGCGTTTGCGTGGTTGCAGGAGCCGTTTGCGGAGCTTCTTCCGCCGCATAAGCGCGGCTTCTTGCGATCCATTGCGCCTTGATCTTACGCGCTTGCGCCGCGCGAGCCGATAACGGCAATTCCGCTTGCGGAGCGGGCGCCGCCGCTACGGGAGCAACGGGCTGTACAGCCGCGGGTTGCGCCACGGGCGCCACCACGGAAACAGATTCCACCGTCTGCGCCGCCGCAGGTTGTTCTGCGGGCGTTTCCGTCTGTGCCGCGGGCGTAGACTCTTCCTGCGGAACGTCGTCTACGAGGGGCTGTTCTACGGGCGCGGGCGTTTCTTCACCCTGCGCTTGTTCACGGTAGCGCTTCTTGACCAAGGGGAATTTCGCCATGATACATTCGATGATAAAAAGACCCAAACCGATCGCCGCCGCATAGAGTACGAATTGACGTTCTATCAACGACTCCATCGGGAACGCGCCCGCTTCAATCCACCCCATCACGAGGGGGAATCCCGCGTGGATTAACAGGAACAGGAACACGAAGAACGACGCGACGCGCGCGGATTTTCTGCCCTTATCTTTCTTTTCGCAAGCGGTAAATTCGGTAGGATTGATCGCATGGCGGGTAAGCCCCAAGAAGAACAGGAACGCCACCGCCCAAGAGAGCAATACGACGAGCGTAGCAATCAGGTCCATAAGCTCTGAAGCAAAGAGTTCTTGGATATTAAACGCTTCGTTTAAAATAACGGGCGCATACGAAGAATATTTCGTCATAAAGAACGTGATGCCGCCCACCGCCGCGAATTGGAAGAGATTGCGTAAAAACACCGAAAAGCTACCGTGCTTTCTCGGCGTTTCCACAGCGCCCTCGCGCGTGCTGAAACGGCTGATGCCGCCTTGGATAAGACCGCTGAGCAAGTGGATAAATCCAAAGCCCGCCGCAGCCATATAGAAAGTGAAATTCCAATTTACGATAGGATAATAATCAAAATCACCGTTCGTTAAGAGGACGCGCAAGCAAAGGGTATTGATCGCCACCGCCGCAAACGAACCGGAAAAAATCTTCGCCGCTTTATCCAGGGCGATCTTGTTTTGGTTATAACCGATTTTTTTCGTTCCCTTTCTGAAAAGTCCGTCCAACTTCGCAATGGCGCGGAAAGCGTTGATCACGACGACCAAAAGCATCAAAACGTAGATCGCACTGATCAGCAGATTATAAGTGTTCCCCGCCATATCCTCCGCAAATTTGGGAATATCAAGGAAAGGTTTCCAAAACGTGAGCAAGCCAAGCTCGCCGTACGCCCAAACTTCTTCCCAACTGCCTTCGGAAAGCTCCAAAAGCGGGAAGAACGCAACGGCGGCAAGCGCAACGCAACCCAAAACGTACAAGAGCCCTGCAAAAATAGAGCTTCTTCTCGCCACAGCCGCGCGCTTTTTCAACGATTGCATAGGTACTGACATAAAAAATATCTCCTTGTTGTTCGCTCCCTATTTTTTCGGGAAGCAAAACGAATTATTACACAGTTTATTTTATTATACCGCCTTTGCAGATATTTGTCAATAAACAAAATTTGCTTTTTGCATTTTTTTCGAAAATATTTTTTATTTTTTGTCGCGCGCGCATAAAAAAAGCGGACTTTACGAAAAGTCCGCGAAAATCGAGCGTAAATTTAAAGAATTTGCACTTGACAGGAAGCGAGCGTCGCGATCGCCGCCTCGTGCGTTTGCGGCGTTACCCCCGCGCAACAGTTCTTGATTAAGCGCAACGGCAATTCGGGGCAAGTCGCTTTGATCAAAAGCGCGTTGGAAGCTACGCAAATATCCGTGCAGACCCCGATCAGCGTTACCTCGTCAAAATTTTCCGCCTTGATATATTCGGCAAGCGCAAGCGAACCGAACGTGGGCTTATTAAATACGCGTTCGTTTTCCCGCAAACCGTCCACGATCTCCCACCCCTTTTCCCCGCGGATACAATGCGGCACGGGCAAATATTTGCCCTCTTGGGTGGATAAATAATCGTTTTCGTGCGTATCGCGCGTAAAAACAACCGTTTGCCCCGCTTTTTTAAATTCTTCAATCGTTTCTTTTACGGCGGGCAGGATCGATTGCGCTTCCTTGCTTCCCAAAGCGCCGAATACGAAGTCGTTTTGCATATCGATCACAACGAGTAATTTTTTCATCGAATTTTACTCCTTTCGATTAAACACCGTTTCGTATTGCGCCAAGCATTTATTGATGATATCCACCGCTTCGTCGCGATGGCAAATCTCTTTAACGGTCGTCGTTTTATGTTCCAAGGATTTATACACTTCAAAAAAGTGCATCATTTCGTCAAAGACATGGGTGGGCAATTCGTGGATATCGTAATAATTTTTATAGGTGGGATCCCCGAACGGTATGGCGATAATTTTTTCATCCAACGATTCGCCGTCGAGCATTTTGATCACGCCGATGGGATAGCATTTTACGAGCGTCATCGGATAAAAAGTTTCGCCGCAAAGCACTAATACGTCCAAGGGATCGCCGTCGTCCGCAAGCGTGCGGGGGATAAATCCGTAGTTGGAGGGATAAACGGTGGAAGTGAATAAAACGCGGTCGAGCTTCAAAAGCCCCGTTTCTTTATCCAATTCGTATTTCGCCTTACAGCCTTTGGGAATTTCAATGAGCGCCTCGAAAGCTTTTGCCGTGATACGCTCTCTGCTGATGTCGTGCCAGATGTTCATTTTTTCATATACTCCTTTTCCTCTTTTTCTTATTGTAGCATATTTTTTTTATTTTCGCAAGTGCATACGTATATTTTTTGTCTTTTCAATAAAAAAGAACATTTTTCAAAAATTATAGGCAAAAATCTTTGACAATGAGCAAAAAATATGATATAGTATTATAGCATTAACGAGCGGTTTGCAGAAGTACCCAAGAGGCTCAAGGGGCTCCCCTGCTAAGGGAGTAGCATCATAACTGGTGGCACGAGTTCAAATCTCGTCTTCTGCGCCAAAAAGGCGTTGGTTACAAACCAACGCCTTTTTCTTTTTGTAAAATAGTACCGCTATCAACAAGCGAACGGCAATAGCCGTCCGCTTGCTTTCTTTTTTATGTTATTCAAATCGAACAATTTGACCCGTTTTCCGCGAAAGTTCCGCGTTATAAACAACGAGATGACCGTTAATGGAATCGGACAGCTTCGTAATAGAAACCGAGCTTCTATCGCCGTTTAAATAAGCAATCAATTCCCGCACGAGTCCGTCGTCGCCGCCGCCATGGTCGCTTTTTATGTTTGCGCTGACGTCGTACCATTCGTCCGTCGATTGATACGTATCGAAGTTGAATTTCCGAACGCAATACGTGCTCTTGGAATGGTCGCCGAAAATCTCGCCGTCTTCCCCGACGATGTGGATATGGCGGTTTCCCGTCGCCGCCGCTCCAATCAAATCGAACGTACCGATAGACCCGTTTTTAAATTTCACAATCAGATTTTGCCTATCCATCAAATCCCTGTTGGTATAAGCACACTTGCCGTAATCGCTCACCTTCAAGTGCTCGATGATGTCCTCTTTCGTGATTTCGTCTTTCGGTTTATCAATATCGTTCATGATACGCGCCGTCCAGCCCGCCTTAAACAAGGCTTTCAAAACGGAATACTTGCAATACGGTTCTGCCGAACAGGAAGTACAACGTTCCCCATGCGTTACAGGCGCATTTTCAGGCAGGAATATTTTTCTATCGCCAAAACTTGCAATTTGTTCCGGCTCGGTATCGTTGTTCAACCAACACATCAAATCGGTATCATGGCAAGACTTGGCGAGCAAAAACGGCGAACCGCACTCCTCCTCGCTTTTCCATTTCCCGACGACGTACGATTCTACGAAATGCCCGACTTTTACGCACTCGCTCATATAAATACTCGTTATCTTGCCGATTTCCCCGTTTAAAATATGCCGTTTGATCGACTGATAAAAGGGAGTATACCGAAGCACGTGGCAAACGGCGACGAAGCAACCGTTCTTTTTTGCGATATTTGCCAAATCCAACAATTCTTCTTTTTTGGGAGTGATCGGTTTTTCCACCAAAACGTTATATTTGTATTGTAGCAACGCCTTGCACGTTTCATAGTGCAAATTATCCAACGTGCAATTAAACACGATATCGCATTCCTTGCCCGCCTTTACAAATTCCTCTACGTTTACGAATTGCATATTTTGCGGAATATTATGCCGAGCAGCAAATTCCTCGCGCAATCGTTTTTGCGGTTCGACAACGCCGATCACCCGCATCTCTTCAGGAAAACGGATCGCATATTCCGTATAAGTTTTTCCACGGTTACCCGCGCCTACCAAAATTACTTCTATCTTTTTCATTTCACACCTCTCAAGCCTTTTCTCTTTTTACGTAAGCCTCGTAATACGGCAAATATTTTTTCGTTCTTTTCAGCATCTCGTCAAACAATTCCCTCGCCGCCTTTATATCCAAAGGCATATTCGGATTATTTAAAAACGCCTGAAAAGCCAGCTCGTAATTGCCCGTCAGCGCGGCCTCTGCCACCATTTCCTGTTCGGCGCAAATTCTTTGCACCAACGCCAGCACCCCTTGCGGTAAATTCCCCGCAACGACGGGGCGCACGTCATCGCCGCTAAAATAAGCGTTCGTTTCGATCACAGCGTTGAGCGGCAGTTGCGGCATCTGCCCGCGATTGGGAAGATTGACGTTCGTCAAGAAGCTCCCCAAGCCGAAAATGGCTTTAATCTGCCTCACGCACTCCTCGCCCGTACGATAAAAATCCAACTGTTTTTCGCCGCTGGAAAGCTTTTCCGCAACCTCGATACGCCAAGCAAGATCCTTTTTTCTCCATGATACGGGAGTAAGCTCAAACCCATAGGATCTCACCGTTTCGGGATCTTTCAAATACCAATCCGAAGGGCAAAATTCCGCCAAATGCCGATCGCCCGCCGCCGCAATCAAGCCGTAGCGACAAAACAGATCGAATTTGACTTTATTTTTTTGCGCAAACGAGGAGTTCGCCCAATGCTCTTTGTCCGTTCCTTCCCTACCCTCGGCATTTTCTTCGATAAATTCGCGATACAAAGGAAGTAGATCTTCTCCTTTATAGCAAACCTTATCCAGCCAAGTAAAATGGTTTACGCCCAACACGTTGACCTCGATCTCTTCCCGCTTTGCGTCGATCCCGCGCTTTTCTTTGAGGATCTCTTTGAACAGGTCCTGCGTGCCGAATACCTCGTGACAACAACCGAACGCCTTGATTTGCGGAAAAACTTTATACAGCGTTCTCGTGCAGACCGTCATAGGATTGGTAAAATTGATGACCCACGATTGGGGGCAATACTTTTTTATATTTTCCGCAAAATACGCAAACATCGGCGCCGCACGCAATGCCCTGACGATACCTCCCGGTCCCGTCGTATCGCCCACCGATTGATAGATCCCGTATTTTTCTGGCAAATGCACGTCGCTTTCCATCTCATCGAAGGTTCCGGGCAAAATGGAGATCACCACGACGTCCGCACCCGTCAACGCATCCTCGATATCGTTTGCCACAACGTACTTCCACTTACTCACCACGTCGTCGCGCTCTGCCAAAAACGCGCCGATCCTTGCGTTCGATTCAGCCGCTTTCACGTCGATATCGTATAAGCTGACCGTCCCGCAAATCGCTTCTTCCCGCGCCAGATCCACCATCAAGTTCTTCGCCCATGAATGAGAACCGCCGCCAATATAGGCGATCTTCAAATTTTTCAAGTCCTTCATACCGTTTCGTCCTCCACCTTAAATTCCGGTAAGTCTTTTAATTTCTCATCGATTCCCAAGCCCTCTACTTCATATCCGACTTCCTTGATCAACACCTCGTCCGTAAACGCGGCGTATCCGTTGCTCAAATGATCGATCGGCTGAATTTGAAACTGGCTTCCGCCGTATCTTCTCAGCCGTTCCAAACGAACACCGTTTTGCAGCAATCCGTCTTTCGCGATCTTCAAACGCTCTTTCGCTTCCTCTTTGCCGATTTTTCCAAAATGATTATACGCACGGGTATAAGCAAGATTGTAAAAACTGCGAATATCCGTTTCCGTGATCTCCATTAACGCATATTGCGAACGAAGGAACTCGCTGTCGTTTTCTTGCAGGATCTCCGCCAAAATAGCTTTCGCCTCGGCAATATACGGAAAACACGCCTCTATTTTTTTCATATGTTCCAACGAGTATTCCGAAAGCTGCAACCGTACCATACAGCTCATATTCTTCAAATACCCGCAAAAAGCCACGTACAGCGAGGAATACTTTTCCACCAAGTCGTAAAATCTTTTCAGTTTTACCGTATCCGCTCCGATCACCGACAAAAAACGTTCGATCGTTTTTTCCACGTCGGCAAACGGATCGTAAACGTGCTTTAAAAATACGTAAGTCGTAAGATCGTGCGCCCAATAGCTATAATCCCCAAACGTCAGATCGGTGATTTTGTTCGCGCCGTTTGCCAAGTATATTTGCATATCCTTGGCAACCGTATGCGGAAACGCCGTTTTCGCTTTCATAAACAAGCATATATCCGAATAATATTCAAACACTTCCATTCCCGCAGACAGCCGTTTGCCCGCCTGCGCCATAGAATTCAAATGCCAACGGTTATTATCACATTCGTCCAAGCCGTGCGCATAGCACCGTCCGCGAGGGGCAAACATTCCGTACACGTTGTCCTCGTCGACGACGAGCTTCTCCGTATTCGCCAACGTTTCATTATACAATAAAAAATCAATTTTTAGCGTCGGCTCTACCTCTTTCACCGCTTTTGCCATTGCACGGGTAGCGATCGCCTGTTGCTCCGTGGGGGATATCCCCTTGCATTTCTCGCAAGTGCACCAACCGCCCGTGGAATCCTCAAACCAAGTATGCAAAACGTCGATCCCCTTGTTACGCTTTACAAAATTTACCAATCCGTCTACAACGTAGCGGATACTCTTTGGATTAGAGGGGCAAAAATTGCCCGTATTCACCCGTTTTCCGTTCCTTTCGATAAACAGCTCGGGTTCTTCTTCAAAACGCTCTCTCGGAACGAATTTCTCGACGAAATGCCCGCCGTATTCAAAAATCATTCCGCGTTTTTTGATCTCGTTTACAGCTCTTTGAATACCCTCGGTGATATCGATCATATTTTGATGAATGAAAAATGCGTTCGCCTTGTTTTTCGCACAGTTATCGATCATCGCCGTAAGTTCTTCGATCAACCCGTCGAATTCGTAACAGCAATAGGAAATACTTCTGATCTCCATAGGCGAATTGACGTATTCGGGCAATTGCGTACGGAATATTCCCGTCTTTGGCACATATTCCTCCAAAGAGGGCACGCGAACGAACACACAGCCGTTTCTTTCCAAAATTTCGTAAACGCCGAACAGTACGCCGCGCGGCATCAAGGACGCAACGACGATCCTATTTTCGGTAACCTCGATGAAAAATCCGTCGTAAACAAATTTAGCCGTATCTACGCCGAACGCTTCCAAAAACGCGCCCGAACAGCCCAAATACACCTCGTAAACGCCGTCTTTTCCCAACATTCTTTCCCCGTAACGAATAAGTTCGTCGGCGGCGAACGCCAACGTGACGTTTTCTTCGTAGTTCACGGTGAATTGCAAACTTTGCTTTCTTTTGAAATTTATTTTTTCGTACATAAAACACCTTGCGGACAAACCGCCCCCTTTCCCCCAAACCATGCTTAGGGAAATCGTTTGGGCGGCACGGCGTTTGGAAAACCCCGCACGCCGCGCCCGTCCTCCGTTCGCTTTTTATTTCTTTTCTACAAAGGTAGGATAACTACCTGTCATATTCCAGTAGGTCATATCGTCAAAGACGATTACGTTGCCCGCCGCAAGGTCGGTGGCAAGCTGCGCGTAGGTCTGATAGCTAAGCCCCGCAGAGAATGCGCCGCTCCCGTAATTCGTATCCGCCGCGTCGGGCGCAGCTTTGTCGTATACTCTTACCGACGCAAATACGCCGTCCGTACCGTCGTCGTAGGGATTATATTCTCCCGTTTCCCCCGTAACCACGAGATATTGACCCACCGTTTGGCTCGTGCCGCTCGTTCTCGCCACGTACACGTTCTTCACCGTCGTTGCCACCGTCGCCGTTCCGTCCGTTCTCGCGTGATCGTAAACGGATACGTAACCGTAGCGGAAACGATGACCGCCGTTGCCCGTGATATGTATGAAGATATTCGAAAGCTTTGCACCC
>JAFTQB010000060.1 GCA_017462985.1 Clostridia bacterium
CTATCCCGACGGCACGTTCGCCTATTCGGACGGCGCAAACGTTTCCACGGCGCAATACGCGTATAACTTCGCGGATCGTTCGCTCGTATTCTACGGCGCAAGATTTGCAAGATTTTTCAACGGCGTACAGCTTGGGCAAGAGGACGTAGAATATATCGGAAATTATCAGCTCGATCAATTCTACCTCGCCGATTATAAAGCTGTCCTCACGCAAACGGGAATGCAGATTTACGACGGCGTATTCTTCACCTCGTCCGCGCCCTTGACGGCGACGGCGGCAGTCGGTTTCCACTCCGCTTACTATAGCGGCGAAAGCACGCTTACTTTCTACTACGACGGCACGGGCGTTGACGGTACGACCCCGTTCACCTATACGATCAACGGAACGACCGTTACGATCACCTACGGCGACAATACGCAAGTCGAATACGAATTGATGGACGGCGCGCTTCAAAACGCGACCGCGAACTATACGCAAACGCACGAACTTTTCCAAGGCATTTGGGAAAAGACCGATCAAACGAACGTTTCCTACACCTTTGACGGCATGGGATCTTGGTGGGCAAGCGACGGCATGAGCGGTCTGTACGAATACGCGAACGAAACGATCTCGTTCACGCGCCTCGGCGTAAGCCACACCGCCACGATCACGGCGGACGGCTACCTTTGCATAGCCAACGGCAACACAAAGCTCTATTTTGCGCATCAGGGTAGCTTTGCGGGCGAATGGATCGACCCCGTATTCGGTATGACCTTACAGCTCGACGGGATCCCCGCGAGCGGCAACGCAACGGGACTTTTGACGGATAATAACGGCTATACTTACGAAATCACTTACGATCTATTGGACGGTTACCTGTTCGTCTATATCAGCGGCGACCTGTTTGGATTCGTACAGTACAACTCCACAGCCAATACCCTTGACGGAACGATGTACTACTACGACGAAGCCTCGGCAATCGACGCATTTTTGAACGGTTTCCGATTCCTCAAATCGGACGTTTTGCAAGGCGAATGGATCACCGACGATAACGAGCTTTTCTCCACGATCCGCTTTAACGGCAAGGGAATGTACGATCTCACGTTGGGCGGAGAAACGATCAGCGGCAAGCTCAACCTGCTCGTGGACGGCGTAGAACGGGAAGTTACCTATACCGTCGATAAAAACAACGCGCTCGGTTCGTTCGTTTACGAAAACAACGAATATACGATCATGGTCAACGAGGATATGAACACCATTTCGATCGACGGCACGCTGTTGCAAAGAAAGGACGAACTTTCCGCGTTCGTTTTCGTGGACGGGGATTTGAACGAATACGTCTTTGACGGCCGCGGCGCGCTTACGAACGGCGGCAAGGTGCTTGTAAACGGCGAAGCAACGGGCGTTGGCTATCAAATAACGGATAGCGGCGTTATCCTTTCCGACGGCGCGAATAACGGCTCGTTTGCGGTGAACGCCGACGGCGTATACTGCTATAAACTCGGCGCAAAGGAAACGCTTTTGACGAAAAAGACCTTCTACACGGGCGAATGGGCGATCGCGGGCGCATACCAAACGCTGACCGTCGGCGGCGTAAACGAAAACGGCGTACTCAAAGGCAAGTATCTCGGAAAAGAGATCACGCTGACGATGAAAGAAGAAACGGCGGAATCGTATATCACCTTCCCTTGGACGGAAAGCGGCAAGACCACCAAAATGTACTTGCACAATATCAACGGCGCGGAGCTGGGGCTTTCGTCGTACGAGCTCACCTATTACGGCTTCACCGCCTGTACGAAGCCTGACGCACTGTTCGGCACTTGGACTTTTGCGGTGAGCGATCACGTCGTATACACCTACCGTTTCGACGGCATATCTTCCAGCACGCAAACGTTGGGCGTGGCAACGAGAGCTTTCAACGCCACCGTTTACGAATGTAATTACCGCGTAATCGACGAAGCGAACGGCATCTACCTCGTATGGGATCAAAACGTAATGAACAACGGCGTTGCGTACTCGTTTGAAATTCAGATCAAGAGCGCGGGCACGCTACAAGAAGCCTATATCAGCGAGGACGGCACGCGCGAATTTAAGCCCGTGCAGGTAGACTCTTTCTACCGCTTGGAAGCGATCAACGGCAATAAAACCTTCGTTTTCGACGGCTTTGGAAAGATTGCCAATAAGGCGAATACCAACGAGGTTTACGCCTACAACTTAACAACGGACGTGGTCTTCAATTCCGCGCTTTCGTACGCGACGGTGATCGCAACGGGCGTAGACGGCACGCGTTATACGATCACGGTCAATTACGCCACTACTCCCGTCGTTCTCACTTTCGTTAAGCACGAACGCGCGACGGATACAAGCGGTAATATCTTTGAATTTGATCCTGCGGGAACGATCACCCGCTTGGACGCAAACGGCAACCGCACGGAAATCACTTATTCCTTTAACGCAAAAACGGTTACTGTCGATCAAACGGCAAAAACCGCCACGCTGACGGCAACGGGCGTGGACGGATTATCGTATACCGTCGTGGTGAACTATTCCTCGCGCACTGCTTTAAAGATTAGCTTTACCGCCCTTTAAGTAAATTAACAAACTGAAAACACAAGCAAAAAACGGCGAAAATCGCCGTTTTTTCACGTTTGAAGCAACTCCGCGAATAAACTGTCAACGGAGGAATTTATGAAGCTTTACGCGCTGTTTTTTCAATGCTTGCATATCCCCTATTCCAACGCGGGCGTTTCCGCAAGCTACGCCACGCGGCGGGAAAGCGATACCCTTTATCTTTATTTCCAAGGCTCGGAGGGAAAAAACGATTGGAAAAACAACCTCGATTTTCCCGTCAAGGCGTATAAGCGAATGAGCAAGACCGTTTGGTTTGCCCACCGCGGTTTTTTAAAGGTTTGGAAAGAACTCGAACCGATCCTCGCGCCCGTCATCGCGGATACGAGCGTGAAAAAGATCGTCGTGTGCGGCTATTCCCACGGCGCGGCGATCGCGGCGCTCTGCCACGAATATATTTGGTACAACCGCCCCGATTTGAGAGAGAATATCGAAGGTTACGGCTTCGGAAGCCCGCGCGTGTTTTGGGGCGTCTGCACCAAGGAGCTGAAAAGCCGCTTTCAACGCTTCACCGTGATCCGCAATATCAACGATCTCGTTACGCACCTGCCCCCCGCATTTCTCGGTTACAGGCACGTGGGAAAGCTCCTTGAAATCGGCAAAAAGGGCAACTATTCCGCCTTGGAAGCCCACTACGCGGAAAATATTTTAAAAGAGCTGAAATTATATGAAACGGCGGCAAAAAGCGAATAGCTCTTTGCCGCCGCAAGCCGTTTAACGATCTGTTTTCACGTGAACGTCAAGCTGATTAAAGGGAATTTCAATGCCGTGCAGATCAAATTCGCGCTTCACCGCTTCGGTAATATCGAAATACACCGTCCAATAATCGCCGCTCTTCGTCCATACGCGCGTATTGATATTGACGCTTGAAGCCGCGTGTTCTTTCATTCTCACGAACGGCGCGGGGTCTTGCAAAACGAGTTCGTGTTCCGTGCAAATTTTCAACAAAATCTCGCGCGCCTTGTCGTAATCGGCGCTGTACGCAATCGAAAATTGCAGATCGACGCGCCGCACGTCCATTTCCGAATAATTGACGATATTCCCGTTGGAAAGCGCGCCGTTGGGAATACGAATCACTTTATTATCGGGCGTGATCAGCTTGGTGTTGGTGATATGAATTTCCGACACCGTACCCGAATACCCTTGCGCTTCGATAAAATCGTCCACGCGGAAAGGACGCGTTAAAAGAATAAGCACGCCGCCCGCGAGGTTTGCAACCGCGCCGTTGACCGCCAAACCGATACAAACCCCCAAAGACGCAACGAGCGCCGTCAATCCGCTGGTATCGATCCCCAAAAAGCCGATCAAAGTGATGACGACGATGATTTTCATTCCGAGCTTGAATAAATAGGCAAGCGTTTTCATAATCGTCTTATCCGCATTTTTCTTTTCACCGCTCTTTTCGATTTTTCGCCCGATTGCGTTGATGATCTTAAACGAAACGATCCAGATTACGATCGCAAGCGCGATTTTAAAAATCGTACCCCACAGCGTTTCGCTCGTGAGCCATGCCTTGATATTGTTCCAAATTTCTTCCCAAGTCATTGTTTTTTCCTCCTGTCATATTTGCAGAAACTATGATATCATAAATTTTCTAGCAAGGTCAATGATTACCGCTTAACAATTTTTCCCATTACGGGAACGGCGGGATAGTAATTTTTGGCAGGATGAAAAAATTTTTTCAAATATTTTTACAAAGTCAAGCAAAAACGCTTGACTATTTTCTCGTCAATGAGTATAATTACTTATGCTGTCGCGCGGGGAAAACCGCCGATCGGCAAGCAATATTGAGGCATAGCGCAGTTTGGTAGCGCGCTTGGTTAGGGACCAAGAGGTCGTGGGTTCAAGTCCCGTTGCCTCAACCAAAAAGCACAGAACACCACAAGGTGTACTGTGCTTTTTACTTTCGGCAACGGCTCGCGTAAACCACGTATTCCCGTGGGTTCACGCGAGGGAGCAAAAACAGTAGATATTCTATTTATCGCTTTATTCGTTGCGACCGCTGCCCTGCCGAGGCTCCGCAAAGCGGAAACGGCAGATACCCGTTGCCTCAAAAGTTGAACCATTCAACTTAGGTCTGTTTTATTTTCACAAAGGAGGAAAGGAGTATGAATTATGAGTATGTATGCAAAAAAGTACAGTTGGACAAAAAAGAATTTAGGGAGGCGCAAGTTTTTTTCCGTAACGGAGATTTCTTTCAACTTTCGATAGGAGAAATTGTTGATATTGACATTCAATTTTATGATACGCTTATTGCAGGGGAACGCGGGTTTTGTCCTGTGGCAAAAAGTGGACTTATTAAATGCAAACTGAAGGATAGAAAGCCTCAATACGACAATTCATTGCTTTATAATCAAAAAGAATATTCTAAAAATCGAAAGGCATATTTGGAAAATCGTTGCATAGAAGAAGGCGGTATCTACTATATTCGTTTGTTTGATAAAAACCATTGGCACTACGGTATTTACGGAGACATTGTGGCGTATAAGGAAGACGGCTATTTAATTTTCAAATTTCAAGCGAATAAGACCTATGGTTCTGCTGAAAAAGCCTTTCACGTTGTTAATGCCCCCAACATCACAAAGCAGGTAGTTGAAAAAATTGATTTGGATTTTGAAAACTGTGATGGCTTTATGATATACCAAGAAGAAATCCAAGATATTCAAATCAACTTCAAAAAGGAGTTAGAATGGAATTCCAGTTGCTTTGGTAGAGAAATTGAAAACGGTTTTATTCGGTTAAAGCTTGATAAAGAAATTGAATGGCGGCGCGTAAACGTTTATGGTTGCAATGAGAAAATCCCTAATATTAAAAAATTGGAGCGCCGACTTTGCGGTCGCGGGATAGACGATTGTGATATATGTCATTTATACGTTTATTACAAATATGCGGGATATTGTAGAGAGTATGAAGAATGTATCGGTATCGACGATATTCGTCCTTGGGAAGAGATTGAAAAAGAAGAGAAAAAAAACGGCTTTGGCTCTTACATAGGCGGCTATGCGAAGCGAGAAGAAGACGGTTCAATTTTAATCGTTTTTGGCAAGAGCAAGGAAGAAATATAATAGGTTCAAGCTACTCAACCAAGACAGACCTAAGTTGAACCATTCAACTTAGGTCTGTCTTTACTTTTAATAACGGGAAAATTGTATGGAAGAAGAAAAAATTTATTATACCAAAATTATATTTGAATGTATGGGAATCCGAAATAATTGGACTATTTTGCTTAACGTGGTTTCAAAAGAAGCGGCTTTTGAAAGTTTGAAATGGATTGGGGGGAAGGAAAAAGTAGTGGAAACCGTTTCCGTGAAATTGATAGACGAAGATATCACTGAACTCTTGCCTTATATAAATGCTTTGGATTTTGAACCTTATCGTTATGTGGATGATAGTAAAGAATGGTTTTGCTATGACGCTCCAGTGTTAAAATTTGTAGGTATTACAAATTCTTATCTTCCTTTATATCAACATTATATTTATTTTAATGACAATAGGAAGGACAAGCGTCCGTATGAGAAATTGTATTCATATGTCATTAAAAAATATTTTAGTTTTTTGATTGGGAAATATTTTTAGTTAGAGATAAAACGGATAAGAATAGAGAAGAACGGAAATGGAGTAATAATCGCTTCAAGATAGGTTCAAGCTGCTCAACCAAAAATAGCAGAGAACCTGTGGGTTCCCTACTATTTTTTGGTTTTCGTCCCCGCAACGGGACTTGAGGGTGGAAACGATATTAAAATTTTTTATAAATTATTTTCAGGGTACAATAAAAGACGATGATAAAGGATTTACAAATATGCTATATGGATATAGCTAAAACCTTGATAAAAAAGTATGATTTATCTAAAACGAAACTTTTAGAAGAAATGCTCAAAGACAAATTTTATTTTACAGGTTGTCCTTTTGAAATAGAAATTACACAAGTAGATAAACTTCTTTCTTTGGGTGCGGACTTGGAAAATTACGGACAAAATATAATGATTTATATCATTTTGATTCTTTTTCCCGAATTAAAAAAGGATTTTGAATTGATAAAATTTAATTTTCATTATAAATTGTTTTGGCAATCAAATTATACTTATTATAAACAAAAGGGAAAAACCATTTTTGAAGATTACGACTTACCGCAATTTGAATGGGAAGCATATTACAACTGCCCGCAAAAAGACTTTGAATTTTGGCAAACCCAA
>JAFTQB010000061.1 GCA_017462985.1 Clostridia bacterium
AAGATTTTGGCGGTTATTGATAATTTTTTATCAATAACCGCTTGATTTTTTGAGAAAATTTTGTTATAATATATATACTGATAAAATTTTATCGATAAAAAATTATCAATTTGGCGCAAAAGGGAAGAAAACGGAGGCTGGAAAATGAACGACAAAAATACGACGGGAACAGAGGCTTGGAACGAAACGGAAGAAACGGGGCGTATCAAAGTGGCGGAAGCGGGATTTGAAACGCCGCAATCGCGCGAGGTATCGAAAGCGACAATTGCAAGATTGCCGCTGTATTTGCGGTTTTTACAGGAAGAAAATTCCAAGGGGAAAACGCATATTCCGTCTGAAGCGCTCGCGCGGAGCGTATCGGTATCGCCCGTGCTTGTCAGAAAAGATCTCGCCGCCGTTGCGGCGACGCCCGGCGTGCCCAGAAAAGGGTTTGCGACCGTGCGGTTGATTGCGGATATCGAGAAGTTTTTGGGGTATGATAATCTTTCGGACGCGATCATCGTGGGCGCGGGGGGGCTTGGGAAAGCGTTCCTTGGGTACGAGGGATTTAAAAACAACGGGCTGAATATCGTTGCGGCGTTCGATTGCGATGAAAAGATTATCGGGGAGCGGATTTCGGATAAGCCCGTGTACGCAATGGAAGAATTGGAAAGCTTCGTGCAAAAGCATATGATCCGCATCGGGATTATCGCCGTGCCGAAAGCGGCGGCGCAATCGGTTTTGGATAAAATGGTGGGGGCAGGTATTCGCGCGGTTTGGAATTTTGCGCCCGCGCCCTTGATCGCGCCCAAAGGCGTTGTATTGAAAACGGAAGATTTGGCGGCTTCGCTTGCGATTTTGGCGGGCGAGCTTTGCAGAGTGAGAGAAAACTGAAAAGGACGAAAGAAGAATGAGCGAAGGAAATATGAGAGGTTTGAATACCTCGGTGAAAAAGTTGCGGCGCGAGGTGTTTAAACAGGTGGCGTTGGTGGCGTTTTATTCCGACCCCGAACGCGTGAACGACGATATCGAGGCGATCCCGTATAAGATCACGCCTACGGAAGTGCCGCGGTTTCGCGAAAGCATTTACCGCGAACGCGCGATCGCGGGCGAGCGGGTGCGGTTGGCGATGGGAATGTCGCTTCGCCCCTCGGATAAGCCCGTGCATATCACGGCGGGCGTGGATCAAAGCAACATTTCCGATAAATATTACGAGCCGCCGTTGATGCAGGTGATCCCGTCGGCGTGCGATAAATGCCCCGATAATATTTACGAAGTAAGCGATCAATGCCGCGGCTGCGTGGCAAAGGCGTGCGTGGCGGCTTGTCCGCGCGACGCGATCTCGGTGGTGAACGGGAAAACGAGAATCGATCAGGAAAAATGTATTCATTGCGGGAAATGCAAAAAGGCGTGCCCGTACGACGCGATTGCGCACAAGGTGCGCCCTTGCAGCGCGGCGTGCGGCATCAAAGCCATTTCCACCGACGAGCTTGGCAGAGCGAAGATTGACAACGATAAATGCGTGGGCTGCGGACAATGTATGGTGAGCTGTCCGTTCGCGGCGATCGCGGACAAATCGCAGATCTTCCAACTGATCCAAGCGATCAAAAAAGGCGATTACGTGGTGGCGGAATTGGCGCCCGCGATCATGGGTCAGTTTGGGGAAGGCATTACTCCCGCGATCATCAAGGGCGCGCTTTTGGATATCGGCTTTAAAGAGGTGCACGAGGTGGCGAGCGGCGCGGACGTGGGCGCGGCGACGGAAGCGCACGCGTACGTGGAAGAGGTCGTTTCGGGAAAACTGCCGTTTTTGCTCACTTCCTGTTGCCCCGCTTGGGCGATGCTTGCAAAAAAACAGTTCCCGCAGCTGATCGACAAGGTTTCGCAAGCGCTCACGCCGATGGTGGCGACGGCGCGGAAGATCAAACAGCGCACGCCGAACGCGCGCGTGGTGTTTATCGGGCCGTGCGCGGCGAAAAAATTGGAAGCTTCGCGGGAATCGGTGCGCAGCGACGTGGATTTCGTGATCACCTTTGAGGAGCTGGCGGGGATCTTCGACGCGAAAGAGATCGATTTTTCAAAGTATAAAGGCGAGCGTTCTATTCACGAAGCGACGGGGGCGGGGCGCGGTTACGCCGTGGCTGGCGGCGTGGCTTCCGCGATAGAAAAGTGTATTCAAGAATACTACCCCGACGTGCAGGTGAATATCGAACACGCGGAGGGGCTGGACGCTTGTAAAAAAATGCTGTTGCTTGCGAAAGCGGGCAAGAAAAACGGTTGTTTGATCGAGGGCATGGGTTGCCCCGGCGGTTGCGTAGCGGGCGCGGGAACGAACGTTTCGGTGGAACGCGCGGCGGCGGAAGTGAAAAAATTCGTGGAAAATTCGACGAAAGCCGTACCCGTGAAGGATTTATACGAGATCGAATTGCCGTAAAAAAACAGGGAGGTTACGAAAGATGGTGGAAGTGATTGAGGTGAAAACGCGCAAACAGCGCAAGGAGTTCGTGGAATATCCCCTGCGGATCTATCAGGGCAACGAGTATTTCGTGCCGCCGCTTTACGGGGAAGAAATGGCGATGTTTACGGATAAAAACATTTATACGAAAACCTGCAAATCGGCGTTCTTTCTCGCCGTTCGCGACGGCGTTACGGTGGGGCGTATTCAAGGCATTATCCAAAATCAATTCAACGAATTAAAGGGTACGCGGCAAGCGCGGTTCACGCGATTTGACTGCGAGGAAAACGCGGAAACGGCTAAAGCGCTGTTTGCCGCCGTGGAAAATTGGGCGAAAAGCGAGGGCATGAACGAGATCGTCGGGCCGCTGGGATACAGCGATATGGAGCGCGAGGGGCTGTTGATCGAGGGGTTTGAATATCTTGCGACCTTTGAAGAACAGTATAATTATCCCTATTACGCGGGGTTGATCGAGGGCTGCGGCTACGAAAAGGATATCGATTGGCTGGAATGGCGGCTGTTTTCGCTGAAAGTGGACGACGAGCGTTTTCAAAGGCTGTTCGACCGCGCGATGAAAAAATATAACTTGCATATCGCGGGCGAAAAATTAGGCAAGGCGGCGTTTATTAAAAAATACGCCAAGGGGATTTTCCGTTGTATCGACGAATGTTACGGGCATTTGTACGGCGTGGTGCCGTATACGCCCGAAATGCAAAAGCAGATGATCGATCAATTTATGCTGATTTTGAGCAGAAAATATATCGTGGCGATTGCGGACGAGAACGATGAAGTGGTGGCGTTCGGGCTGTGTTTGCCGGGGATCGGCAAGGCGCTTCAAAAGAGCGGCGGACGGTTGACCCCCGCGGGGCTTGTGAGATTGCTCAAAGCCGTCAAAAAGCCTGAAACTGTGGATTTTGCGCTCGTCGGGATCTTGCCGAAATACCGCAATTCGGGGTTGAGCGTATTTATGATGCTTATTTTGCGGGATATGTTTGCCGACCCGAACTTGAAATATATGGAAACCAACCTTTGCTTGGAAACCAATTACAATATCCAAGCGGTGTGGAAGCATTTTGAAAATATCCAACACAAACGCAGAAGATCGTATAAAAAACAGCTTGACTGACGGAAAACGACGATAAGGGGAAATCTTCGCAATGACAGGCGCGGCGCTACGCGCGCAATGACGATAAGGAATAATAAAAAACTCGACTTTTTATCAGCCGAGTTTTTTTGTTCTTGCAAAAATGCTTGATAAAAATTTTTTTGTGTGCTATACTATATTCGTCACACAAATTAAATATTCAACGAACATTGGGCGAACTCTTTATTTTTAAAGGGATATTTTCCTTTATTCTTACCAATCATTGAATTTGATAAAATGCAAATTCCACTTGATTGGTAACAATAAGATTCGTTCTATTGTTGAATATTGAGATTTGTGTGACAACAACGGAGTTTGCGTTTTTGTGCGTTGACTTCGGTTGGCGCACTTTTTATTATTTTGGAGGAAGGATATGACAAAGAAATATACCAAGAAAGAAATACGAGAGATGGCACAAAAAATCATTGAGAGAGCCAACATGGAAACGTGGCGAGAATTTGATATTGCGAAAGAGGACATGGAGATTGCGGAAAACGCTTTGGTGAATAGTTTGGACGAAACGCAACGGGCGTTATACGACGAATTTTGTGAAAAGAGGAAGTTTTTCTATTTTATAGCAGAGCAGATTTACATAAATAGATTTTAATAAAAAGCGTTGCGCCGCAAAGGATTTTTGCGGCGCGGATTTTTTAAGGGGTTGCTGTCAGTTTTTGTCAAAAAAGTCTTGCTTTCTTTTTTTCGTTGTGGTATACTGAATATATGATGGATTTATCGCAGTACAAGGGGAAACGCATTGCGGCGGCGGTGAGCGGCGGCGCGGATAGCGCGGTGTTGCTGCATAGGCTCGTGCAAATGCAAGAAAGCTGCGGGTTTTCCCTTGCCGTCGTGCATTGCGAACACGGGATCAGGGGCGCGGAAAGCCTTGCGGATATGGCGTTCGTGGACGGGCTTTGCGTGCGATACGGTATCGGCGAGAAATTTTTCTTTTCCGAAAATTGCGTGGAGCAAGCCGCGCGCACGGGCGAGAGCTTGGAAACGGCGGCGCGGAATTTCAGATACCGCTGTTTTGAAAGCCTTTTAAGCGGCGGGAAAGCCGATTTTATCGCTTTGGCGCATCATATCGGCGATCAGGCGGAAACGGTGCTATTTCGGTTGAGCCGAGGCACGGCGCTGACGGGCGCGGGGGCGATGCGGGAAACGAGCGGGAAGTATTTGCGGCCGCTTTTGAAAGAAAGCAAGCAAGAAATTTTGCGCTATGCAAAGGAAAACGGCTTGGAATACCGCGAGGACAGCACGAATTTTGCTTTGGACGCAACGCGCAACCGTTTGCGGATAGAAGTGCTTCCGCGGCTTTGCGAAGCCGTTCCGTCGGCGGCGGAAAATATTGCGGCGTTCAGCTTTGCGGCGCAAGAGGACGACGATCTGCTTTTCGAGCTTTCGAAAGATTACCTGCAACGGATTTTTCCCGAATTTACGGAGGATAGCGGTTGGCGGGTGAAGATTTGCGAAAAAGCACCCCTTTTTAAACGGGCGTGCCTGACGGTTTTAAAGGCTTTGGGCGTAGACAGGGATTATACGGCGAAGCATTTGAACGCGTTAATTTCTCTTTGTTCGTTGCAGACGGGCGCGGAAATATGCTTGCCGTGCGGCGTGATCGCGCGGAGGCAACACGATACGGTGGCGTTTCTTGTAAAAGCGGAAACGGGCGGGGAATTGCCGCCTATGCAGCTGCGCGAAGGGGGATTTGCGTACGGCAGGTATTTGATCACGGCTTCGTTTTTGCCCATTGAGGGGGAAAAGGTATTGCGGTTGGACGGGGAAAAATTGCCCGATTCGGCGGTGATACGCTTGAAACGGCAGGGAGATATTTTTGAAAAATTCGGCGGCGGGAAAAAGTCGTTGAAAAAGTATCTTGTAGACGAAAAGATCCCCGCGGGCGTGGGTGCGGAGCTGCCGATCTTGGCGGAGCGCGACGGGGGCGAGGTGTACGCCGTACTCGGCGTTGAGATCGCGAAGAAAGTGAAGGTTACCAAAGAAACGAAAAAAACGCTGTATTTAAAGATAGAGCGAAAAAAAGAATAAACGGGAAGGATAAAAAGATGCACAGCGATGCGGAAAGAATTTTGATCAGCGAAGAACAAATCGAAAAGCGCGTGAAGGAATTGGCGGCGCAGCTCGATAAGCTTTACGAGGGGCATAAGCCTTTGGTGGTATGTATTTTAAAGGGGAGCACGATTTTCTTTGCCGATCTCGTTCGGAATATGAAAGCGCCCATTGAAATCGATTTTATGGCGGTATCGTCGTACGGTTCGGGCACCGTTTCCACGCGCGAATTGATCGTTAAAAAGGATCTCACCACCGATATCAAGGGCCGCGACGTGTTGATCGTGGAGGATATTATCGATTCGGGGAATACCCTTTATAATTTGAAGAAGATGCTTATCACCCGCGCCCCCGCGAGCTTGAATATCGTTACGCTTTTGGATAAGCCCGAACGCCGCGAAGCGCCGATCGAGCCGGAATACAAGGGATTTGTGATCGAGGACGAATTTGTGATCGGGTACGGTTTGGATTACGCGGAAGCGTATCGGAATTTGCCGTACGTAGCCGTATTGAAGCGCAGTATTTACGAAAATTGAGCGATGAACGCAAAAAAAGCAAGCCGCGCGCTTGCTTTTTTCTTTTGGCTCTGTAACAACCCTTGGTTGATTTTTGACGGAAAAACGCTGTGAAATGCTACGCGTTATGCTTGTTTGCGTACGGCAAGTACGCGGCTCTCGCAAAACGCTTGTCTTTCTTGCGTTTTTCTCGTCAAATCGTAAAAAATCCTAATCAACCGTTTGTTGTGACAGAGCCTTTTCTTTTACAAAACTTTTACAAAAGAAAAATATTAAATTGTTTTTTTAGAAATATCGACGGGGTATAATAGCATTGTAATCAGGGGAACGATCCTCAAATAAATCGATAGGAGAAAAAACAATGGAAAATCAAGTAAACACGCAACAGGAAATGGCTACGCTCAACGAGCAATTCGGGGAATTTTTGCGCACGAAAGGAATCGTGGCGAAATTTAAGTTGGCATTTGCGAACATGGGGGCTTCTTTGGAAGCGCAACGCGAAGCGGATCGCGCTCGTATGGAAGAGATCAAAAATTCCGAAGAAAATCGGCAGTTCGTGCAATTTTTGCAGACGAAAGGCTTTAAGGCAAAGTTCAATTTGGTGATCGAGAATATCAAAAAGGGCGCGCGGGAAGCGAACGAAAGAACGCAGGCGCAGATCGCAGCAACCAAAGCGAGAACGCAAGCGAGTATCGACGCGGCGAGAAACGTCGGCGTTGCGCCCGTTTACACGGCGCAAACGCTGGAAGAGGAATTTACCGCGGTTTTGAAATCCAAGGGCTTGGACGGAAAATATACCGTTGTGATCACCGAAGAATAAATCGGGCGGGCGCGCGGGAACGGAATACTTTCGTCTACCAAACAAAAAAGAATATGAATACTTGAACATATGATCATATGAGCATATGAACATATGATCAACTGTTCATATGATTTTGTGGATAAAAGGGATTTTGTAGATATAAGGGATACTGCGGAAAAAAGGGGAATAGGAAAAGACAACGACAGGAAAAACAGAAAACAGGAAAAGAGGACGAAAAAAATCCACGCGCGAGCGTGGCTTGTTAAGTTTCGTTGATCAGTTTGCGACTACCGCGTGTTGAAATTGGTAGGTGAGCGAGCCGATATTATAC
>JAFTQB010000062.1 GCA_017462985.1 Clostridia bacterium
CGAAAGCACGCGTATATTCGCGGCGATCGGTGCGGCGCTTTGTTTCGGCGTTGCCATCGCTCTCGCGTTCAAGATCGGCGGCAGCAGCGGCGGCGCGGATATTTTAGCCGTGATCATTCAAAAGAAATTCCCCGCTCCGTCTATCGCCTGGATGATCTTTGCCGTCAACGCGGTGATCATCGGTTCGTCCTTTTTCGTATTCTACGATCCCTCCTTGGGCGGCGCCGGCGCGACGGAAGGCAAGGTGCTTGCCCTCAATTTGATGCCTATCGCCCTTTCCCTTTTCGAATCGTATATCGAAAGCAAAACAAACGACGCCGTTACCAACGGTTTCCAATCCGCGATCGAATTTAGAATCATTACCGATAAACCGGAAGAAATGTCGCTCGCGCTCATGACGGAACTTTCCCGCGGCGTTACCTCTATCCCCGCAACGGGTATGTACACCAAAGAAAATCACGCGATGATCGTCTGCGTGATCAACCGCCGACAAGTGGTAGCCTTAAAAAAAGTAATGCGGAAAGTCGATCCCAACGCCTTTGCCGTGATGTCGAACGTATCGCAAGTTTTGGGTCTTGGCTTCTATTCTTCGGAAGATTGAAAAAAGCCTTTTGTTTCAAGGCGCGAGGCGCATTTTTTGACGAAAAGTGATCAAATATTGAAAAAATCCGTAAAAAATCGCAAAAAATCCTTTATTTTCAAGGGTTTGCGCGATTTTTTTTGTTCCAACCCCTTGACAAACGGTTCTTTATCCGTTATAATGTAGTTAATTACAGGAACGGACAAGTTCTGTAAAATCAATCTTAAAGGGGATAGAACTCTATGAACAAAAGTGAATTGATTAAGGCAGTGGCAGCAAAAGCAGGCTTCACCAACAAAGACGCGGCGATCGCATACGAAGCGCTCGTTGACGTAGTTACGGAAGCGTTGAAAGCAGGCGACAAAATCCAACTCGTTGGTCTTGGCACCATCGAAGTGAAAGAAGTTCCCGCTAAGACGGGCATCAACCCTCAAACGAAAGCTAAGGTTGAAATCCCCGCTTGCAAGAAGCCCGTTATGAAGTTTGGTAAGGCTTATAAAGACCTGTTCAACTAATCACTGACAACGAATTAAAAAACGAGGTAGCGCGTCTACCTCGTTTTTTATTCTTGTTTTTTCGACATTTTTCCTCTTTTTTTGTCAGGGCTCTTGATTTTTGCTTATAAATATGATATATTGATAATAGCTTATTCCCCTTTCGAGGTACAAAAATGGCAAAGAAAAAAATGACCGTTGCGCAAAAGATCCGCGCGCGGAAAATCAAAACACCCCCTAAATTTATCTATCGCTTGCTTGCAGGCGTTTGGAAACTTCTATTTGAGAAAAAATACGGCGTGAGCTACACCTACGAAGCCGATCCAAGGAAAGAAAAAGGTCCGCATATCGTTGTGAGTAATCACGCTTCGCGCGCGGACTATATCTTTACGGGGCTTCCCTTGCTTCCCAACTGCTATAATTTCGTAGCGGGCTACAACGAATTTCACCGTTCGCATTTAGCGGGCGTATTCGGATTATTGCAAGTGATTCCAAAGAAAAATTTCACGCCCGATATCTATACGATCAAGGCGATCACACGCATTTTGACGAGCGGCGGCAATATCGTGCTCTACCCCGAGGGGATGAACTCCATTTCAGGCGCAAATCAGCCCGTGGCGATCGGTACGGGCAAGCTAATCAAGCATTTCCGCGTACCCGTGTACTACACCAAAATTCAAGGCGGATATTTAACGATGCCCAAATACAACCTCGACGAACGCTGCGGCAAGGTGGAAGTCGTGATCGGGAAAATGTTCACGCCTGAGGAAATCGACGCGATTTCGCCCGAAGCGATCGAAAAGAAGATGAACGAAACGCTTTATCACGACGATTATGCGTGGAACAAGATCAAGGGCTACGAATACAAAAACGACGGCAACCTTGCCAAAGGTTTGGAAACGCTTTTGTATTATTGCCCCAAGTGCGGCAAGGAATTTACGATGAAAGGCGAGGGAAACGTATTCCGCTGTACCCATTGCGGCAACGGTATGACCATAAAAAATACCTACGAAATGATACCCTTGGACGATTCCTGCGTGATCCCCGCAACGCAAACGGAATGGTTTAATTTGCAACGGGAACGGGAAAAGCTCGCCGTACAGGCGCCAGACTTTTGTTTGACGGCGAAAGTAAAATTAGGGAACTTACCCGATTTTGAATTATTGAAAGAACAAAAGACGAGCGAGATCGTAGGCGAAGGAACGATCACTTTGACGAAAGACGGCTTCACTTACGAGGGCACGAGAAACGGCGAAAACTTCCGTTTCCACCTTTCAACGGGGGAATTGCCGACTTACGGTATGTGCACGGATATTTCCCGTTTCTACACCTTTTATAACGGCGAATTTATGGAATTTTATCCCGAAGAAAACAGCGTGGAAAAATGGTTTTTATGTACGGAAGAAATGCATAGATTTATGGGCGGAAAATGGAAAGAATAAAAAACGGCAAAAATACGGCTTGGAACGAAAATGTTCCAAGCCGTATTTTTTATTGTATTGGCGTTATTTTGTACGAGATTGTCACGCGCGCAAGCGCGCTCGCAATGACAGGGGGGGGAAGGAAAACTTGCCGCGCTACGCCCCGCGGGATTCTTGCGCAAACGTTCAGAATGACAGCACGAAAAACAAACCTTCTCGTCCTCGTGAAGGAATGTTAAATTACGCCGCTTTTTCATCTTTACAAATATATTGTCCCATCGGTACAAATAACTTTAATAAAACTATAATGACACCAATCAGACAACTTTTCTATGGAATTCCATTCTTGCATGGTTCCCTCATAAGAAACACATTGAATCATGTAGTGATAAAACGCAAATTTACCAATTCGTTTTACACTTTTAGAAATTATTATGTCGGCGGAACTATCGCTCCTTACTTCACAGTCAGAAAAAGCATAATCCCCTATTACAACAACACTTTGCCCGATTATTATTGGTTGTGTAGGATTACAAAACTGAAAAGCGTATTCACCAATAGCAATAACATTATCGGGAATCGTTATACTTGATAAATCGTTATTATAAAAAGCTTTATCTGCAATAACCCTTGTTTGCTCGTGAATGATACAACTCGTAGTATTAAGACCCTTTGACTTGATTAAAACGAGATAAAGATTTTCTTCGTTTCCTAAATAATACGCATTATCGTATTCGTTATAATGCAAGTTGTTACAATTTGTAAATGCAGAAGCGGAAACCTCTTCGATATTGTTCGGAAGGTTAATATTCTTTAAACTACAACCATAGAAAGCATTATTTTTAATCTCCGTTATGCTTTCGGGAATCGTTATATTTTCACTCAACTGACCATCTAAATATAACTTTGCGCCATTATGCAAGGGATTGGAAGAAGATGAATTAAAACCAATCTTACACCAATTTTCAATATCCGTAATATAAACATCCGTTAAATTCTCACAGCCACTAAAAGCCGAATTTCCAACTTGGACGATATTATCCCCTATCGTTACGCTCAACAAATTGCTACAATTATTAAACGCCTGATAATAAATCAATTTTGTATTTTCGTGAACAAGACAATCGGTAATATATTTATCTTTTGCTTTTATTAAAACTAAATAAGGATTACTTTCATTACCTAAATAATAAGCTTTATCATATTCATTGTATTGCAAATTCCCACAATAATCAAAAACTCTTATGTCAATTGAAATTATACTATCGGGAATTGTTATGTTCTTCATAGGTGCACAACCATAAAATGCATAATACCCTATCTTAGTTACGCTATCGGGAATTACTATTTTCGTTACGAATTCCCATTCCATAAACGCATAGGGTTTAATTTCGGTAACCGTATTCGGAATGACAATCTCCCCTTCAACCAATATTTCATTTATGTAAAACTTCGAACAAACGGCTACAGGGCTTGAACGTTCATCCGCAAACGAAATATTGCACCAATCGGCTATATTTCCTGTATAGTATAAATTATTTATATTTGTGGAGTTAAACGCGGATGATTCAATAACGGATACGCTTTTACCAATTGTGAAGTTTGTTACTTCATCACAAAAACAAAACGCTTGATAATCGATAGTGCTAACATTATCTCCTATTTCAACATTTGTTAAGCCACTACAATGAGCAAAAGCCCAAGGACCGATAGACGTTACACTATCGGAAATTTTTACACTCGTTAAATCCTCACGATAATAGAAAGCGTATCGATAAATTTCCGTAATAGTATTTGGGATGATTAAGTCCTTTTCCGCTCCCGTATATCCAAGCAAAATTTTTCTATCGACATCATTATAAAAGACGTAACCGTTTTCGTCAACAAGTTTACTCCCATCTTCCGAAGAATAAATATTTAAAGCATAATAACCGACGTAACCATTATTATTGCTAGTTTTTACTTCAAGAGACGATCGATTATACACTTCTACTAGCTTATAACAATTATAAAAAGCATTACCGTCTATCGACGTTACGTTCTCACCTATCGTTACGCTTACCAAATTCGTACACCCGTAGAACGCGTAATCTTCGATCAACGTTACGGAAGCAGCTATCACTACTTTAACAATCGTCGTATTTTCATAGAAAACCCTTTTGGAAATAACCGTTACGCCGTCGGGAATAACGATTTCCGTCGCCGTACCCGTATACTGCAATAACGTTTTCGTCGTATCCGTGGTATATAAAACAAATCCGTTTTCGTCCGTTTTCACCTCGCCCAATTCTTCGGGATTTTTCGTTACCGTAGTAGCGTTTTGTCCTATACCTCCGTACTCGCTTCCGCCGACCGCAAGCTCCAAGCTTGATTTGTTGTAAACTTCCACCAAGCTGTCGCAATTCGTAAACGCACCGCTTTCAATATCCGTTACCGAACCGCCAACCGTGATATGCACCAAATTTTCACAGCCCGCAAAAGCACTGCTACGAATAATCACGATCGTTTCCGAAACAACAACCTTCACGATAAACGTACAACCGTAAAACGCGTTTGCGCCGATCTCTTTCACAGGCAACCCGCCATATGTTTGCGGTAGCACGATTTCCGAAGCCGTACAGCTTCCAACGCCGCTTATGGTATAATAAGATTTATCTTCGCTGAGCGTATATTCCAGCCCCTCTGTTTTCGGAGCTTGACAAACGGTACAGTTTCCGTTTTCATAAGTATGCGCGACAGTCGATTTTTCTTTTTTCATTTGCGCATTTCCGCAATCCGTACAACTGCGCGAATACCACGCGCCCGCGCAGGAAGAAAGCAAGTTCTGCCATTCGCCGTACGTATGCCCCGTCGCCTTCGTAAATAAGTATTCCTCGTTACCGCACAGCAAGCAAGTACGCGTTTGGTAGCCGATCGAACAACAGCTTTCTTTTTCACCGTACGCCCATTCGCCGTAGGAGTGTTCGCAAGCCGTCAAATCGCTCCCGTCCTCGCCCTTTACTTTTCCGAGATTTTTTTCTTCTTGCCCCGTTAATTTTACGATCAATTCGCCTTCGGTATTTACGTAAATACTTTCAATCCCTACTCCGTCAATACCGTTTGTTCCGTTTGATCCGTTCGATCCGTTCTGACCGTTTTCACCCGTTACCTTGCCGAGATTTTGTTCTTCTCGCCCCGTCAGCTTCACAATCAATTCGCCGCTTGAATTTATGTAAACGGTTTCAATACCCACGCCGTCCACGCCGTTTGTACCGTTTTGCCCGTTTTGCCCGTTTTCCCCTTTCACGCTTCCGCAATCGATAGAGCTTCCGTTTGAAAGCGTAATGATAAGATTGCCGTCAAGATTGATCGACGCAGAAGAAATTCCTACGCCGTCTTCACCGTCTTCACCCTTTTCACCCTTTTCGCCGTCGCGCCCCGAAATACTTGCGATAAATTCTTCCAAAGTACCGCTATATCCCAGCTCTTGCGCTTTTGCGTAAACGGTTTGCATATCCCAAACGAGCGTTTCTTCGCCGTTCGTTCCCGTGCCTCCGGTTCCCGACTCCGCGCCCGTATCGCCGCCGTTTTGCTCGCAACCCGCAAGACCCCAAACGCCAAAAAGCGTAATCGCGCTCAGCAGTACCGACAATAACAACTTTCCGTATCGTTTCATAAAAAACCTCCATAAAATAATTTTTTGCAATAAAAAAAGTGTCGTTTCGCAAAACGAAACGACACCCGTAAAAATGTTCTTCCCGCTTTGCTGCGACACAATTTAATAAACAATAATTAAGCAAAGAGCATTATTGTAACGCGAAAAAGATACACTTCCACCAAAGAAGTATATGCTCTTTGCAGCTTTTTATTAAATTATGTCGCACTTTCATTTTACCACCTTTTGGATTTTATTGCAACAAAAAACGCCTACTTAATTTAATTAAGTAGAGCGGCAAGCAAAAAGACGAACGCAAAGGCTTTTGGGTTCGTCTTTTTATTTTGTATGAGATTGCCGCATGCAGAGCCTGCGCCCCAAGCGGTCGTTTTAATTGCTGTTTACAGCAAAAGCGCCGCCGCGCCTAATATGCCCGCCCAATTGCCAAGCTCCGCAATCAAAATTTTTACCTGCGGCCCAAGCTCGCCAGCGAAAATTTCTTCGTCCAAACGCTTTTGCAACGGCTTCACGAGGGTATCCCCTTGCGCGCATACGCCGCCGCCCAAAATTACGACTTCGGGACGGAAAATATTGACGAAATTCACGATCCCGCAAGCCAAATGCCCGATATACCAATCCACCGCCTCTTTCGCGTATTCGTCGATATCTTGGTAATCGAACGCCGTTTTACCCGTTACGTTCTCCAAAGCGCCGATCTCCCACATCTTGCTATCCTTATGCGCTTGCATAACGCGTTTGGTTTCGCGAATGAGTCCCGTTGCCGAAGCGTACGCTTCCAAGCAGCCCTTTCTGCCGCAAGTACACCGTTCTCCGCCCGCGACGATCACCGAATGACCAAGCTCCGCGCCCGCGCCGCGGTTGCCTTCGACGAGCTTCCCATCGATGATGATGCCGCCGCCCACGCCCGTGCCGAGCGTTAATAAAATCGCAGAATCGTATTCTCTTGCCACGCCGAATTTCACTTCCCCGAGCGCGGCGACGTTCGCGTCGTTGGCGATTTTCACCGTCAAGCCCGTAAGCGCCTGCACTTTTTCGCCGATCGCGAAATCCTGCCAGCCCAAATTATTCGAATAAATCACGTTGCCCGCCTTGCTGTCGATCATCCCGGGAACGCCCATGCCAATCCCCTCGACGTCGCCCTTGGAAAGCCCTGCCGCGCAAAGCAATTTCTCCACGAGCGCGGCGATATTTTCAGATACCTTTTCCGCGCCGCCCTCGCTTTGCGTAGGCGCTTTATCCGATACCACGATATTTCCAAGATCGTCTACGATCCCGCCTTTGATAAAGGTTCCGCCAAGGTCGATACCCACGTAATATTTTCTTACTTCCGCCACAATCAATACTCCTTTCCCTTTGATTTGCACGCTTTCGCTGCTTGCAGGCAGGAAGAAGCTATCCCCCGCCCGAAACTCCTCGCCCGCGATCTCGCCGTTGCCGCTGACCGCCGTTACGCATTTAAACGAGTTTTTATCCATCGGCAACGCCGTTTCGCCGTCTAAAACGATTTTCGTCGTCGTAAAATATCTGCTCGCGCCGATCGTTTCGCCGTAACCGCGAGAAACACAAAGCGGTCTGCCCTCGTATTTTTTCAGCGAGGTTACTTTGAGCGCTTTATCGATATGCAATTCGCGAGGATTGCCGTTTTTATCCGTTCTGCCGTAATCGTACACGCGATAGGTTAAGTTGCTGTTTTGCTGGATCTCGCAGATCAAGCAACCGCCGCCGATAGCATGAATCGTGCCCGAGGGAATAAAATAGCAATCGCCCGCTTTGACTTCAAAGAAATTCAACAGCTCCGTGAGCGTATTATTTTTAATCGCTTGTTCGTATTCCTCTTCGGTTACGTCGCGGGAAAAGCCGACGTACAGTCCCGCGCCCTCGTCCGCCGCCACGACGTACCACATTTCCGTTTTACCGAAGCTGTTTTCGTTTTTCAGCGCGTAATCGTCGGAGGGGTGCACCTGCACGGATAAATTGTCCTTTGCGTCGATAAATTTAATGAGCATCGGGAAGAACGGGAACGCCTCGCAATTTTTGCCAAGTTCCTCTTTCGTTACCGCCTCGGCAAGCGTTTTACCGTCCGCGATACGCGTTGGCCCGTCTTTATGAAAGGAAAGCTCCCAGCTTTCCGCAACGGGCGTTTTATCCGTCTGTTTGCCGTAAAATTCTTTTAATCTCATTCCGCCCCAAAGATTGTCTTTACATTCGGGGTACAATCGAATTGCTTGCATTTTTATCTATCCTTTCTTAATATTCTCAAAATGCTTTTCGCCACCGAATCGGCAAGCAGCTCGTAGCCGCCCTTTTCGTAGTGCGTGCCGTCCTGCGCGCGATATTCCACGGGTATCTTTTCGCTGACGGAATACAGTTTATCCCATTCGCAATCAAGCTCGGTTACTAGCTCGGCAACGATTTCGTTGCGCTCGTTCACGCGGCGCATCCAAGTTTTATCAAGCCGCTTATTGCCCTCTTTATATACGATCGTCGTTTCTGCGAGAATGATCTTGCTTTTTTCACCCAAACGAAGCAACAGATTTTTCATCTTGCTTTTATAAGTCCGCGGCGCCATATGTATTCCGTGCAAGCCGTGATTGAAATGGACGATCTTATAATCGCTGTTTTTCGCAAAATTTTCCACGAGCGCAGGATACAGTTTATTATCCACGGCGTACGAAGTGGCAATATAATCGACGTAGCAAAAATCTTTTAAAAGTTCGCGTACAATCGCTTGATACGCACGCGTAATCGAATCGCCCACCAAGAGCACGCGCGGCTTATCGCACGCGTTCGTTTCATCGCACCAACTTTGGATCCATTCAAAACGTTCCTTTTGCATCATAAACCTTTACCACCTTTTAACATATACCGATATTATACCATAATCGTTTTTCAAATTCAAGCCTTTGACGAAAAAATTTTTTGCTTTTTTGCGGTTTCGCGCAAAAAAACGCGGCGAAACGGTCAACGTTTCGCCGCGCGCGTAATTTACGCGAAAATTATTCGCCGAGCACTTCGTTTTTGAGCGCGAGGATTTCTTCCGCGTGTTTTTTCTTGGAAGCCGCCAAAATCTTTTTATAAATCGGATAGGTGATCGCCGCCATCAAGCCGCCCACCGCGCCGATCGCGATGCCCACGGGCATTGCCGCAGAACCGAGCGCCGCGCCGAACGAGGTCATGATCAGGCTCATGCCCGCGCCAAGGCAAAGCGAGCCGATCCCGCCGAATACGTACGCGAACACCGTCGCGGGGCGTTGCACTTTTGCATGCGCTTTTTTCAATCTGTCCAAAGCGCTGTCCTCTTTCACTTCATATGCCTCGAAAATTCTTTCCGCTTGCTGTCTTTCATTGTTACTCATAATTTTAATCTCCTTGTTTTGTTTTACAAGAATATTATAGCGGAAAGATATTTCCAAGTTATCGAAAACTTGTAAAAGGTTTGAAAAGTATTTGTTAAAGTTTTGTTAATCCGTCGTTTGTTCTTCTTTTCCCAAAACTTTTTTACAAAGCCGACGAATTTCATCGCCGTATTTTTCCTTGCGCTTTTTCAGCGTATAGCGATAGATCGGGTATGCCAACGCGCAAAGCGCCGCGCCTGCCCCGCCGAGAATACAGCCGATCGCAAACAAGCCTACGTTATCAGGATTTAACAAACACGCCGACATTCCGCCGCCAAACACCAAAATGCCCGCTACGCCAAGCGTTAAGCCGACAATCTCGGCAACGATACGCACGCGGCGTTCCAAACGGTTGAGTTTTTCAAAATCCGATTCCACGCCGCTTTCCGGTTCGTATTCACGCAAAATGCCCTCTGCTTCCCTGCGTTCGCTCGGCGTGAGCGCACGGTAGGTGTAGCTGTATTTTTCTTCCGAGCCTTGCCCCGTTTCATTCGTTTGATTTTCCTGCATTTTCTTCCTCCAATCTTTTTTGTTCCTTTTTGCCCGTTACGGCTACTATCACCCCCAACGCAATCAAGAACAGGATCACGCCGCCGCCCGTCAAGGCGTTGAAAGCGTCGATATTTTCCACACCGCTGGCAAAGGACGCGAACATTGCCGTTTGCAACGACAAAAGCGAGATCGCCGCCCAAGCGAGGTTGCCGCAAATAATCGAACGCACCGTATAATCTTTTTGTTTTTTGATCTTGACAATCTGCACAATCGACATAGTAACCTTATAAAAGGTCATCGCCGCAAAGACGTAGATCATCATTCCCGCATACTTGAACCCGCCGCCGCGAAATACAATTTCGAGTACCGACGAGATAAGCGCCACGCCCACGCCGATCAGCATCCAACCGCAAACGGTATAGGTTTTGACCTTTGCGTACTGCTTCCCCGCTTTGTCGTCGGCAAAGCGTTTTTCCGATTTTTTCTCGCCCGAAAGCACCAACGCGCGCATTGTGCAAAACACCAAATGATATACGGCGAGCGAAGCGTACCAAAAGGATTGACCGACGAAAGCCATCACGCCCAAAAAGAGGGAATACGCCGTGGAAAAGATCAAACCAAAGGTGGAAAATACCTTGGAACGGTAGCCTTTATCCGTCATCAAACGCTCGGTGAACGCGTACCTGCCCGCCACGTTTACTACGCCACTTTTAATTTTCTTCGCCAGATCGATACACACGAACACGAACGCCGTGAGCGAGATCGCCGCCACTGCGTACACGGGATACGACCACCATTCTTCCGACCAACCCATCGCCACAATCAACAAGGCAAAGCCGCAAGAGATCACGGCGAGCACGGTGGAAACGAGCGCGAACCATTTGGGAGGCGAGAGCAAAAACGCGCCTAATTTTTTAAAAAAATCCTTCATACGCCGCTCCTCAATTTCACCGTAAAAGTAGAGCCTTTCCCAAGCTCGCTTTCCACGCCGATCTCGCCGCCCATACGCTGAATGACCTTTTTCACGAGCGCAAGCCCCAAGCCGTTGCCCTCTTTCGCGTGCGAGGTATCCGCTTGGTAGAATTTATCGAAAATACGGCTGCCCTCGGCTTTGGAAATGCCGCAACCGCTATCCGAAAACCTGCCGACGATATATCCGCCGACCTCTTTCAATGATACGGAAATTTTACCGCCCGCGTCGGTGAATTTGACGGCGTTCGAAATGAAATTATTGCAAATGATTTCCCAATATCCCTCGGGCGCGACGAGCGTTACTTCGTCGATATCGCATTCAAGCTGTAAGCCCTTTTTTTCAATCGCGTCTTCAAAAGTCAGTATACATTCGCCCAAAACCTCGCCCGCGTTGATCGTTTGCATTTCGGGCAAAATTTCGCCGTTTTCCAATTTGTTCAGCTTTAAAATATTCGTTACGAGCGCCGTCAGTTTATCCGTCGCTTCCACCAAAACGCGCGCGTATTTTTTCACCGTCGCCTCGTCCCTGCCCCCCTTTTCCAAGGCGAGCGCATAGCTTTTGATGACGGAAAGCGGCGTTTTGATCTCGTGCGAGACGGAAGAAATAAAGTCGGAATGAATCAACTCCGTTTTGGAAAGCTCGCTCGCCAAGGCGTTGAGATGCTCCTTGATGCGATCGAAATCGTCGTATACCGACCAAGAGCTTTCTACGGGCAACCGAACGGAAAAATCCCCCTCGGCAATACGCTGCGCGCCGTCCAAAATTTCGCGTACACGGCGTTCCACCGTAAGCTTATGGCGAATAAATTCAATCGCCGCGCAAAAAAGCGAGATCGCAAACGCCACAATCAACATAACGAACGCAATCGTACCGTTTTCGATATTCTCCTGCTCTTGCAGCGTGGAATAGGTGAGCAATACCACCATGACCGCGATACAGACGGGCAAAAAAAACCAGAGGAAGCCCACTAAATTTTTCAGGAGCTTTCTTCCCTTCATTTGAGTACCGCCTTATACCCCAAGCCGTGCACGGTAACCAACTCGAAGCCGTCGCAAGCGGAAGTCTTTTCACGAATTTTCGCCATATAAACGTCTACGCTACGGCTGGTTGCGGACGAATCGTAATCCCAAAATTCATCCATGAGCGCAGAGCGCGTAAAAGTCTTTTTGGGGAAAGAAAGCAATTTAAACAGCAAGTCGAATTCCCGTACCGTCAGCGGCAATTCCTCGCCGTCGATATACGCCGTGTGTTCCTCGCTGTCCATCGTCAAGTTCCCCACCGTCAACAAATGCTCGTCCTTGGTTTTTGCGCGGCGCAAAATAGCCTTGACGCGCAGAATTAGCTCGTCCAAGTCGAACGGCTTGGTTACGTAATCGTCGATTCCGATCTTAAATCCAAGCTGTTTGGAGTGTTTATCCGAAAGCGCCGTCAAAAAAAGTATGGGGAGCTTATCGTTTGCTTTGCGCACCTTTTCCGCAAGGGAAAAGCCGTCCATACGCGGCATCATCACGTCGGTAACGATCATATCGAACTCCCCGTCTAAAAACAGCGCGTACGCTTCCGCGCCGTCCGCCGCCGCTACCGTTTTATAGCCCTCGCCCTGCAAAGTATCGCAAACGAGCGCGCGCAAATCGTTGTCGTCTTCCGCTATTAAAATTTTCGTCATAAGCCACTCTCCCTTTTAGTATCCTATTTATTTTAATAAAAAAGCATTTATAAAACGCAAAAAAATTGTTAAAGTTTTGTAAAAAAAATCCGCCGCACGGGCGAATTTTTATAAATCGAATGCAATCACCGTAATATCGTCTGAAAATTGACCGCCGCAAAATACCGAAAGCGCCGTGCGGAGCTTGCCGATATAATCTTCGGCGTTGCGCGATTGCAACAATACGCTTTCCGCGCGTTCAATGCCGAAAAGTTCGCCGTTTAAGCCCTTACATTCCGTTACGCCGTCCGTCAACAGCACCAGCATATCCCCGCGTTCGTACGGGAGTTGTTTTTCTTCGTATTCGTAATCGGTAAACCAATTGGAAATCGGAGGTGCGGGATGTTCGATCTCGTGAATGCCCTGCCTGTTTTTCAATAAAATGGGCGCGTTGTGTCCTGCGATCGCATAGCGGAGCAAGCGGGTTTCCTTATCGATACGCACCGCCGCAACGGTGATATACGAACGCTCGTCTTGAGAAAGCTCGGCAAATTTTCCGCTGAGCTTTTGAAGCGCCACGGCAAGATCGGGTTCTTTGCGATCAAAGCCCGCTTTGACGAACGCCGAAAGCATTCCTGCAGAAATTCCTTTCCCCGATACGTCGGCAAGCACGCCGTAGGCTTGTCCCGAAAGCTCGTAAACGTCGGGCATATCTCCGCCGATCTGCAAACAGGGAACGTACGCAAAAGCGTACGGAATACCCGCCGCCTGTTTGCCCGCGGGCAACAGCCGTTGCTGTACCCGTTGCGCCGAAAGTACGTCGCGTTCGAACTCGGTATTGTACGAAGCTCCCGCAACGCCGATATACAAGCCTTTCTTTTCGTCCAAGCAATAAAAGCGTACGCGCACGGAAATGGTGTTCACCGCGCCCGACGCGCTTTCGATCGTGGTGTTGAGCGTTTCCGTTTGCTCGTTGCCGCTTTCGACGACGCGTTTCATGCCTCTATATACGGCGCAATAATTGCACGCGGCAACTTCCCCGCATTTGCCCTTATCGCAAGAGAGGACTTTAGAAAGCGCTCCGACGGCGGTTTTATCGATAAAAAAAGCACGGCGAAACGCCGCGTTCGTATACCGAACGCGAAGTTTTTTGTCGAAAACGATCACCCCTTCGGGGAAACGATCGAGTATTTTTTTATACGCCGTACACCACATATTTATTTTATATCCTTTTTAAGGACGGTACAAACGAAGCCCCTTGCAAACCTTTGCTTCGAATACCGATTGATTATAATAAAGCTCGCCGTCAAGCTGCATCGTGCAAGGCTTTTCGGGAACGATCTTCACGCAATCCGCTTTGAAATAACGCTTGGGCTTATATTTCATGATCTTGCCGCTCATCAGCATCATAAACGCCTTTATAATACTCCATTTGCTTTTAAAGCATTCCACGACCATCACGTCGAGCTTGCCGTCGTCCAGTTTCGCAACAGGGCAAATTTCAATGCCGCCGCCGAACAGTCTGCCGTTGCAAGCCGCGCCGATGAGCGTTTTGATTTGAAAGGTTTCCCCTTCGCATTCCACCGTCGTATCGTAGCCGTGGAATTTGAATAAACTGACGATCAGACTTTTGAGATATTTAAGTTTTCCGCGTCCTTTGCCTTGATTGCAACGTTCCAAAACGTCTACGTCGATTCCGATTCCCGCCACGTTCATACAGCGAATCCCGTTGACTTCCAAATAATCGGTCGGCTTACATTCGCCGTGCAAGATGATCTCCACCGCTTTTTTAATATCGTAGGGGATTCCCGCCGAAACGACGAAATCGTTGCCCGTGCCGAGGGGAATGATTCCGAAATCACATTTTTCCACATCGCGAATCCCGTTCAATACGTCGTGAACGGAGCCGTCGCCGCCGACGGCGATGAGTTTCACGCCCTCTTCTTTGGTAAGCTCCACGGCAATTTCCTTGCCCTCGCCCGCGCGAGTTGTTTCGTGAATCTGATATTCCTCGCCCGCTTCTTCAAAGCAACGCTTGATCGTATTCAGCATACGACGCACTTTCTTATCCCCCGCCTTGGGGTTAATGATCATATGGTACATTCTTTCGTTCCTTTTTTCGTAAATTTTCGCGGCAATTCGCCCGCGGCATAGCATAAAAAAGTATATTCTTTCCTATTTTTTTACATATCTATTATATAACACTTTGATAATAATTGCAAATTATTTTTCGATTTGGTATAATTTTTATTGTGAAAAAAGAACGAAATTTTCGGGAAAACGCTATGAAAAGACTTTTAAGCGACAATTTGACCGTCCTCGCGCGCGCCTGCCCCAAGCCTTTATACCTCGTCGGTGGGTTCGTGAGAGATTATTTATGTGGTTTACGGGCAAAAAAATTTGATTACGATATTTGCGGACCGATGCTTGCAGAAGAATTTGCGGCGATCGCGCAAGCAAACGGCTTCATTCAAAAAGCCGTTTATAAACACACGGGCACGGTGAAGCTTTCCGACGGTGCGGGCAACGATTACGAATACACCTGCTTTCGCTCGGATAAATATATCCGCGGCGAACATACCCCTGCGGAAATTTATTTCACTGAGGATATCGTTTTGGACGCGCGGCGGCGGGATTTTACCGCTAACGCCGTATATTACGACGTCGCGGGCGAACGGTTTGTCGATCCCCTCGGCGGTATTGCCGCGATCAAGGAAAAACGCCTGACCGCCGTGGATAAAGCGGACAAGGTGTTCGGAGAGGACGGGCTTCGGCTGATGCGCCTCGCAAGGTTTTGCGCGCAGCTTGGATTTACGCCCGACGAAGAAGCGTTTTCGGGCGCGAAAGCGCACGCAGAGCTTATCGACGATATCTCGCCCGAACGCATTTTTTCAGAATTGGGACAAATTCTTGCCGCCGACGAAAAATACGGCGTAGCGGACGGGCATTATCTAGGCTTGCAGGTTTTGGAGCGCATCGGCGTTTTTGAGCGTATTTTTCCCGAACTTGCCAAAGGAAAAGGGCTAGCACAGCGCGCCGATTTTCACCGCTACGACGTTTTGGAACATTCTTTCCGCGCTGTGAAATACGCCCCGCCGAGCGTACGGCTCGCCGCGCTTTTACACGACGTGGGAAAGCCTCTTTGTATGCTTCGCGACGGCAACGCGCACGCGCACCCCGTAGAAGGCGAAACGCTCGCAAAAGAAATTTTAACGCGCTTGAAAGCGCCAAAAAAACTGACGGAACGAATCTGCGCGCTCGTTCGGTGGCATATGTATGATTTCGATTGTAAGACGGGCGAAAACAAGCTCAAACGGTTTTTTGTGGACCACAGCGAGCTGATCGATGAGCTACTTTTGTTAAAGCAAGCGGATTTTTCCGGCTGTACGGACGATCTCTCGACGGCGCCCACCGTGGAAAAATGGCAAACGCTTTTAAAAAAGATGCGTTCCGAGGGCGCGCCGATGAGCTTAAAAGCGCTTGCGGTAACGGGAAAAGACTTGCTTGGACGCGTACCTGCCCCCCGCATTTCCGACGCGCTGCACGCGCTTTTGTATCATGCGGTTTGCAACCCGCAGGATAATACGAAAGAACGCTTGCTGAAAATCCTACCGAAAGAATTTTTAATTTAACGAAATAAAAAACGAGCCTCACGCAATTGCATGAGGCTCGTTTTTTATTCTTCCCAACCAAGACTGCGTTCCACAGCTTTGTGCCATTTTTTCATTTTCGCTTCCGCCGCCGCGCCGTCCATATTCGGCGCGTACACCTTTTCCACTTTTCGAAGCGCTTTGATCTCCGCTTCGTCCTTCCATACGCCCACCGTCAAGCCCGCAAGCGAAGCCGCGCCGAGCGCCGTCGTTTCGTGAAGCAACGGCTTGATTACCTCTACGCCCAAAATATCCGCTTGAAACTGCATCAAAAAACCGTCGCGGGAAGCGCCGCCGTCCACCTTTAAGCCTTTGAGCAAAGCGCCCGTATCCCGTTGCATTGCGTGCACCAAGTCTGCCGATTGATAGGCGATGGATTCCTGTGCCGCACGAATGATATGCTCCCGCTTCGTGCCGCGCGTAATACCTACGATCGTGCCCCTTGCATACATATCCCAATAGGGCGCGCCGATTCCCGTGAATGCGGGAACGATATACACGCCGCCCGTATCTTCCACCTTTTTCGCATAGTATTCCGCGTCGCGGCTTTCTGCAAAAAACCGCATTTCGTCGCGCAGCCATTGGATCACCGCGCCGCCGATGAATACGCTTCCTTCCAAGACATATTGCACCCGTTGCCCCTTTCGCGTGGCGGCGATCGTCGTCAAAAGCCCGTTCTCGCTCTTGGGGCATTCCTCGCCCGCGTTCATCAATAAAAAGCAACCCGTGCCGTAGGTATTCTTGGCTTCCCCTTTTTCAAAACAGCCCTGCCCGAACAGCGCCGCCTGTTGATCGCCCGCGATCCCCGCGATGGGAATTTTGCAACCCGCAATCTCGGTATAGCCGTAGATCTCGCCCGAACTTTTCACGTTAGGCAGCATACTTTTCGGAACGCCGAACAGCTTCAACATTTCCTCGTCCCACGAAAGCGTTTTGATGTTGAAAAGCATCGTCCGCGAAGCGTTCGTCATATCCGTTGCGTGCACCGCGCCGTTCGTCAGCTTCCAAACGAGCCAGCTATCCACCGTGCCGAACAGCAATTCTCCCTTTTCCGCTTTTTCCCGCGCGCCTTCTACGTTATCCAATATCCATTTGATTTTGCTCGCGGAAAAATACGCGTCGGGAATCAAGCCCGTGCGTTCGCAAATCAGCTCCGCATAGCCGTCCGCTTTTAATTGATCGATCGTTTTCGCCGTACGGCGGCATTGCCAAACGATAGCGTTATAGACGGGCTTGCCCGTCGACCGTTCCCAAACGACCGTCGTTTCGCGTTGGTTTGTAATTCCGATCGCCGCGATGTCTTTCGCGTCGATACCGCTCTTTGCCACCGCTTCCATCATCACGCCGTACTGGCTCGACCAGATATCCATCGGATCGTGTTCCACCCAGCCCTCGGCGGGATAAATTTGCGCAAATTCACGATTGACGATGGCAATAATATTTTGCCGTTCGTCGACGATCGCCGCGCGCGAGCTTGTCGTGCCTTGATCAAGCGTAAGAATATATTTCATTCCGTTTCCCCCTTTTTTGCGGAAATTTTATCAAAGTTATGCACCCAATCACTTGAAAAATACAGTGCCAGAAAGAATATGCAACTGATCGCCCAAGTGGCGGGATAGATGATATACACGAATAAAATATCGTGCAAAATCGAAAGCAACACGGTGAGAGAGATCACCCTGAGCACGCACCAACAGGAAAGCATAACGAACATCGGGACGTTCGGTTTTCCCGCGCCGCGAAATACCCCGCCGATCGCGTGCGCCAGCGCAAGCAGACAATAAAACAGCGCTTCCACCCTACATTGCCGCGCGCCGTTTGCAATCACCGCGCTATCCGAAGTGAACAGCGAAATGAAAAACTCGCCGCCAAAAAAGATCACTACGCCGATGATCTCCGCAATGATCACCGAACATAGAATCCCAAACCTCGCGCCCGATTTGGCGCGCTCGTATTCCTTTGCGCCGAGGTTTTGACCGATAAAGGTGGTGAGCGCCATCGAAAAACAGGTGATGGGCAAAAAGGCAAAGCCTTCGATTTTCGCATAGCACCCTACGCCCGAAATGATCGCCTCGCTTTCAAACGAATTGATATGCCGTTGCACGAACAGGTTGGCGATTGCGATGACGGAATTTTGCACGCCCGAGGGAAGCCCATAGCGCAAAATGCGGCTGAGCATACCTTTTTCGAAGCGGATCTCGCCGAGTTTCAAACGGTAGACTTCTTTACAGGAAACGAGGCGAATAAAGCAAAGAAGCGCGCTAACGCCCTGCGAGATGACCGTTGCCGCCGCAGCCGCCCAAACGCCCCAACCGAAAACGCCGACGAACAAAAGATCCAAACCGACGTTCAAACAAGAAGAAAAGATCAAATAATACAGCGGGCGTTTGCTATCCCCCACCGCCTGCAAAATGCCGACGAAAATATTATAAAGCACCGCCGTGAAAGCGCCGCCGAAATACACGGAAAAATATTCCACCGAATAGGGCATAATCGTTTCGGGCGTATCCAAAAGCCGCAAAATAAACGGCGCAAGCAAGCACCCGAAAACGGATAAAAGCACGCCCGCCACCAACCCGAACGCAACGTCCGTATGAATGGCTTTTCGCATTTTACCGTATTCCTTTGCCCCGAAATATTTCGAGATGACTACCCCCGCCCCGATCGCCATGCCGTTGAAAAATCCGATCATCAAAAACACGAGGTTGCCCGATGAAGAAACGGACGCGAGCGCCTCAGGCAAAAAATGCCCGACGATGATCGTATCGGCGGTATTATAAAGTTGCTGAAAAAGGTTGCTCAAAAAAATCGGCAACGCAAAAAACAACAAACTCCGTTTGATCGGGCCTTCCGTTAAAGACCGCTTTACCTGCTCTTCCATACCTCACTGCTCCGCACGCAAAAAATCCGCCTTGCGATTTGCGCAAAGCGGAAAGAATTTTTTAGAATTTTTCTACCGTAACGCCGTCCTCGATCGAGGTTTCGTAGAAGCTCGCCTTATAGCCGATCGCTTCGTAATACGCGCCGCCCACGCGCTTGATAAAGCCGTCCACCGCCGTCTTTTTCACGATCGAAATGGTGCAGCCGCCAAAACCCGCGCCGATCATGCGCGAGCCCAAGCAATCCTTTTCTTTTCTTGCAAGCGCGCTCAGCGTATCCAATTCCCTGCCCGTTACTTCGTAAAGATCACGCAAGCTATAATGGCTTTCGTTTAACAGCCGTCCAAGCTCCACAATATCGCCCGCCTTGAGCGCCGCCACTGCGTCTTTGACGCGTTGACATTCCTCTACGACGTGCTCCGCGCGCTTTGCAATGATCCCCGAAAGCACGTATTTCACTTCGTTGAAATCCTGCGGCGTAAGCTCGGCAAGGCTATTGATCTGTTTCACCTCGCGAATGGCTTTGAGCGCCGTTTCCACTTCCTGACGGCGAATGTTGTATTTGCTTTCCACCAAGTTATGCGGCTTGTTGCAATTCGCCACGACGAGGCAATACGCGCCCAGTTTCAAGGGAACGTATTCGTATTCGAGCGTAGAGCAATCGAGAAGCACCGCATGATCCTTTTTTCCCATTGCGGAAGCAAACTGATCCATGATCCCGCAGTTTACGCCCGCGTATTGGCTTTCCGCCTTTTGACCGATCAACGCGAGGTGCACCTTGTCGTATTCCACTCCCGCGAGTTCGCAAAGCGCGACGCCCGTCGCCACTTCGATCGCCGCCGACGAAGAAAGCCCGCTTCCGAACGGCACCGTGCAATCGTAGAAAAGATCGCATCCGACGATCGGCGTGCCTTCCTGCTGCAAATAATACGCCACGCCCGCTTGATAGTTGCCAAGCTTCAACGAACGGTAGTTATCGAGCATATCGATATCCAAAACGATGATTTCGGGTATCCCGCGAAGCAGAATACGAATTACTTTTAAGCCGTTCGCCCTCGCATACACGTTACAGCGCAAGTTGAGCGCCGCGGGGAACACTTTCCCGCCGCAATAATCCACGTGTTCGCCGATGACGTTGATACGCCCCGCCGCCGTACACAAATGCGTAGCTTCCGCTCCGAAATTTTCTTGAAAACACTTCAACGCTTCCTGTCTTTCCATGATTTATTTCTCCTTTCTTTTTCGTAAAAAACACCAAACGGCTATTGCCGTACCTGCCAAAATCAATAAAATCGCAACGAGCTGCGAAGGGCTTAAAAAGGAAACCACCGTCGCCCCTACGTCGTCCGCGCGGGCGTATTCGATAAAGAACCGCCAAAGCCCGTAAGCAAAGCAATATGCAATTGCGAGCGGGAATTTTTTATCCCCTCTGTTTTTGATAAACAGCGCGATAAGCGCCGCCGCAAGCAAAAATAAAAAGATCGCTTCGAAAAGTTGCACGGGCACGACCTTTTGATATCCGTACGTTTCCGTGTGCATCTCGATCCCGTACCATTCCTCCGTCGGCGCGCCGTGGCAACAGCCGCCGAACAGACAACCGATCCGCCCGAACGCGTGCGCCAAAGGCACGCAACACGCCGCGATATCCAAAATATCAAAAAAGCGTTTTTTCGGTTCGTCTTTATCTTTACAAAAACGCCCCGCGATAAAAAACCAAACGATTAAAAATACCGCTACGCCGCCGATCAAGCCGCCGAAAAAGGTTGCGCCCGTATTGGAAGCGATTTCGAAAACGCCGCTATCCATATAATTATAAAACGCCTGAAAAAGCACCGCCGAACCGTAGCCCAAAACGACGGATAAAAACGCACCCACGATCACGATCCTTTGAAGCGCGACGGAAAAGCCGAGCTTGACCGTCATTTTATCCGCAACGAAAAAGACGGCGACAATGCCGACGAGCAAAAATATATCGTATAACGTCATTCCTAAAAATACGGGATCGGTATACATGCCAATTCTCTCTTTTCCGTTAGTATCATCTATTATATAACAAAACGCGCCGTTTGTCAACAGCGCGCCTTTATTTTTACACAACTTTCTTTTTAATTTTCCTCTTTCGTAAAACCTACGTTACGCCACCTCTTTGACGACAAGGACAAACTTTTCACCGCTCGGCAGTTCGATATAAATGCCCTGTTCGAGCGATTGCGGCTTGCCTTCAAAGCAGGTCTTGACCATCGACAGAATATCCTGCGACATTTCCTTCACGGTAACCTTTTTCACTTTCGTTTCTTCGCATTGCATAAATGTATCCTCCATAAAGTAGATTTTGTACTATCATTATAGCAAAGATTTATGCGCTTTTTCAACAATTTTTACTGTCTTACTTTGTCGAAAAATAAGAAGGTTTGTCGCGGCTTGTCGCAAAGACATTTTTTGCGTAAAAACGCATTATTCGCCCCGAAAAAGAATACAAATAAAAAAACCGCACCTTTTAAAAAGCGCGGATTTTTTTAGGCTTTCCCTATCGCTTATTCGATCGCTTGTACGTTGATCGCGCGGAGCTTGGCGGGATTTTTGGGATCGACTTCCGTTTCATAGGTAACTTTTTGACCCTCTTTGAGCGTTCTGTAGCCATCCGCTACGATCGCAGAGAAATGAACGAACACGTCGTCGCCACCCTCGTCGCCCGCAATAAAGCCGTAGCCCTTGCCGGCGTTAAACCATCTTACCGTTCCTTGACTCATCTTCGGAGTACCTCCTCGTAAAATTTGTACCCCGATAAAACACGAAACATACAACTTCCCCCCGTATCATGGCTTTCACCTAAGTACAAGTATAGTATATCACATTTTTTTTGCGTTTGCAACAACTTTTGAAAAAATTTTTCGCGATTTTTTTCATTTTATATAGACAAACGCATAAAAAAAGGTTATAATGGATTTATTTAAGGAGCACATATGGAATTTTTCGAAATATTAAAAGTGATTTTTCTCGGAATCGTGGAGGGCATCACCGAATGGCTGCCCGTTTCCAGCACGGGGCATATGTTGCTCGTGGACGAACTCATCCCTTTAAACGCCACCGAAGCGTTTAAGGAAATGTTTACCGTCGTCGTTCAACTCGGCGCGATCCTCGCCGTCGTCGTTTTGTATTGGAAACGGCTGTTCCCGTGGAGGCGAGCGGAACGCGAAAACGGAAAGAGCAAGATCGTTGCTGATAAAGGCGTTTTCAGCCTTTGGGGAAAGGTACTCGTCGCGTGTATTCCCGCCGCCGTCATCGGCATTTTGTTCGACGATCTTTTGGAAGCGTATCTGCATACCCCGCTCGTCATTTCCATCACGCTCATCGTTTACGGCGTTGCGTTCATCGCGATCGAAAAATGGAACGAAAAACGCGAGCTTCCCTTGCAAAGCGCTTCGGATATCGGTTATAAACACGCTCTTTTGATCGGCGCGTTTCAGGTGCTTTCGCTCATTCCCGGCACTTCCCGTTCGGGCGCGACGATCTTAGGCGCGCTCATCATCGGCGTCGCGCGGCCCGCGGGCGCGGAATTCACTTTCTTTTTGGCGATCCCCGTCATGCTGGGCGCAAGCGCGATCAAGCTTTTGAAATTTTTCCTCAAAAGCGGCGGTTTTCTTCCCGCAGAGCTTGGGTATTTGCTCATCGGCGCGGCGGTTGCGTTCGCCGTATCCATGCTTGCGATCAAGTTCTTGACGGACTTTGTAAAAAAACACGATTTTAAGGTGTTCGGCTGGTACCGTATCGTCCTCGGAATCGTCGTGATCGCTACCATGGTCGTTCCAAATTGGTTTTAAAGACAACCGAAAAACGAAAAAAATCGGAGCTTTTCAAAGCTCCGATTTTTTATAATTTGCGCGATTCGTGGCAACAAAAATAAACGATCTGCAATTTGTCTTTTAAAACGAGCAACGCGTTTTTTGCAAAGGCAAGATTTCTTTCATCCAAATACAAAAACGGATCGTCCAAAATACAGAAAGGCAATTCGCCGCCATAGGTATTTTCCAAAAGCGCGAGCCGCATACAAAGCTCCACAACGCTCTTTTGTCCGTCGCTCAAATGCTCGCTCGAACGGCGCGCGCCGCCGCTTTCGAAATACACTTTTAAATCTCCGTCAAGCGCCACGCCGCCGATAAAATCCGCGCCCAAAAGGCTTAAATAGCGCAAAAAACTTTCCGTCATCGGTTGCAGGTATTTTCCGTTCAAACGCCGCGCCGCCTCTAAAAGCGCGGCGATCGTGGCGTCGATGATTTCCGCTTCTTCTTTTAATCGGAAAAGCTCCGCTTCCGTTTCCGATAATTCCTGACGTTTTTGCGGCAAGGAAACTACGCGGCTTTCCAATTCGCTCACCAACCGCCGCATATCGGATAGCAAGGAACGCACCTCTTCCCAAGTGCTTACACCGTATCGGGAAAGCACACCCGCGTTCTCCGCCGTTTTTTCGTCAAGCTCGCGTGCAAGCTCCGCGCTCCTTTGCGCGTTTCCCTCCCGTTTTCCAATTGCAAAAAACAAAGCAGCCAACAACGTAAGCGCCCCCGCCGCGAGCAGACCAACTCCCAAAACGACCTCAAAAAAGCAGCTCGCCGCGCCAATCAGCAAAAGCGTGAACGCCACTGCCCAAACAAGCGAACGCCACCGTCCGCCGCGCTTTATCGGCGCGTTGCGTTCTTGTAAACGCGCTTGCGTTCGTACGATCTCGCTTTGCCCCCGTTCTACGGCGCAAAGCTCCGCTTCCGTTCGATACGCCTCGCCCAGCCTCTTTTCGTCCTGTTCGATCGCGAAAATTTCCTGTTGCAGGGCGACGAGCTTTTCTTCCGTCTGCGGAATTTTGCCCGTATATTTTCCCAACAATCGACGGTCGGAACGAAGCTCTTGCCGCTTGGCTTTCAGCGCCGCCACCGCTTCCTCGACCGTACCCGAAGAAAGGTTGAGCCTCCCAAGCCGCTCTCCGATCCCGTAGCGCAAGGAAATATCCGTATGCTCCGCGCCGATAAACGCCGTGCGTTCGAACGCTTCCACGGGCAAACCGAAAAGCGTTTCCCCTACGCATTCCCCTAGCGCGTTCGTTTGCCGATTTGCGCCGTCGTATACGCAAAGAGTATCCTTTTTCTTGCTCTTTTTATCGAAAAACCGTTCGATCAAATACCGCTCGCCACGCCATTCGACCGTGAGCGTGCCGCCGAACGCTCCGCCCGAAAAGGGATAATATAAGCTCCGTTCCCCCTTTTCCGTCGCGTTGTCGCGCTCGCTTTCCAATCCGTAAAGCATGGCTTTCAAAAAGGAAGCGAGCGTGCTTTTTCCCTCGCCGTTTTGCAGGCAAACGCAGGTGAGCGAGCCGTTGAAAACGAAGCGAGTTTTATGCCATTTTCCGTAATTTTCAATCGTACATTCGAGTAGCTTCATCGTTACAATTTCTCCCCCGAAAGCGCCTTTAAGCCGAGCGCGAGAATACGCTTTTTGCGGCTTTCGTCGGCATTTGGAACGCTTTCCACCAAGCGCACAAATTCCCCTTCAACGCCCACCTGCACCCTGTATTTTGCCAAATCGAGCGCGGGGCAGGTTTCGTCCTTTACGGAAAGCGCAAACCAATTTTCCTTTAAGGTTTCGTACACGATATTTTCCAAGCCCTCGGTATCGAACGCCGCTTCGCCGCAAAGTACGAGTCGAAGCATATCCTTTTGCGCCACACCGATCCTCGCCGCGCGATCGATCGTTTCGGCAACGCTTTTCAAGCCCGAAATATCCAATTTAACGAGCCGAGCGGCGCGATAGGAACGCGGCACGAAAACGGTTTTGATTTCCGCACCCGTTTCGATCAGTACGAATCCTTTATCCCCAAGCTCGTCAAAGCCTCTGCCTTCTAAACAGCCGCTATACGCGTACCTGCCCCGCCCGTCCAACGGTTTTTCATCGTAAAAATGGATATGCCCGAGCGCCAAATAATCGATATTTTTGCCCGCCAAAAAGCGCGGCGCGATCGTATTTTCTCCCGCGACTTCCGCAACCTGCCCGTGCATCATCACGATATTGCGTTTGTTTGACGGAAGCGTCAGCGAGGAATACAGCGAAAGCGCGTTTTGCGCGCAAAGCTCGATCCCGCTCACCGTAATTTCCCCCAAATCGTAGGTGGTCCACTCAGCGGAAAAGGTTTTCAAATTGGGCAAAGCAGGGGGCGGCAACGCGCGGTCGTGATTGCCTTTTAAATAAAAAAAGAGAATTTCTTTCGCCTGTTCGATCACGCCGAAAAAGAACTGCCGATCCCGAAGCAACGGGCAATCGCTATCGAAGATATCGCCGCAAAGCAATACGGCTTGCACTCCCTCGCGGCGCGCAAACGCCACCGTATCTTCAAACGCACGGCAAATTTCCTCGCGGCGAAGCGCCGCTTTTTCGCTTGACAGCCGCGTTTGCATGGACGAGCCTAAATGCAGATCGGCGCAATGAATGATTTTCATAAAATCCACTCCTTCTCCGCTATTATACCATTTTTATCGCCGTTTGTAAAGAAAAACAAACATTCGTTCGTATTTTTTTGTAAAAAATCTTTTCACAAAACGCTTGACCTAAAAGGGGTTATGGAGTATAATAGAAAGCGAACAGGTCGCCCCAAAGGGGCGAAAAAATCTAACGAGGTGAACAAATGAAAGTTATTATCACGGAAAACTACGAAGAAATGAGCGCGAAAGCCGCCGAACTGATTATCGGGATCGTAAAAAGCAATCCCAACGCCGTTTTGGGGCTTGCAACGGGTTCCAGCCCGATCGGCACCTATCAAAATATGGCGAAAGATTGCCGCGAAAACGGCACTTCCTATAAAGGCGTTACTTCGGTAAACTTGGACGAATACGTGGGCTTGACGGCGGATCACGACCAAAGCTACGCGTACTTTATGCGCACCAACCTTTTCGATCATATCGATATCGATTTGAAGAATACCAATCTTCCGAGCGGTTCGGCAAGCGATCTGCAAGCGGAATGCGATCGTTACAACGCTCTTTTGGCGGGCTATCAGCAGGACGTACAGGTTTTGGGGCTTGGCTCGAACGGGCATATCGGCTTCAACGAACCGGGCACGCCGTTCGATTCGGTTACGCACCTTGTAGACCTTACGGAAAACACGATCAAGGATAACTCGCGTTTGTTTGCTTCCATCGACGAAGTGCCCCGTCAGGCGCTTTCGATGGGCATCAAGAATATCATGAACGCGAAGAGCATTTTGGTCGTCGTATCGGGCAAGAACAAGGCGAAAGCGGTGAAAGGCATGGTGAAAGGCGAGATCACGCCCGATCTTCCCGCTTCCGTATTGCAGCTCCACCCGTTCGTAACGGTGATCTGCGATAAAGACGCGGCAAGCGAACTTTGATTTTTCGATAACAAAAAATAGGGACGGATTTTTGATCCGTCCCTATTTTTTATCAATTGACTTTTCCGCTTGTTTTTTTCAGCTTAAACAGCTCTTCCGCCGCAAGGCGCGCTTTCACAACGATATCCCCCGTGTTTTTCGGGAAACAATAATATTGCGCGCTCAAATCCCCCACGCAAACGACGTCCCCCATTTCGTACCAATACAGATCGGAATTGACGCTGTATGAGGCCGTGGGGCTTTGCGTAAAGTCAAGCTGACCGTCGTCGGAAACGAGGCGGAAGCCGTTTTCACCGTGTGTTAATTTCCCCGAACCGATATCGTAAACGCCGCTCGTATCCACCATCATCATAATATCCACGTCCGCGTTCAGCTCGTACCTGCCCCCTTCCAACTCCTCTTTTACGCACTTTCTTTCCCACGCATACCATTGAGGAATACTTTCTATTTCCGTTTCCCCATCCAAGGCTTTCATTTCGCCCGTTTCCGTCAGTTCGTATTCCTTTCCGCAAGCCTTACAAATGAGCGTTGCGCCCTTGCCTTCCGTTTGCCCTTCCGCCAAACAATGCGGACATTTATATAAAATACGGTTCAAGCCCACCGCGCGTTCGGGATGATCGATTCGCACGCCGTTTTCACTTTGATAACGGTATTCGTTAAAGGAAAATTTTTCAAGGATCACCCGATTGATCTCGTCGGGCGACATTTGCTTGATCTGATCGGGGGATAACAGGTATTCCACTTCCGCATTGACAAAAACGTTGCGCTTGCGCAATTCATTAAACAGCGGTTGGCGCAGGTGCGCCCCGTGCGTGATCACGCTGACGAGCGGCACGCCCAAGAGCTTCACGCACTTGCCGAGGCTTTCGGGAAGCGTCGTCGTTGTGCCGTCGAAAGTATACCCCACCTCGGGGTACATCACAACGGAAGTTTTCAGCTTTTTCAAGCAATATTGCATATCGCGAATAAGTTTTGCGCTCGCCATAAATTTGATCGTAGGCATACACCCGATCTGCCGCATCAACCAATTTTTTCCCAGCATCGCGTCCCAAGTTGCCACGATATTCAGCGGGCGCGGATAAAACACGGAAGTTACGATCTCCAAATCGATAAAGCTTGAATGATTCATCAAAATGAAGCACGGCTGCTTTTTATCCAATTTTTCCAAGCCCTTTTTCGTGCACGTAAACCTCGCCGCCATAAGATCGGGCAAGCTGACGAGCTTTAAAAGCGTGCGAAAAAAGATATTCGGCTTTTTCGCCGGCTTCGCCTTTTTTGTCTTGCGCTTCAACACCTCGTTGTACGGCAATTTCGTTACTTTTACTTGCATTTCTCCACCCTTTTCCTTTTATGTTTATTCCACCTTTTCGCTTTCCGCTTTAATCTCGTCGTTGATCGCGCGCATTTCCGCCACGGGTACTTTGATCACCTTTCGATCGTACGTTACCAACCCGTTAATTTCTTCCTCCACGTCGGAAACCTGCGTATACACGCTCGCGCAAAGTCCTTTTGCGATCAACGGCTTTAATTTTTTCAAAAAAAGCTTTTTCAAACCCGCCAAAAGCGCTTCGTTCGTCTTGAAAACCTTATACCCGAATTCCTTTTCGGTGTTATAAATATGCCCGTCCGTCTTTTTGGAATAGCCGCCGAATTCGCTCAATACCACGGGGCGCGGATCGCGGGGAACTTTGAGCGGCATATAGTAGGTGTGCAAGCTCCGCATCGCCGTCGCTTCCCTGCCCTGATCGTGCCAACCGCTCACGCTGTCGATAAACCGCGTGCCGTCCATTTCCAAAACCATATACGAAATTTTTTCGCTGTCGAACTGCCCCCACCCCTCGTTAAAGGGCACCCACGTGCTGATACATGGGCAATTGTACAACGCATTGACCGTATCTTGCGCGGCGTGGATATATTCGTATCTCGCTTCCGTATTTTCCCGCGCAAAATACCGATAATCGTCGTCTTTATGATGTATTCCCAAAAAAGGAAGCAGCGCCACGTGCGTGAATTTATATTCGCCGCCGCCGTTGACGAAATCCTGCCAAACCAAAAGCCCTAATTTATCGCAATAATGATACCAAACAAGCGGTTCCACCTTGATATGCTTCCGCACCATATTAAAGCCCATTTCTTTGAGCATTTTCAACTCGTCGTAAACCGCTTGATAGGACGGCGGCGTAAGCAAGCCGTCGCTCCAATAGCCTTGATCGAGCACGCCGTTCATAAAATACGGCTTCCCGTTCAAACAAAGGCGCTTTTTGCCGTTTTTATCCGCTTGTACCGAAAAAGAACGAACGCCGAAATAGGAAAAAATCTTATCGCCGCTATCCGTTTCCAAAACAAAATCGTACAGCTTGGGATTTTCGGGCGACCAAAGCTGAAAATCGCTTTCAACGCTCACCTGCCCCCCTGAAAATTCCTTTTCGACGAGTACCGCTTCGCCGTCGTAAACGGTAATCTTTTGCTTCCCTTCGTATTCGGAAGCGACAAAAACCGAGCGTTTTTCCGCGTCGGGCGTGATCCTAATCGATTTGATATATTTTTCGGGCGCGCTTTCCAACCAAACCGTTTGCCAAATGCCGCTTTGCGCCGTATACCAGATCGTTCCGGGGCGGGTGCTCTGCTTGCCGCGCACGCGCTCCGTCGCTTCCGTTTCGTCCACGCATTCCACCCGCAACAGGTTTTCGCCCTCTTTGATCGCAGCGGTTACGTCGATACAAAACGGCGTAAAACCGCTATCGTGCGCGCATACGCACACGCCGTTTAAAAACACTTCACATATCTGATCGACCGCGCCGAAATGCAGCATCGTCGCGCCTTTCAAAAATTCTTTCGTCGCAATAAACTCCCGCTCGTATACGAGCGTTTCGCCCCGACCGAGCGTAAATCCTTCTTCTACGCCGCTATTCAGGCTTTCAGGCGAAAAGGGCACGAGGATATTTTTCCATTCGCCCTGTATCTGCTCCCCGCCTTTCACTTTTTGATAGCGCCAAACGCCGTTCAAACAAAGGTAGCTTTCCCGCCGCATTTGCGGGCGGGGATATTCGCTTAAAGGAATTTCTCCCACTTCGTAATCAGATTTTAATCGAACCATCGCCGTTCTCCTTTTTGGTTACTTTTTTCAAGATGGGAATGAGCGCGAGCATACAAAGCGTTACGATCGCCGCAGCCAAGAAAATTTCGGGCGCGGGGATAAACCGCGTCGTCATCATATCCGCCGAACCTTGATCGGGCAAGGGAATATTTCTCGCAGCGTTGATGGCGTTGCCGATGAGCGGACCTACCACCATAGGAATAAGTACGCTGAACACCATTCTCACACCCTGCAATTTTCCCACCGCGTTTTCGGGAGTATAATCGCGCACCGTCGATCCGCAAAGCGCGGAAACGAGGATATAGCCCGTAATCATCACGAACCCGAACACGCCGAACAATATAAGATCGGCAATTTTGCCCATATCTTTTGCAAAATACATGCCCAACAGCCCCGCCGCCATGATCGCCACGGCGAGATAGAGCATATCCACCTTGTCCTTTTTATCCGAAAGCCGCGTAAGCCACAGGTTGACAGCCGCGCCCGCGACGATCGCCACGGCGAAAACCGCGCTGTATTCAAGGACGGAAAAGCCGAGATATTCTTTCATATAAATGATCATATACGGCATAAAGATCTGACAAGCCACGCCGTAAACGAGCACCAAGCAAAGGGTGAGATAAAAAGGCTTGTTCCCTTTAACGACGGAGGGTTTGAATCCATAGAAAATATCTTTAAAGCTGCCGCTTTTTGCAAGTCTTGGGCTGTCTTTCACAAAGAAAAGACCCGCAAAACCGCAAAGGGAAATGACGACGCCGAGCAGCAAGAACAAAAGCTGATACCCGATCGCGTCCACCAAGATCCCGAAGCCGCCCGCGACGATCAGCATTGCCGCCAAAGGCAAAATGGAAAGCACGCCCTCCACGCCGCCGCGGTATTCGCTTTGCGTGTTGTCCGTTACCCAAGCGTTAAAGGCGGCGTCGTTCGCCGTAGAGCCGAAGAGCGTCATTACGCAATCGCCCACGACGACGGCGACAAGCGTGATTTGGATTGCCGTTTGTAGATCCACGCCCAAAACCGTTTGCGTCAAATTCGGGGAAAGCATTCCAAACAGAGCGACGGTAACGCCCCAGATCGCGTATCCCCAGCATAAAAACGCGCGGCGGTTGCCCGTTTTATCGGAAAGCGTACCCGCAAAAAGCGTGGCTACCGTTGCCACCACCCCGCTGAGCTGGACCATGAGCGTTACGGCGTTGAGATCTTTCGCCACGGTGTTGTAGACGAACAGGTTGAAATACATATTTTCCACCGACCACGCGATCTGTCCGACCAACCCGAACAGCAATAAGATCGTCCAATTCCATTTTCCGAATTTTCCGTTTACCATAAACTACCCCAATGATAATTTTTGTATAATTTTAACTATTTTATCATAACTTTCCCCGCTTGTCAACGGTGATTTTAAAAAAATTTTCCGTTTATCAATCAATATTTTTGATAATTAGGCGAAATTTTATAAAAAAATACAATCGTAAAATAAAATCGGTTGCGTTTTGATCGTAAATGTGGTAGAATAAGATTGTTATAATAGGTTTATTATACGCCTTGGGTTTTTCAAGCCGCTGCGGCTACCCTTTGCGCGCGACAAATAATATATGCTAAAATTGAGGAGGTACTCAATGAGAAAAATACTCGGTTCATTCGTTTGCGCAACGCTTGCGCTGACCGCTACGGCGGTTTCGTTTGCGGCGTGCGACGACGCGACGAGCGGCAACCAAGCCATCAACTACACCGTAAAAGTACAATCGATCATCGGCGCGCCCGTCGGGAACGTTACGGTGGACGCGTACGACGGCGAAGTAAAAGTAGACTCGGCGACGACGAACGCCTCGGGAGAAGCGGTGTTTAAGCTCCGCCCCGATAACTACGATATCGTCGTAACAAATATTCCCAAGGGCTACGCAAAGGATTTCGAAGCGCAATACCGAACGGATAAAAAAGGCTCTACCGTACCCATTACGCTGGATATCGAAATCATTCAAGAAGCGTTCCCCGAAAACTTTACTTATCAAAAGGGCGACGTTATGTACGATTTCACCTTGAAGGATATCGACGGCGCCACCCATAACCTCATCGATATCCTCGAAGAAAAGAAAGCGGTGCTCTTGAACTTTTTCTACGACGGCTGCGGCCCTTGCGCCACCGAATTCCCCTATCTGCAAACGGCGTACGAGGAATACGGCGACGAGGTGGCTTTCCTTTCCGTCAGCGTTCATACTTCCGATACCAACCGTTCGTTAAAATCCTACCGCGAGGACGATTTCCCCACGCCGCTCACCATTCCCATGGTCAACGGCAACGAGGGCGCGAATATTTGGTCGGCATTCACGAATTATTCGGAAAATCCCAACTTACGAGGCTCCGTTCCCGCCACCTTTATTATCGACCGTTTCGGCGTAATGGTTTGGGGGGAAGTCGGCGCGTTTGAGGACGCAACGGAAATTCGCGGGCTGTTATCCACCTACGTTGCCGACAATTACGTTCCCGAAACGGATTTTGGAAGCGGTTCGGGCGGCACGGACGGCGGGGAAGACGGCGACGGTTCTACGGGATCGCAAATGCCCAAGCCCGAAAACGTAACGATGCCCACTTCCGCGCAGCTGGGAGCGGCGGCAAACGGCGAAAACTTCACCGTGGAATACAAAGCGGCGGACGCGTCGATCACGGGCGATTACGAATACGCGTGGCCTTGGATCGTTTCCGAGGATGGGAACAGTATTCAGCCCTCCAACTCCGCTTCTCTTCCGAGCAACTCCACGATCGACCTCGATTATTCGTTCGCAGTTGTTTATTTTAAAGTATCGCTGAAAAAAGGTCAAATTCTTGCTTTCGATTATAAGGCGAGCTGCGAATACGACTGCGATATTTTGAGCGTAAAGGTGGACGACACGATCGTTCATCAGCTTTCGGGTCCGAAGAGCCGTACCGATTCTTTCGGAAACACCGAATATTTGGAAGACGAACAATGGAAGACCTGCTATGCGTTCGCGCCCGATCCGCAAACGGCTTCGGAAACGACCGCGCAGGAATATACCGTGGTTTTAATTTATAACAAAGATTATGCGGACGATATTATGGACGATACCGTTTATGTGAACAATCTCCGCGTGATCGATTACGAGGACGGCGATACCCTTCTCACGCCCGACGAAAAGGAAACGGGCACGAACATTTTGCGCCACGCGGCGAGCTTGCCCGTCGGCGGCGACGCGCTTCCCCGCTACGAACACTACGTGGATATCGTCTACAACGAAGCGGACGAATACTATCACGTGGGCGCGGCGGACGGCCCCCTGCTTTTGGCGAACATTCAATACGGCTCGTATTGGAACATCAATTACAGCGTTTATCAACTCGCTTATAACGGCTATTGCGTATTCGATGGCTTCGATTACGGCAGTATTTTCGATAATTACGCGTGGCTGTGCGTTAATTCCGACGTCGGCTATACGCCCGTTACCAAAGAACTGAAATACCTTTTGGAACTCGTAACGGAAAAGAGCGCGTTCGGCAAGGGCGGTTACGACGAGGACGGCAAAACGGGCACGGAAAAAGACAATATCGAATGGTTGGAGCTTTGCGTTTATTACGATCATTACGGAACGTCCGACGCTATGGCAAATCCCATTTTGGGCATTTCCTTCCAATCCGCGATCCCCGTAACCATGCGCGACGCGAACAACCAATTGCAAGATACGGCGACGTTTACCGTCAACGTTGAAAAATCGGGGTTGATCCCGCGCGGCTATCGCTATGAATTCATTCCCGAAAAATCGGGCGTATACTACGTTCGTTCGCTCGCGACGAAAACGGACACAATCGGCTGGATCTACGATCACAAGGAAGCCCTCGTAGCCGAATGCGACGAAAACTTTACGATCGGCGACGGCAATTTCTATTTCACCGAATACCTCAAAGCGGGCGAAACCTATTATATCGTTTGCGCGTATAACGATATTTACGGAGTCGGCTCGTTCAACGTCGGCATTGATTATCTCGGAGAACAGCTCGATCATTTCACAAACGCCGCGCTCGGTCCTTATACGTTCAGCGAAACGACGGGTCAGATCTACGTACCCGACGCGATCGAAGTCGCGCTCGACGGGGACGGCTACTACCGCGCGGTGCGCGAGGACGGCTCTCTCGGCTCGTATATCTATCTCGACGTATTCAACTCCACGCCGTTCCTGCCCGGTCAAACGATCTATAATATCGTCTTGAACGGCACGAAGCACGAGGGCGAAGGCTTCGACTTTTCGTACGACCGCCGCGAAAACGGCACGTTCTATCCCAACTATACGCGCGATATGCTCGGATATTTGAACGAAGCGTATCAAATGGAAGGCGAGCTGTACGGCTACGTGAAGGTGGACGAAAAGCTGAGAAATATTTTGGAAGTATTTACGATCAAATACGGCTTTGCCGAAGCGTACGAAACGGCTTGGCAATTGCTTTGCTATTATCATAAGCACTTGGGGCCTATGGAAGCCGATCACGATTGCAACCCCGCGCCTACGGCGGCGGAAAATAATTAAGGAGGACGGAAACAGATGAAAAAAACGACGAAAACGCTGAGTATTCTCGCTTGCTCCGCACTCCTCGGCACGAGTCTTTTGGGGCTTGCCGCTTGCGGCGAACAATCGTATACCGTACGCGTGCTTTTGCAGGACGGCTCTCCCGCCGTTCACACGCAGATCACGCTCACTTCGGGCGAAAATGAATATTCGGCAAAAACCGACCAAAACGGCTCCGCCTCGTTCACCGCACCGAACGCGGAATACGGCGTAACGCTTTCCAACCTGCCCGCGGGCTATACGGCGGAAAGCTATACCTTAAAAAATCAAGACTTAACGATCAATTTAGGCGCGCCTACGCTCAGCACTTTTACGGCGGGCGACGGTAGTCAATTTCCCTCTTCCCCCGACGTGGGCGAAAGCGGAAGATACGAAACGCCCTACGGCACCTATTCCGTTACGATCGCGAGCGCGGACGAGGAACTGTTCTTTAACCTTGATCCCGACAGCACGGGTACGTTCGCCGTATTCACGACAGGCAGCGCGGATACCGTGCTCAAGGGCTACGCCGACTATTTCGCGGATACCGAAAAGGACGCCGACAACCGCTCGGAGACGAATAAAAATTTCTACCGCGAATTTGAATTTACCGATAAATATTATAGCGAATACATTCGCGAAACGATCGGCGTAAAAGCACGCGCGGATAGCTACCCCGTAACGTTCAACCTCACCTTCACCAAAATTTCCGACGAGTTCACGAAAGAGATCGAATACGAGCGCGTGGAAGTGAAAACGAGCGAAAACTTAACGCAATACGCAGAGGGAGCCGAAAATCTCAACCTCGTGGAAGCGCCCTACGATTCGACGATCGTCTATAACGAAACGGACGGATTTTTTCATATCGGCGGCGCGGACGGCCCCACGCTCGTGGTAAAGCTGACGACCAATCCCAGTCGGCTTTTTGCGAGAATGGCGGGCGAAGCGGGCGCGACGTTCGAAACGGCGAACGATACGATGCCGCAAATGTATTACCTGACTTTTGAAAAAGAGGACGGAACGCTGTATTATAAGGATTATAACGAGCTGATCGACGAGGTATATCCTCAATACGTGAACAGCGACGGCGTGTACGGCGTAACGAAAGAGCTGAAAGAATTTTTGTATTATTATATCGTAATGCAAAACAACGACGTCAATATCGACGACAGCGTGGAAAAAGAGTGTCGTTGGCTTGCGCCCTGCTATTATTACGGCTACGAAGCGGGCACGGCGGAAAACCCGAATCTGATCACACAGCGTTGCCGCATCAGCTTGATCACCCCGTTCGGCGGCGCGAAAACTTATTATAAGATTAAAATGGCGGCGGGCAACTATCGTATCTATTCGGTAGGCGACGGCAAAAACGACGCAAAAATTTATTATACGGTGAACGGCGCGGCTACTTCCGCAGGTACGGGCGAAGGCTTTGATATTATCGTAAACGTACCGCAAAGCGGCTATGAATTCCAACTTTCCGCCGTAGATAATCTGATGCGTTGGTTCGACGTGATCGTAGTAAAAGAGGGGGATACTCTCCCGCCCGAGGAAGGCGGCGAGGAAAAATTATCCTCTTACGAAAATCCGATCGTATTGACCTCCGACGGCGTGGTAACCTCTACGATCCCGTTTATTGAGGACGAAGCAAACACTTGGTACGGCGCAACCTATTACGCCTACGAAGCCCCCGACGACGGCACGCTGGCGATCGAATTGAAAACCAATTCCGTATATACGGTGATCTATAACGAAACGCAAAACGCCTATACGCACCTCTTTACGGCAACGCCGTTCACGGCGGAAGAGCCGAATATGCCCCAAGATTATGCCGTTTCGCTGACGCACAGTTTGGAAGTGAACAAGGGCGACGTTATCCGCTTCACTTTCCGCAGAATGGTGGAAAAGAGCAACGCGAATAACGACCTCGGCACTGGCGAAGAAGCGGTGATCATTCCTTCGGAAGCGAAAGAGCTTGAATTTGAGCTGAGCTTCGTAAGCGCGAACGCAGAACCCGACGGCTCGGCAACGAATCCTTATTCGATCGATGAAATCGGAACGCACACCCGTTTCTTAGCGGCGCAACCGATGCTTGATATGTTCTATAACGGTTCGATGTGGATCACTTTCAAGCCGACGGAAAGCGGTTCTTATACGTTCTCGATCGGGGACAGTTCGAAAAACGTTTTAAAAGTTTATTCCTCGCCGTCCACAGGCAACAATGCACTCGGAAGCACGATGGATAGCAACCCGTTCAGCGTTTCGCTTACGGCGGGAACCACCTATTATCTTTATATTAGTTGGAATATTCCCGACACGATCGATAATTCGTTCACGGGAAGCGACGTAACGTTCTCGATAACGAAATAAAAATCTTATTCTCCAAGCGCGTTTGTGCTTGGAGAATATTTTTTATAATGCGGGCTTTATTTGTGAATTGATTGCCTAATGGCAATGGCGTTATGGAAATATTTTATGAGATTGCCGCGCTTCACTTCGTTTCGCTCGCAATGACAGTTTGGATTTTTCCGCAACGCAACGCGAAGCGTTGCAATTCACGCGCGAAGCGCAATTCACTGAGCGTTAGCGAAAATTCACGCTTGCATTGCAAGCAATTCACTTTAAAGCCGTGGCAATCTCGTATAAAACACAACCAAATTTTCGTAAAATCCCCGCAAAAAAACTGTTATTTTTCAATTTTTTATTAAATTATCATTAAAATCGATTGATTTGCCACGGAAAATGTGATAAAATGATAATATAAAATAGATTTATTCATTTAACAATCGAGTTCTACGTAAATTATAAATCTATAAAAAACGATAGAAAAAATATATTTTTGGAGGTATCTCTTATGGCAAACTTTAAAAAGTATGCTATTGCGGCATTGTCCTTGACGATGCTCGCGGCACTCGGCACAGCCGTTGCTTGCGATAACAGCAACAACGACGACAACCACACGCCTACTACTTATACCTATACGGTAAACGTAGAGCTTCCCGCAGAAGCAACGGCTCCTACGGATTGGTATTTGCAATATTGCAACGGCGACGTATGCAAAGAAGCAACGATCACCAACGGCGTTGCGACCTTTACCACCGAGGAAGATAAAGCTTACGAACTTACCGTAATGAACGCTCTTCCTTATGAACAAGCAGAAGAAGTTACTACTGAAGTCGGCACATATACTTATACGATCAATATGTCGCTCATTCCCCAAGGCGAAGAAGGCAACCCCTACACGGCTGATCTTGATACTTACAACACCACTTCCGTCGGTATCACGAAATACACGTTGACGATGCAAGCGGCGGGTACGCTGAAATTTACCACCTACGCTGAAGACGGCGTTTTGGCAATCGAAGACGCTGACGGCACCGCCGTTGCTTTTGGCAACGAACTCACTTTGGATGCAGGAACCTACGAATATTACGTAACTAGCACTGCTGCGGATATGACTTTCTACGCAAAATGGGTCGACGGCTCCGAACAAGGTCCTTTCGTGATCGGCGGCGAAAACGCGGCAAATCCTTTGACGACCTCTACTCCCGTCGGTACATGGTATTATCAATACGATAATTATGTATACGAAGCAAAACAATTCACCGTTGCTACGCAAGCGGACAACTGCGTTGTAAAAATCGACGATTACGGCACCGAAGTGGATTCTCTTATCGTTTCCGGTTTGAATTTCACCGTTAAAGTAGTCAATACGGGCACGGAAGCTGCTGATTGGACGTTGACCTATGCCGATCCTCCCGAAGGCGTTGAAGCAAATCCTAAGGCTGTATCGACGGCAACCACTCTTGAAGATATAACGCTTGCAAGCGGTGCTTCTTACTATATCAACCTGCAAGGACAGCTTGCGTTCACCGTTCCCACGGGTTGCACCGCTTACTACCGTCAAGGCATGATGCCCGTTACCGTTCAAGCAGGTGAAGTAGTCGCTTATGCAGAACCCCAAATGATGGGTCCTGGAATGTATTATCCGTTGACCGTATGCCTTACGAATACGTCCGCAGCTGAACTCACCGTTGACGTAGTTGTTACAGCATATACGGCTCCCGCAGGTTCTAACGCAAGTGCCGCTGTTGAAGTAAGCTTAACGGCAGCGAATACGGCAACCGTAGACGGGCAAACGGTTTATTGGTTCAAGTTTACGAACACTAACGCTCAAAACGGTACGTTAACGATCACATTAACGGACGCAACTTCTATGGTTTTAACCGCAGCAAATTACGGTTCTTGGCAACCTAACCAACCCGTTTGCGAGGGGTCTTTGACTGGTACTGTTACCGTATCTGAATATGAAGAAGTTGTATATCTTTGCCTTACGGCGGCAGAATATGATGCAACGACGATGACGGGTTCGTTCACCGTAACGTTCACGCCCGCAACGGCTGCATAAGCACTAAACGCAAAACAAAAAGCAAGAGTTTTTCGCTCTTGCTTTTTTGTTTTTTTCTATCGCATTATTTTTATGAGATTGCCACGCACGCAGAGACTGCGGCTACGGTTTATAGCGACTTTCGCATATGTCGAAAAGCTCACCCGTACTGTCATTGCGAGGCTTTCCCACGGGATTGCCGCGCTTCGCTCGCAATGACAGCGTGGGAAAGCCGTGGCAATCTCGTACAAAATCTTGCCTTATTTATTATTCAAACTCTTTTGACAAATCTTCCCATTCGGGATTTTCGCTTTCAATCAAAGCCCTTTTCTTGGCGCGTGAACCCGCTTTGATCTGCTTTTCGCGTAAGATCGCGCCGTCTACACTTTCGGTTGTTTCATAATACACAAGCTTATTTATATTGTATTTCGCCGTAAAGCTTTCCGCGCTCAACTTTGCTCTATGTTCCTCTAAACGCCGTAATAAGTCGTTCGTAACGCCCGTATATAAAACGCTATTCGATTTATTGGTCAATATATATACGTAATACATTGTATACTTATGATTATATGGCTAGATTTTTTATGAGATTGCCACGCTTCACTTCGTTTCGCTCGCAATGACGGTTAGAAGGTGTCATTGCGAAGGAGCGTAGCGCGAAAAAAATCCTTTTCAATCCCCTAACAATTCGTTCACTTTATACGATAACTTTTCGTAGTTTGTCGAGCCGATATGATAATCGCGGATCACGCCGTCCTCGTCGAGGATCACCGTTTGCGGCCAAGTATCCGTACCGCCGAAGCTTTCAAACAGCGTTTTTCCCTCTTCCAACACCTCGTCGCTTCCGATCACCCAATTCACGGGCGTATCTACGACGTAATTTAAAGAAAATTCCGACCATTCGTTTTTGCGATGCTTCACGCCGTTGCGGTGATCAAAGTCGTTATAGCGGTAAACGATCACCACTTCCACCGTATCGGCGTACGCTTCCTGCAATTCGTTAAATTCGGGCATTTCCGCAATACAGCTCGAACAGTTCACGTGCCAGAAATTCAGCACCACCACCTTGCCTTTCGCTTCGCTCAGCGAAAAATCCTCGTCCAGATCGCTGAGCGCAGAAAGCGTGAAATCGGGACATACCTTTCCCACGATCCCGCTCGCGTCCACCTTTTCCACAGGCTGTTCGATAAAATTGAAATACACAAGCGAGCCTACGAGCACTGCTCCCGCCAAGCCCCAAGCAACGCCTTCCAAAATTTTATTGCGCCGCGTTTCCTTTTGCTTTGCCGTGGGCGTAGCCGCAACGGCAACCGTTTCGTTCGCTTCCGCAGCCTCTTCCGCCTGTTCGGTTTTCGCCAAGAGCGCCGTCAGCGGCTTTCCCTCCGCCGTAGGCGCGTCGAGTTGGTTTTCCTTTACAAACAGTTTACTGCCTTTCCAAGAAATCGCTTTTGCGGGGCAGACTTTCATACATTCGCCGCATTGGATACATTCGTGATCGCCCACCGTTTTGATATCCATTTTGCACGCCGCAATACAAAGCCCGCAATCGGTACACTTATTTTTATCGAGCTTTACGCCGAGCAACGCGATCTTGGAAAAAAATCCGTAGATCGCGCCCAAGGGGCAAAGAAATCTGCAAAAAGAACGGAAGATAAAAATACAGGCAACGATGATCGCGATGAGCACCGCCATTTTCCAAGTGAAAAGGATATTGAGCTGTGCAAATTGGTCGCCGTTTGCGGGATTGGATAATAACCCGATCGCGCCTTCAAAAGTGCCCGCGGGGCATATGTATTTGCAAAACGCGGGAACTGCGCCCGCGCCGTTGCCTGCAAATACGATCGGCATCGCAACGACGAACGCAATCAAGATTACGTATTTCAAATAGGATAAAATCCGCGTAAATTTGCTCTTTTTCAGCTTCGGGGTCTTGATCTTATACAACAATTCCTGCCCAAGACCCACGGGGCATAAAAATCCGCAGATCGTTCTGCCCAAGATCAGCCCGAACAATACGATAATGCCGAGCACGTACACGGGCGCGCGGGTATGGGACGCGGCGAGCGCGTTTTGCAAGCTCCCCAACGGGCAAGCGCCCACGGCGCCGGGACAAGAATAGCAATTCAGTCCGGGCAAGCAAGCGAGCTTGGAATTGCCCGTATAGATACTGCCCGTGATAAAGCCCTTGATATTCGCGTTATACAAAAGCGCGGTATACACCTGTATCAAGCGGCGCTTGGAAGGCTTCACCCTATCCCACCACGCTTTTAATTTTTGAAAAAATTTCTTCATACGCTTAGCCCAATCCTATACATTCGGTACAAATAGCGATCGCTTTATTGAGTACGTCGATCACGCCGCCGTTAAACAATCCGACAATCAGCATTGCAACCGCCGCAGCGCCCACGGCGATCCGCACCCAAAACAGAAACCTTTCCGTTTGCCAAAAGCGCGGCTTTTTTTCTTTGCTTTCCGCGGGCTTCAAGCCCTGCTTCGCCGCGCCCGCCGCCAAGACTTTCGCCAAGTCAAGTTCCTTTTTCAAGGCGGTACGCTCGAAAACCTCCACGCCGACCGCCACCAAGAACAGCCCGATACACAGGGGAAGCGCGTACGCCACCGCCGAGATCACCGCGCCGTTGATATCCCCTTTGGGGAAATTCGCGGGAGTAAACAGATAAACGAGAAGCAAGATCAAGCAGACAGCCGAAAGACCTAAAAGGGTAAGGCGCAAAATCATGCGGAGCCGAACGCTCGATTGCAATTTTTCCCGTTCCGCTCCAAGCTCACCGCCAAAATTTTCGGGCAAGCGTTTTTGCAATCTTTTCAGCGTGAGCCGATCGTCCCGATACTGTAATTTTTCCTGCGCGGGAAACGCGATCGAAAGCGCGAACGCGCCGATCGCCAGCACAAGCCAAACGAGACAAAACGGCAATAAAAACGCAAGCTGCTCACCCACGATCTCGCGGGAATAGGTATCGCTTTCCACGCCCGTGAGATTGGAAAGATAAACGCCCCAAAGCCGCGTTAAAAACAGCGCGCCGAGCGCCACCGTACACACGCTGAATACGATGGAATACACAAGCCTGATTTTTTTACCTTTTTCTGCCATACGCCCCTCCTTTTTCGATTTCTTTTGCCGTTATATTATATAATATAACGACAAAAACTGTCAAGCAATTTGCCCGTTTTCGCTAAGGAAAAAAATCCCTTGCGTTTTTTTATGAAAAATCGAAGAAAATAACGCGTTGCTCGTAAAAAACCGTTGTGTTTTTTCACGATTTATAGTATAATAAAATCGTATTATTATCACGAAACGATCAGGAGCTTTCGCTATGAAAAAATTTTTGCTTTCCATACTTGTTGCCTTGAGCTGCGTATTTGCGGCTTTGGGCTTCGCCTCGTGCAAGCCCGACGGTTACGTCGTTACGTTCGACGCAAAAACGGGAACTTTTTCAAACGGTAAAAATCAAATCGAGGTGGTTGTGGAAAAGGACGCGCCCGTATCCCCCGACAGCGTAGATACGCCCCAGCTTGAGGGATACCGCTTCCTGTATTGGGAATACGACGGCGCGGAATATACTTTCGACAGCGTGGTTTCTTCCGATATGACGTTGGAAGCGTATTACGTTCCCGACGAATCGTACGCAGTCAACTTCGTCAACGGCGAGGGTTATCAGATCGTATCCAACGATATTGCTTCGGGCGATTACGTACGACATTCGGATAAAGTAACTTTTTCGCTTGATATCGGCGCGTTCTACGGCGGTTCGCCCGTTGTTACCGTCAACGGCGAACGCATTTCCCCCAACGACGCGGGCGAATACACCTTCCCCGTGAAAGGCGAAACCACCGTTTCCGTGAGCGGGATCGTGGAAGCCGTTCCTTCCCTTTCGGGTACGGGCACGGTTACGGACGTGTATTTTATCGATACCCCCGCCGACCTCGTGTTTGTGGCGCAGCAAATCAATAAAGGCGTAACGCAATACGTTACCGCGTATTATCAATTGGAAAACGACATTGATTTTAAAGGCGAAAAGATGGAGATCATCGGCGACGGCAGCACCGATTATTCGTTTTTCGGCGGCTATATCAACGGTATGGGCTACACGATCAAAAATTTCGTGATCGATTCCCATAAATCCAACTACGTGGGATTGTTCGGGTTGGTTTCCTCCGTCGCGAGCGATTCCAATTCGGGGACGATTTATAATTTGAACATCGAAAACTACACCATCAACGCCGATCTTTCCCAAGCGGCGGGCGCAACGAATAAATTTATTTACTGCGGTTCGATGATGGGCTTCGGTACGGGCGCGAGAATTCTCGTTTGTACGGCGAAAAACGGCGAACTGAACGTTACGGGCGACCGTGACGGCGCGGGCAATCTTTCCATGATCGGCGGTTTCGTCGGCGTATTGCAATCCATTTACGATACGAGCATGGGTATTCGCTACGTTTCTTCGCTCACCTATACGAGCGTGGACGCGATCATCAACGCCGAAGGCTACGTGATGTCGGCAGGCGGCTTGGTGGGGTATACGCTGAGCAACGAACAGTATTCTTCCGTGGATATCGTCAACTGCCACGCGCATTGCGATATTGTCGGTCCAATGGAAGCGGGCGGCTTGATCGGCAGACTCGGTTCTTACACTTCCGTTACCAACTGTTACGCGACGGGCAACGCGAACGCCGTTTACGATCTAGGCGAAAACCTTTTGGAACAATACCAACAGGCGAGCGCGGGCGGCTTGATCGGCTACGCGGAAAACGACACGATCGTTTCCAACTGCTTTGCTACGGGTGAAAGCTACGCAGAGGTGCTTTCGGGCGGAGATAAGGACGACGCGCATACAGGCGAGCTGATCGGTTATGCTGATCCGAGCGGCACGAAAGACGTGTTTGCAAAGTGCTATACGCCGAGAAATTCCCTGTTCGTTCTCGACGGGCAAAACGCTACTTATAACTTAAAGGATAGTTCCACGGTGAAATCCCTTTTGTATTGGACGGAAGCCGATTGGATCTTTGCAGATGGGCAATTCCCCGCGATCAATTTTTCGGAAGCGGAATATTCGTATACCTTAACGACGGAATTTATCGGCGGAAAGGTGATGATGGAAGATACGCACGAGGAAGTTTCCAAGCTGGAAATTCCTATCGAAAGCTCGTATATGCCCCTTTCGTATTTGATGCTGAACGGGTATATTTCCGACGCTTTGCAAGCGACGAACGGCTACCTTTCTTTCGGGTTTTATTTCGATAAAGATTTAACGGAACGCGTGCCCTATTGCTACGTACCCACGCGCACGGAAACGATCTACGTCGGTTTTTCGGATATGACGGAAGTGGCGGGCGAAAACGGAAAAACTTACGTGATCCAAACGGGCGAAAAGGACGAATATATCCTCACGCTCTATCCCGACGGCACTACCCGTACCTATAACGCCGATTGGCACG
>JAFTQB010000016.1 GCA_017462985.1 Clostridia bacterium
ATGCCGCCAGCGTTCATCCTGAGCCAGAATCAAACTCTTAAGTTTAATTGCTTAAAGTCATTGCTTTTGCTTAAAGCAACAACGGCTCTAACTTTGTTATCTTTTTGCTGACTTGCTTTCAAGGTTACTTGTTTCTTCAAGTACTTTGAAAAATTAACGGAAATTACCTTTCTATTTGCATTTTGTCAAATAAAATCTCATTTCTTTCTTATTCCATTTTTAATCTTCTTTTACCAAGCGACAGCTTGGTTGCCGTGCCTTTCTCGGCGACAGCTTGTATAATATACCACAAACCAAATATCTTTGTCAAGCAAATTTTCAAGCTTTTTTCAAATTTTTTAAAAAATTTTTTTGTTTTTTAAAAAATCTCGTTTTTCCCTTGAAAATAAAGGGGTTTTACGCATTCGGCAAAACGGAAACAAGGCGTTTCGCTTGCTTTTTTCTTTCCGTTCGTGCTATAATAAGGAAGAACAGGAGTGGAAAAACGGTATGAAAACTTTGCGTATCATTTGCACGGTCATTTGCGCCTTGGCGCTTGCGGCGATCTTCCCCGTGGGTACTTTTTTAGGGCTTCCCTACGTGCTAGGGTTGGTGCTTTTGGGCGGGGTCAGCTTTTTGTTGATGCTCATATTTAAAAATCGGCAGGAAGCGGCGGAAGAAAAACGCAACCCCACGCCTCCGCAGGGAGATTTTTTGCACCCTATTTCCCGCGACGATAACGACCAAACGAAAGAAAATTAAAAATATTTTTCCTCAAAGGGTTGAAAAGAGGAAAAATATATAGTATAATATAGATAAGAAAAAAAATCAGGAGGCTTTTATTATGGCTGAATTCAGAAAATGGATGGACGAACTTCCCCTTTGGCTGAAAATCGTATTTGCGCTTCCCGGCATCGACGGAATCATGTACGGCATCTACCGTATCGCAAAAGGCGATACGCCCAACCTGGTGCTTGGAATCATCTGGCTGGTTGCCGGTACGATGATCACTTGGGTGCTCGATATCGCGTTCTTGCTTTGGAAGGGCAAAGTTTTGGAAATCGAATAAGTATAACCGCCCCGCGAATCTCGCGAGGCGGTTTTTCTCTTACGCGCGCGTACGCGTGTATATATTATTGTATTTTGCCAAAAGCAAGAAATTTTTCTTTCCCTCTTGAAAATTTCGTCGTTTTATGATATAATACAAAAAACGAACCGAAGAGGTGGCTTATGAAAGATAAGGATTTATCCGTTTTGAACGAACGGGAAGATAGGCAACCGCCCCAAAAACCGACAACTTCTTCCGCAAAAGAAAAATGGACGACGGCGGCTTTCGTTTGCACGGTCGTTACCGCCGTTTTAGCCGTGCTTTGCGTGGCGATGCCGATTTTATCGTGGCTGTTATTTATAATCGGGTTTTTGATTTTGATCTTAATGGTGGTTTGCACGCTCGGTACGATCTTCGCATTCGCCCCCGACGCCGTGCCTTCCTTTTGGAACTTTTTAACGGCAAGCAGCGATTTTTCAAGCGTTGCCACAACGTTTTGCTTTGCGCTGATTCCCTATCTTCTGGGCGCTTGCGCCGTCCTTTCCCTACTCACAGTAATTTTATCGGCGACCTATCAAAACAAAAGGCCCGTCGGTTTTATCGTCGTATCGTCAATCTTTCTTGTGCTCTCCGCCGTAGGAATCGTTCTTTACTTCCTTTTATAACCCCCGATAAAAACGCTACCGCGAAACCGTTATTCGGTTTCGCGGTTTTTTAGTCTTTCGTTTCCCAAAGCTTCAAGCAATCGTCTAAGCTCATAACAAGATCCTGCGCTTCCGCGCGGCACATTCCTTGTATCCCCGAAAACTTTTTAATTCTCTGCGCCGCTTTTTTTTGATTTTTCAATTCGCGTTCGGGAATATCTTCGGCGTTGCTTGCGCCCCCGAAATTCGTGTTTTGCGTCTGCCACCCCGTAGGGTCTTCAAAATACACGCGCGCAAGCTTTCTCAAATGGCACATATATCCGTGAATTCTTTGTACGCCGCGCCCGATCACAAGCTCCTCGATCTGCTCGCTTTCAGAAAAATCATGATGATCCACCTCTCGCCGCCCGCTTGGCACGACCGCGCGTTTCAGCCGTTTACAAAACCCGTATATCCAGCCGCCAACGTATGGTATTTCCATCGGCAACTCCGCGTTCTCCAAATTTTCGCAGCCGTGAAACAGCCCGTACCCCATTGCCCTCACGCTCGCGGGCACCGCAATGCTTTCCAAACGCCGACAGTTCCAAAAAGCGCAATTTCCGATCGCCGACAGCCCGCTCGGAAGCGTTAGCTTGCGAATATTTTCCGCGTGAGAAAAAGCTTCCGTGCCGATATACAGTACGCCCTCGGAAACGGTTATTTCTTTTAACGAACGATTGTTTTCGAACGCTTTTTCGCCGATCATCAAAACGCCAAAAGGCGTTGCGATTTTTTCTTCCTTGCCCTCGTATCGAACGAGAACGCCGTTTTCCACAACGAACCCGTCTTCGCAAAAGCTTTCGCCCGAAAGATCGGCGAAGATCCTGTATTTACATTCTTCCTCGTCCGCCTCGAAGCGTATCGGCGCGCCGCAACACGGGCAATTCTTTACCGTTTGCGTATGCTCCTCGTAAAACGCCAACCGCCTGCCGCAACACGGGCAACTATCAAAAAACTCTATTTTCTTGTTTCTCATACCTGCCCCCCTGTTTTTGGCTTATTCCCCGTCCTTGCGCACAAAGCAATCCACAAAAAGTCTCCGTAAAACCCTCGCCGCCTTTCGGGGTTCTTGAAGCGACTCTGCGTCGATCGGCTCGTCCTCGTTGCCCCAACGCCGATACCATCCGTTCGGTTCGTCAAAATACACCTTCCGAAGCTTTGTGGAACACATTATCGACGGACTTATATACCGCAAAGTTTTCGGGAAGCGAACAGAATGCAAGCTTCTGCATCCCTCGAAGGCGTTCAGGTATAAAACGCGCAAGCGGTTACCGAGCGAACAACGGGATAACCGTTTGCAGCCGTAAAACGCGCCGCTTTCAATTCTTTCTACGCCGCTTGGCAGATCAACGAGCTTTAAGCTTACGCAATCGCGGAACGCGTCGCTCCCGATCACCTTCACGCTGTCGGGGAGCCGTATATTTTTCAAGCTTTTACACCCCCAAAACGCATTAGGGGCAATTTCCGTAAAGCCGTCGTCCAATTCCACCGTTTCCAATTTTTTCGGCGCGAACTCTACGCCAAAAACAAATCCGCTTTTCAATATCCCTTTCCCGAAAAGCTTCAGCTTCCTCAGATTTTTACAGTTCCAAAATAGATCCCCCACCCCGTTTGTTCCGCAAGGCAGGCTCGCTTCCCTCAAACGAATACAGTAGTTGAATAAATAATGCCCCAACGTCGCGCCCTTCGGCACGTCCAAGCGCTTCAGCTTCGCGCAATATTGAAACGCCCCGTCCCCGATCGATCTCACCGTATCGGGAAGAAGCAATTCCTTTAAATTTTCGCAATGGGAAAAAGCATAAGTACCGATCGTTTCCAGTTTGGCGGGCAATCGCACCGTTTTCAACCGTTCGTTGCCGTAAAACGCCATACTTCCGATTTCCTTGATCCCGTCCGTCAGCTCCAGCGTTTCCAAATGCTCGTCGCCGTAAAAGCCGCCCGCCAATATTTCCGTCCGTTCGTGCGAACGGAGAAATTTCACCTTGACCGATTTATGATTACGGTCGTACTTTGGCGCAACTCTCACCAAGATCCGATACGGATTTTCCTCGTCGCCCAAATAACAGCCGTTTTCGTATTCGTTATACTTCGTTTTAACGGAAGAGGACGACTCCAATTTCACCGCGCTATGTACCGTTGCTTCCTTGCAATCGATCGCACTTTTGCCGATCTCCCGCACGCTTGCGGGGATCTCGATCGTTCCCAATCGGCAATATTCAAACGCCTGTTTCCCAATCTGTAGCAGCCCTTGCGGAAATTCGATCTCCTTTAACTTGTCGCACTGCCGAAACGCCTCTTCGCAAATAATTTTCGTTTGCTCGTGGATAACGCAAGAAGTAACCGATTGGCTTTTCGCTTTTACCAATACCAAATACGGGTGGCGTTCGTTGCCCAAATACAGCGCGTTGTCGTATTCGTTGTATTTCAGCCGACCGCACCCGTAAAAAGGGTTGCCTTCGATACGGCACACGGAATCGGGAATACGGATCGTCTTGGTATCGGGCGCAAAGATTCCAACGTAACCCCTGCCATGCAATTCCTTGATCCCTTCGGGAATATCCACGACCTGCTCCGTTCCCTCATAACCGACCAAAGTCGCTCCCACCACTCGAAATTCTTTTGGAAACCGCCCCGCGGAAATATCCCCCTCGTTTTTTTCTTCCACGAGCGGCGTATTGCAATGCGGACAATGAGAAGTCTTTTTCAAATCGTCCAAGTCCACCAATATCTCGTTGCCGCATTTTTCACAAGTAATTGAAATTTCCATCGTTTACAGTCTCTCCAACAATTCTTCAAAACGGTACAGATCCTCGCGGGAATAATATTCCACCACGATCTTGCCCTTTTCCTCGCTTCCAATCAGCGTTACTTTCGTTTTCAACACCTCGCGAAGCCGCGCCACGAACGCTTTCAGCTCGTCCCTGCCGCCGCCGTTTTTACGGGCGCGCGATTTTTCTTCGCCCAAAAACGCCTGCGCCGCCTTTTCGGTATCGCGGACGGTAAATTTCTTTTCGATCACCGCTAAAGCAAAATCGTACTGCTTTTCTTGCGGCATTCTCACAAGCGCGCGGGCGTGTCCTGCGGAAAGCGCGCCGCTTTCGATCAAACCCACCACTTCGGGGGAAAGGGTCAAAAGCCGCAAGGTATTCGCTACGGCAGGGCGGGATTTCCCCGTGAGAGCCGCCACCGTTTCTTGCGTACACCCGTAATCCTGCACAAGCCGTTTCATCGCATACGCCTCGTCCATCGCGGATAAGTTCCCCGTTTTAATCTGCTCGGCAACCGTAAAGATCTCCGCTTCCGCGTCCGTAAAACGATAAATTTTCACATTCGCGGTTTTCACCGCCGCAAACACGAGCGCAAAATATTCCTTTTCGCCCGATAATAAAACTAACCCGTCCTCGGTAGCGTTTACGCAAAGCGTCGGCAATCCGTCCAACACGAATTTTGCCGCCACGCGGCGAAGCTCCTTTTCATCAAAGGTATTTTCCGCACGGCAAATAATTGAAGCCACCGTCACCGATTTTTCTTCAAACTGCACTTTTAACAATCCGCTTTTCGCTCTACGCATAGCCCTCTCCTTGTAAAATCCCTCTACAAACTTTTAAAAAGGGCAAAGCAACGCCGCTTTGCCCTTTTTTCACCGTTTATTTCGTCGTATTCTCCGTATCGTCCGCAACGATATGCTCGCTCGAAGGCGTGGTTACGAACGCGAAAGGATTTTCACGGCGGGTATCGTCCGCACCGTCCATATACGCGATCACTTCCGTGTAGCTCGCGCCTTTCATCAGCATCGCCACTTCTTCGTTATAAATCGTTTCGCGCTCTACGAGCACGCGCGACATATTATCTAAAATACTGCGATTTTCCTGCAACAGCTTGGTTGCGCGTTCGTGCGCTTCACTGATCAAACGGCGAACCTCGTTATCGATCGCGGAAGCCGTTTCTTGCGAATAGGTGCGTTCGGAATGGCCGTATTCCATGCCCATAAACACGGGTTGATCGGAATCGTACGCCACCAAACCGAGCTTATCGCTCATCCCCCATTGCGTAACCATTCGGCGCGCCAACGAGGATACCTTTTGCAGATCGGAGCTTGCGCCCGTCGTTACGTCGTGAATGACGAGTTCTTCCGCAACGCGCCCGCCCAGCGTCATGCAAATATTATCGATGAGCTTATTATACGAAACGTCCATATCGTCCGTTTCGGGGCGCGTCATCGTATAGCCCGCCGCGTTGCCGCGGGGAATGATCGTAACTTCGTGCACGGGATCGCAATGCTTGCAAAGGCAAGCGAGGATCGCGTGGCCCGCTTCGTGATACGCCGTACAGCGTTTATCCGATTCGGTTACCACGCGGCTCTTTTTCTGCGGCCCCATCAACACTTTGTTGATGCCCTCGTAAAGCTCGTGATTACCGATGAGTTTCTTGCCCGCACGCGCCGCCAAAATCGCCGCTTCGTTCAAAAGGTTGGCAAGCTCCGCGCCCGAAAATCCCGCCGTAATTCTCGCCACCGTTTTGAAGTTTACGTCAGGCGCGATGGGTTTGTTTCTCGCGTGCACTTTCAAAATCTGCTCTCTGCCTTTCACGTCGGGCAGGTTCACGTTGATCTGACGGTCGAAACGGCCGGGACGAAGCAAAGCAGGGTCGAGAATATCCGCGCGGTTGGTCGCCGCCATCACGATAATGCCGTCGTTGCTCTCAAAACCGTCCATCTGCACGAGAATCTGGTTGAGCGTTTGTTCGCGCTCGTCATGCCCGCCGCCAAGGCCCGCGCCGCGGCGTCTGCCCACGGCGTCGATTTCGTCGATAAAGATGATACAAGGCTGATTTTTCTTCGCCACTTCAAACAGGTCGCGAACGCGCGAAGCGCCCACGCCCACGTACATTTCCACAAAGTCGGAACCGGATACCGAGAAGAACGGCACGCCCGCTTCCCCCGCAACGGCTTTTGCAAACAGCGTTTTACCCGTTCCCGGAGGCCCGACGAGCAATACGCCCGCAGGGATTCTTGCGCCAAGCTCCGCAAATTTTTTGGGGGATTTCAAAAATTCCACCACTTCTTGCAATTCTTCTTTTTCTTCTTCCGCACCCGCTACGTCGGAAAAGCGAACCTTCAAATTGCTCTGCACGTGCGCTTTCGTCTTGCCGATACTCATTGCCTTGGCGTTGCCGCCCGTCATTTGGCGCATCAACAGGAAGAACACGAGCGCCACGATCGCGATACTGATTAACGGGAACAGATTGGAAAGCGCGCTCCCCGCGTTGGGATCGGCAAATTCAATCGCCAAAGGCACGGGATTGCCGCCGTTCAAAGCCGTCAATTCCGCTTCAAACGCCGCCCAATCGGCATAATAATGGATGCTGGGCGCATTCGTGGTATAGCTCTTGATCACGTTGCCCGCCGAATCGTACGCTTCGCCCGTCCAAACGAACGCGTTCGCATACACTTTTACAATCTCGCCGTCGAGGATCTTTTGGCGGAACTCGCTAAAATCGAGCGCGTTTGCCGCCGTCAAAATATCGGTCAGCAGGAACGCCACCACGCCGACGATCAGCACCGCAACGACGATCCAAATAATTGTTTTGGTTTTCTTATTCAAGGTCTTTTTACTCCTCTATTACGCGCGCGTATACGCGCGTTTATTTCCATATAATATATATAAACGAAAAATTGGGAAATTAGACGGCAAAAATGCAGCTTTTCCCAAGCTTCTTACCTATTTTATCATAAAATCCGCGGCTTTACAAGCATTTCTTTTATAAAATTAAAAACATTTACAAAACAATCACACAACGCAGAGCGTTGCATAACGGCTAACGCCGTAGGGCGCAACCTGTCGGTTGCTTTTTCAAAGGGCTTTTCTTTGCGGGGCGGCACCGCCGCCGCGGCAATCTCGTATAAAAAACTGCCTCAACGCCGCCGAAAGGCGGCAATTCACGAAAAACGGCGCAATTCACTGAGCGTAAGCAAAAATTCACGCTTGCATAGCAAGCAATCCACCCCCATTTTCCTTTTATTCAGCCTAAATCCGTTTATTCATTGTGGATAACTACGCCACCCCGAACGAACGTTTGTGGAAAAGTGCATAATTTTTTTGCTTTTCGCGAAATATTTTGACACTCTTCGACAAATTTCTACAAGTTATCCACCGAAAAAAGCAGTTTCTATCTTTTTTAAGGTGTGCAAAAACGGGCTATTTATCCACAATTTCAACTGTTTTTTGAAAAAATAGGCGTATTTTTCCCGTTTTTTTCCACAAAATGTGTAAAACTTAAAAAAATTATCCACATTTGAGAAAATTCTGCTGTGGAAAACCCGAATTTGTCCACAATCGCCTTTTTTTAAGGTCTTTTTCATTGATTTTCGGCTTGAAAAATGAATAATTTGTGAATAAAAATTTGCGGGTTATCCACAATTTTCACAGTTTTCCACAAAGCACGCTTTTCCTTTGCCAGTTTTGCTTAAAAAATAACGCCGAGCTTTCGCTCGGCGCAAAATTGACGTATTCTCTTTTAAGCCATAAATAATCCGAAGATCGCCATAATGGGGTTGTTGTGATACAGCCCTCCAAGCATCAGCGTGCTATCGAAGAAGTTCACCAAGCCCTCCGCAGGGATCAGCGACAGGATCGCAAGCAGACCGCAAACGGCAAGGAAACCCTTGAAAAGACCGACGAACATACCGCCGATCAAATTGATCTTTTGGAAGATCGGCGCGTTTTCCGCTACTTTATTAAGGATTCCGCGCACGATGAGCATGATCAATTTTACGAGGAAGAACAACACGATCGCACAGATCGTAGAAGCCAAGAAGCCCGCGATTTCTTGACCGACGAATTGACCGAGCAAGGTGCCCGCTTCCAAGCCTCCCATGCCCGCAGATTCGATCACCGCCGTTACTTCCGTCAAAACGGCATCTTTGATGAAATCGGGCAACGCCAGCGCACCGATCGTTTCTGCGATCCCTTCCGTGGAAATATCGATATTAAAGGGCGCAACGCTGCTCAAACCGTTGCCGATCCCCTCTCCGAGAAGATCCCGCAAACCGAACAGCCCGTTCGTCCAATCGGTGATCGAAGCCGAAAACAGCACCACCACCAAAACGGCTACGATCGTGGAAATAAACGAGAAAAAGCAGGTGATAAAGCCTTTTCGCGCGTCGATGATCGCCCAAATAATGAGGATCAATATAAAAACGATATCCGCTATGTAAGCCCAATTAAATTCTGCCGCAAGCATCTTTTTAATCTCCTTTTTTATAAAAAAGTCTCTTGTTTGTTTATTATAGCACACCTAACAACATTTTTCAACAATTTTTACAAGGTTTTTCAAAGTTTTAACAATCCAAGGTATACCATAGGCTTTTTTTGTCAATCATTATCCTATCAACCTTGGGAGGTTTTTGCCTTGGAATACGCCTTTCATCTTTATAATCAGTACGCCGAAAACGGCGTCACCGCCACCTTGCAACGGCTTTTGGAACAAAAAACGACGGGGGCAGGGTTTGATCTGACGGAAAATCCGCCCGTAATCGTATGCGTGGGCAGCGATCTGGTCATCGGCGATAGTTTGGGGCCTATGACAGGCTCGATGCTTTCTTTCAAAACGCAGGGAATCGGCGCGTATATCTACGGCACGCTCGCCGCGCCCATCACGGCAAAGGAAGTTAAGTATCTAAGTAAATTTTTAAAAGAAACGCACCCGAACAGCCCCGTCGTCGCCATCGACGCCGCCGTTGGCGAAAAGGACGATATCGGATTGATCAAGGTCAACGACGAACCTCTTTCTCCGGGCGCAGGCGCAAACAAACAACTAGGAAGCTTCGGGGATATCACCGTAATGGGCGTGGTTGCGGAAAAATCGCTCGGCAATTACGCGCTGTTCAATTCCACACGATTGCGGCTCGTTTATAAAATGTCGCAACAGATCGCCTCGGGAATCGCCAACGTATTATATGATATTTTCAACGCAAAAAAAACTCATTTTACCGCATAAAAAAATTCCCTTCACGGGAATTTTTTTCTTACCGTTTTAACGGCAGATCGCAAAACGCGGCAACACCTTTTTCTCGCAAACGCTTAATCAAAAAATACAGCGGCAGTCCAAGCGCGTATACCCAAACGCTCTGCGTTGCGGCAAGCGAAGCGCTCACGGCGAAATACGCCGCCAAGGGGCTGTTCGCCGCAGAAATATCGCCGCATAAAAACACGATGATCACGGGAATAAACAACGCGTTTATAACGATCGGCGGGATTCCGCCCACGGCAACGCGCGCGAAGTCTTTTTTGAAAAGCTTGCCGATAAAATACGTCAACAGCGCGGCAAGTAAGGTTGCGAGCGAGCCAAGCAGTACGTCGTAGACGGCGAACGGCGAAGTTAGATTCGCAATCATACACCCTACGTAGAGCGCGAGGATCGCCTCTACGTAAAAAAGGGGCAATATACAAAGTGCCTCGGCTGGTCGGATCTGCACGAACCCGTTATGGGAAAGCGCTCCGAACACGTAGGTGAGCACAGCGTATAAAGCCGCGATGACGCCCGCACGGCAAAGCCGTTTGGTAGAAAGGAAATTTTTCATTGTATCGTACCTCGGTTTTTTTATAGAGAAGTGTTTTCCGAAAACCTTCTGCGCAGTATTATAGCACGCCGCAACCGACTTGTCAAGCGCTTGCGCGCAAGGAATTGCGCCAACTGCGTTCTTAAAAACTGAACAGCACTCCCGAAGGAGTGCTGTTTTTTTATAAATCTTTGCTGTTTCCAAGGAACGTGCCGAAGAAATCGCTAGATTTCTTCATCGTCGTGCCGCTCGATTCACCGCTGCCGCCCGCAGGACGGTTGCCCCTAAACGGCTTTTTATAGCCGCGGTCGTTTCTGCCGCCTCTTCCGCCGCGGTTATCTCTGCCCCCGCGACCGTATCTTCTGTCGTTCCCGCCTCTGCGATCGCTTCTTTCCGATCTTGCGGGAATCGCAGGCGCGTCGGGATCGCTTACGTTATCGGGTACGATCACCACGAAGCGGTTGGGTTCTTTTCCCTCGCTTTCCGTCTTTACGCCCTCGTAAGAAGAAAGCGCCGCGTGAATAATTCTTCTTTCATACGGGTTCATCGGCTCCAATTTGATCTTCTTTTCCAAACGGATCGCTTTTGCCGCAAGGCCTTCCGCCAATCTTTGCAAGGTAGCCTCTCTCGCTTCGCGATAGTTTTCGCAATCGACAACTACGCGCTTATAATCGTCTCTGCCCGTATTCGCCACAGCCCCCGCGAGCGTTTGGATCGCGTCCAACATCGCGCCTCGCTTGCCGATGATCGCCGTCGTATTCGCCGCCGCAACGTTAATCTCGATCTTATCGCCCTCGGATACAAGCGTCGTTTCCGCTTCGATTTCCAAAATCTCAAACAACCCTTGTAAAAACGCCACAGCTCTTTCTCCGTCCGTTTCTTCCCCGCTTTCCGTCGTTTCCAAAGCAGCTTCCGCTTCTTCCGTTTCAACGGCTTCTTCCGCCGTTTCTTCCTCTTCTTCCGCTTCGATCGGCGCAATCGCTACCCGCGCTTTGATCGAACCGAACAGCTTTCTTTTCCCTTCTTCCAATACTTGGATATCGGCGGTTTCTTCCGTCAATCCAAGCTCCGCAAGCCCCGTTTTGATCGCTTCCGCCACCGTTTTCCCGGTAAATTCCTTGTATTCCATAGTTACTCCTTACAGTTTAAAAAAACTTTTTTCAATCTCTTTGTTATTTTTTATTTTTCTTGCCCTTTTGCGCGGTCGGCGCGGTTTGTCCGGGCAACGTGCGGTTATATTTTTCCTGCAACGCTTTCGCTTCTTTCTTGCTCATCGAAATATCCACGAGCTTGTTGATGATCAGCGTGGAAAGCAACGATACGATATTGCTCGTGATCATATAAATCGAGAACGCCGCCGAATACATAAACGAGAACACGGCGAACATGATCGTCATAATCACCATCGTCGTCTTTTGCGAGCTAGCGCCCTGACCGTCTACCGACGAATATTTCTGCTGTTCCTTTTGCGAACGCATCGAAACGAACTGTTGCAACAAAATCGTACCGATCGACAAAGCGATCAAGATAAAGTAACCGTTCGGTTCTTCGTTCTTTTGCGCTGTAAGACCTCTCGTAACTTCTTCGTAAGAGGTTTCCTTATACGCCGTCGTGAATTTGGTAATATTGGAAAAATCCACTTCGCTGCCGTTTACCGAAAATTTATCGCTGCGCGAAGAAAGCTGCGCCGTAAATTCCGAATATCCAAGCACGGGGTGCACGTACGCCGCGTCCGTCGCCCATACGTTCTTGATCCAAAGAAATTCGGTGTTTTGTTTTCTTTCGGGCGTATCGTAAGCCGCAACAACGGCGCTTCTTGCCTGATTCTGGAAAAAAATTCTTACGCTGTCCGTATCGTCTCCGTCCACGTCAAGCTGAGGATACATCACGATCGTCTTTTCAACGTCCGCTATATATTTTGCGAGCACAACCGTGCCGTCCTCGTTTCTTTGTTCGTATTTCAAAACGCTGTTTGCATATTCCACGGCGTTCGCCTCGTTCTCCGCGCTTACGGAGATCTCGATACGAACGGGCTTTTCCGCTTCTTCAATAATAATGGTGCCGTTTTCGATACGGATATTGTCTTCCGTCGCCTGTTCGGGCGCAAAATCTTCGATCTTTTCGTTATATGCGTTGACTAAAAGATTATAATTGTGGATGTTCGCATACTGAGAATAAGAGTTGAACGCGCCGATCGCCACGAAGAAGATGACCATGGATAAAATCATCGGCAAGCAGGACGAGAACATGGAAATGCCGCTTTCTTTGTACATTTCCATCACCTTTTGATTATAAAGGTCTTTATTGTTCGCGTATTGCTTTTGCAATTTTTCCATTCTTTCTTGGTTTTCTTTCATTTTGATATTTTGCTTGCGCATGGAAATACGCTGAAAAATATCAAACGGAAGAACGACCAATTTCAAAATAACGGAAAAGAGGATGACCCCCACGCCCACGATCCCCACGCCGTTGATCAGCCCTTTGATCAGTTCCCCGATCCAGTTGAGCGCAACGTCGAAAGTCTGCCCGAAGTGAGCAATTTCCACGGTTGTTAATAATTGACTAAGTTGCATACGTTTCGTTTCCTTTTTGTTTTTAAAGCACCCACCGCTTCAAAAACGGATTTTCCGGCGCGGGGTCGTAACCGCCCTTTGATAGAGGATTACAACGTAAAATTCGCCAGCATCCAAGCAAAATTCCCGGTATTACCCCCAAGTTATTGATGCTTTCCAGCGTGTATTGCGAACACGTGGGCCGATACAGGCAGGTATGACGGGATAAATATTTTTGATAAAGAATGATGAGTCGCATACAGAGCATTTTAAGCACGGGTTTAAAAACGTGTTTTCTCAAAAACCGCGCGTTGTATACGATCAGCGCCAAAAAATCCACCCTTACAGCTTGTTTTTTTTGATCATCCATTGTAAATGCGCCTTAAACGTTTTCAAAGAATATTCGTCCGCCACTTTCGGAATCAATACGACGTGATAATTTCCCTGCCATTCGTCCGCCGTTGCGGCAAAACTTTCTCGAAGCAACCTCTTAATACGGTTCCTCTGCACGGCTTTTCCGTGTTTTTTACCGATCGAAATGCCCATCGTAAGCTCTTTCGACGGTTTTATAATCATCGTCAAAGAGGAGGAAAATATCCGCTTCCCGCTTTTGAAAAGTTTTTGAAAATCCGATTGTTTTTTCAACCTTACATATTTCATTTCAATCACCTCAAAAAAGGGGAATTTTTCCTTTGAAAAATTCTTTCTTTATTTTGCGAAAACCGCCTGCGATAGAGGCGGTTTTTACATTCTCTATTAGTGGGTCAATCTCTTTCTGCCCTTGTTTCTGCGTCTTTTCAGAACGTTTCTACCTGCCGTCGTAGCCATTCTTTTACGGAAACCGTGTACTTTGCTCTTTTGTCTTTTCTTGGGTTGATAAGTTCTTTTCATGATCTTTCTCCTGTTTTGGATTTTTTGTCGTTTTTCATTTTGCCGCAATCTCTTTATTTATGGCGGCATACCTAAAATATTATACCTGATTGCAATTACTTCGTCAAGCGATTTTGCAATAAACTCTTTTAATTCTTTCGGAATTTATCTATAAATTTTCCCTTACGCGTTCGTTCTTACGGGCAAAATCAAATATTCGCTCTGTTTTTTCTCTGCGTTTTCCGCCGTGAACGGGGATACGGGCGTATTAAAAGAAAGCACCACGCTTTCTTCTTCAAGCGCTTTCAACGCGTCCAATAAATATTTTCCGTTCATCGCGATCTTCAATTCTTTGCCTTGCAACGCCGCGTTCACAAATTCCGCAACGTTCCCCATTTCGGAGTTCGCCGTGATCCGCGCGCCGTCGTTTTTCATTTCGAACACGATCAAGTTATTTTTATCTCCGCGGATCAAAATAATCGCGCGTTCCACGCTTTCGATCAATTCGTTTCTGTTCACCGTGATCGTCGTCGTAAATTCGGCAGGGAAGATGTTTTCCTTTCTTACGAACTCGCCCAAATACAATTTCGAACGCAGCACCGTATCGCCCACGGCAACCGAAAGCATATTCTTTTCTACGTACAGTTTCAGCGTTTCCTCTTCGCCGTCTAAAATTCTCGAAATTTCCGTAAGCGTTCTTGCGGGGCAAACGATCTTCAAATAGCCCGTCCCACCCACTAGCTCGCAGGAAGATACCGCCATTCTAAATCCGTCCAACGCCGTCGCGGAAAGTTTTCCTTGATCAGCTTCCAATAAACAGCCTTTCAAAATAGGTCTGCTATCGTCGCTCGCACAGCAAAATACCGTCTTGGCAATCAAATTTTTCAAATCCGCTTGCTTCACTTCGAAATATTCTTCGCAAGGATCGCCGCCAAGAGAGGGAAACTCGTCCGTCGGAAGCGTTTGCAAAATCGTCGAACTGTCGCCGTAGCTGATCTTCATTCCCTTTTCGTTTTCGGAAACGACGATGCTCATATCGGAAATTTTTCCTACGAAATCGGAAAAGAATTTCCCGTTTACGCATACTTCGCCTTCTTCCAAAACGTCCGCCTTCATCGTTTTGCGAATAGAAATTTCACCGTCGTAAGCAACGAGCGTAAGCCCGTCGTTTTTCGCCGTAATTTTCACGCACTCGTAAGCGGGGATCAAAGTCTTTGCCGCGCAAGCCTTGCTCACGGTGATCGCCGCGTCGGAAAGCACCACCCCATCACACATAAATTTCATTGATTTTTTCTCCTTGTTTAAAAAAGCTATGCTTTTCGTTTCGTTCGATTTATTATACCATACCGCGAAATTTTTCGCAACTAAATTTCCGCTCGTTTCAAGAATTATTTCCTATCTTCAACGGCTTCCGCATACGTCCTTATCTTCATTGCGCGGCTTTCCAATGCGATTGCCTCAGTTTTAAAGTGAATTGCAACGCCCCGCGTTGCGTTGCGGAAAAATCCAAACTGTCATTGCGAGCGAGTTTACGAGCGCGGCAATCTCATAAATAATAATGCCGCATTGATACGAGATTGCCACGGCGGGCTACGCCGCCTCGCAATGACGGTACGGGTGAGTTTTTCGACGTATGCGGAAGCTGCTATAAACCGTAATTAAAAACGACCGCTTGGGGGCGCAGGCTCTGCGCGCGGCGCTATTCACGATTGCCATTAGGCAATCAATTCACCTTATTTCCTTCCCCTATCAAAGCGGACTCTTGCGTTCTTTGCCTTGTCCCCTTGGATATTTCTTCGGCGTCGGCTTTACCTTTTCCACTACGGCGAGCGTTCTTCCGCCGTAGCTTTGAGGAAGTTCGTACGAAATTACCGTTTTTAATCTTCCGCCCAAAATTTTGTACGCCGTTTCCGCTTCGTTAATTTCTTCCGTTTCGGCACTCTTGTAAGCGATAAAACTGCCGCCGAGCTTTACAAAAGGCAAACAGTATTCGCTCAAAGTATTCATTCTCGCCACCGCCCGCGCCGTTGCGTGATCAAAGCGTTCTCTCATCTCGCTATCCTTCGCCAAGTCTTCTGCACGTTTTGAATAAATATTCATTTTTGAAAGGGATAATTTATCCACAACCGCGTGCAAAAACTCACATTTTTTTCCTACGCTTTCCACCAGCGTAAACGAAAGATCGTCGCGAAGAATCTTTAACGGAATAGAAGGGAATCCCGCGCCCGAACCGATTTCGATAACTTTTGCGTTCCTTTTAAAAAGACTTTCTCCCACGGCGCTATCGAGAAAATGCTTATAAAGCATATCCTGTTCCTCTAAAATCGTCGTCAGGTTATACCGCTCGTTATATTCGAGAATCAACGCCCGATAAGCGGAAAACATTTCTCTTTTTTCGCCTGTTATTTCGTTCAGTTTTTCTAAAATAGTCTGTTCCATAGGATTTTTCCTCAATAATATTTCGTATCAGTCAACACTCTTGTGGAAAGAGTTATCCACATTGTGAACAACTATTGTGGATAACTTATAAATATAATATTTATTCATTTAATTTTTATAAATATTCATTTTTTATAATTTTAAAAATTTTTATATTCCACAATTCCACAATTTATTCACAATTTTATCCACCGAAAAAAGTGCTGTTATCCACCGCTTAAAAAAGCGGCGAAAGCCTTTAATAGAACGGCAAAAATAACAAAACTTCCCTCGTTTTCCACAATTCCACCGACACTACTACTAATACTACTATAAATATATTATATAAATATAATTAAGTATTGGTAGCCGCCCATGCTTGCAAAGCATTGAGATTTAGAGAAAATTCACTTTATTAAGATCACGTCGCTTTCGTCAACGCCTTCTTTTTTTAAGAACTTTTTCACCGTATACGCCGTGCCGCCCGTCGGTTTTTCGCAGTAGGTGAGCAAACAGTCGGCTTTTTCTACCATAAAATCGTTACGGCGATGTAAACAGCCGCGATAATAGCGTTCGGAAAGCATAAAAACGGTATCACAGCCTTTTAAGACTTCGGCATACCGTTTTTGATCTGCGATACAATACCCTTTTTCCTGACCATAATAGGGCACGCAGCCGTATAATTTTATAGTTGGATAGATTTTTTTTAATTGGAGTATTTTTTCCGCGCAAAGAAGATCGAAGCCCTTTGCCAAACCGTTATAAAAAATATCTACGCCCGATTGGATTAGCGATTCCAGCGTTTGCTCTAATTTTTGCCCGTCGAAAAGCAAAGGCAATTCCCGATGCCCTGTGATCGCGCAAATTTTTCTTCTTTTTTTAAAAAAGCTCAGCTGAAACATTTATTCTTCTTCCGTTTCTTCCTCGATCTCGTCGTCGCTTTCGTAATAAAGCGCAATCACTTCGGAAATTTTCTTTAAAACGTCCTCTTTTCCGTAGCCCGTTTCCGCGCTTGTGGCAAGCAGGTTATTTTCGCCAAGATATAAATCGGCGGCAATCGCTTTTCTGTGTTCTTTGAGTTTCATTTTCGAAAGCTTGTCCGCTTTTGTCAAAACGACGGTGAAGGGCAAAATATGATAATGCAAATATTCCATCATCTGCACGTCGTCCGCCGTGGGATCGTGGCGGCTGTCTGCGAGCATAAAGATATGCGTGATATGCTCTTTGTCTTGAAAAAACGCGTCCAGCATTTGCGCCCATTTTGCTTTTTCCGCTTTCGATACCTGCGCAAATCCGTATCCGGGAAGATCGGCTAAGATAAATTCACCGAAATCAAAATAATTGACAAGCCGCGTTCTTCCGGGCGCGCTACTTGTTTTCGCAAGTTTTTTTCTGCCCGCCAACATATTGATAAAAGAGCTTTTTCCCACGTTCGATTTTCCGCAAACGGCAATCATTGGTTTGGTTGGCTTTAAAAACTGTTCTTTCCTTGCCGCCGAGGTGATAAAGGTGGCTGTTTTGATAACGATAGGCGTGTTCATCTCTACCCTGCCCCCTTCTTTTTAAGAAATCACCGCAACGGAAAACACTTCGTCTACGTTTTCCACGGGAATAAATTTCAGCGTTTTCGCAATATTTTCAGGAATCTCTTTAATATCCCGAATATTGGCTTTCGGAATCAAGATCGTGCGAATTCCTACGCGCGCCGCCGCCAGCGCTTTTTCCTTTAAACCGCCGATGGGAAGCACTTTACCGCGCAAGGTGATCTCGCCCGTCATCGCTACGTCCGCGCGCACCTTTTTCCCTGTGAATACGGAAAGAATCGCCGTCGCCATCGTAATGCCGGCGCTCGGCCCGTCTTTTGGAGTTGCCCCCTCGGGAATATGGATATGAATATCGCTTTCTTCCAAACTCTTTTGTTCGATGCCGTATTCTTGCGCTTTCGAACGGATATAAGTGATCGCCGCCAGCGCCGATTCTTTCATCACGTCGCCCAATTTACCCGTCAATTTAATTTCGCCCTTGCCGTGCAAACGCGTCGCTTCGATCGTCAGCGTCGTGCCGCCGTAAGCCGTCCATGCAAGCCCCGTTACAGCGCCTACTTCGTTTTCTTTACGGTTTTCTTCGTCGGTGTATCTCGGCGCGCCCAACAGCTCGACCGCCTTTTCTTTAGTAACCGTTACTTTCCGCATTTTCGGATGATCGGCGTATTTCACGGCGATCTTTCTGCAAACGGTACCCACGGTGCGTTCCAGCGTTCTTACGCCCGCTTCCAAGGTGTATCCGTCTACGATCGTTTGTAAGCCCTCGTTTGTAAATTCCACGAGCTTTTCGCTGACGCCGTTTGCCTTTAATTGCTTGGGAACGAGATACCGTTTTGCAATTTCGATTTTTTCCTGCATCGTATAGCCCGAAAGACGAATGACTTCCATTCTGTCAAGAAGGGGCGAGGGAATGGTATCCAAAGAATTTGCCGTTGCGATAAACAGCACCTTGCTCAAATCGTACGGAACTTCCAAGTACCGATCGCGGAACGTGGAATTTTGTTCGGGATCAAGCACTTCCAAAAGTGCGGAAGCGGGATCGCCGCGCATATCCGAAGAAAGCTTGTCTATTTCGTCCAAAAGGAATACGGGATTGATCGCGCCCGCGTTTTTCATCGCGTACAAAATACGCCCGGGCATCGCCCCGATATAAGTTTTTCTGTGTCCGCGAATTTCCGCTTCGTCCTTCACGCCGCCGAGGCTCATTCTTACGAACTTACGCCCGAGCGCCCGCGCCACCGATTGCGCGATACTCGTTTTGCCCACGCCGGGCGGTCCTACGAGGCATAAAATGGGCGCTTTCATGCTCCCCGTCAGTTTTAATACCGCGAGGTATTCGATGATCCGCTCTTTGATTTTTTCCAGCCCGTAATGGTCGTCGTTCAAAACCTCCACGCATTTTGCAAGCGTTTCGGTATCCGTCGTTTTTTCCGTCCAAGGAAGCTCCAACACTTGATCGAGATACCCTGAAATCACAGTGTATTCGGGCGAAGAGGACTGCATTCTGCTCATTCTTTCCACTTCTTTCAAGCACTTTTCTTCCACGTCTTTGGGGAGCTTTTTCGCTAATATTTTTTCGCGGTAGGCGTCCTCTTCCTTTCCGTTATCGCCAAGTTCCTCGTGGATGGCTTTCAACTGTTCGCGAAGGAAATAGTCCTTTTGCGATTTATCGATATTTTGGCGCACGGAAACGGCGATCTTTTTTTCGATCTTTGCAATTTCCAGCTCGTCGTTCAAGCATTTTTCCAAAAGGCGCAAACGCTTGATCACGTCTGTTTCTTCTAAAATTTCTTGCTTCACTTCAATACGTACGCGCATTGCCGAGATTACCACGTTGATAAATTCGTCCGCATTCTCGCAAATTTCCGCGCGGGAAAGCGTTTCCTTGGCGATTTTCCCGTCGGTGGAAAACACCTCTTTCATCAACGCCCGCGCCGTGCGAATATACGCTTCCGTCAAAGTATATTCCCCTTCGATCGGCAAAATTTCCGATACGCTTGCCGAAAAATAATTTTTCTCTTCCGTCACCGATAAAATTTCGGCGCGATAGATGCCCTCCACGCTGATTCGAAGCGTGCCGCCGGGCAATCTCGTCATTTGCCGAATACGGCAAACGGAACCTACGGAAAAAAGATCTTCCGCGGTAACGCTGTCCTTTTTAGGATCCTTTTGCGAACATACGAACAACAGCTTTTCCATGCGCTCGGAAGCCTTTTCAATGGCTTTCAAAGTGATATCTCTGCCCACCTCGAAAGTCGTCGAAGTATTCGGAAAAGCCACCTTGCCGCGCAGTGGCACAAGGGGGAGCAAATTCGTTCTTTTGTTTTGTGTCGTCATAATTTCTTCCATAATAAATTATTATTAACCGAAAAACGGCGTTTCTAAACGGAAAACGCCCCGAAAAGCCGAGGCGTTTGTTTTACAGTCAAAAAAATTGTGCCGTCGCCAAGAGTTTTATTCGCTTGCTTCTCTCTCTTGCGCGTTTTCTCCGCCGTTTTCCTCCCCGTCGGGTTCATCGTCGCCGTAGCCGTAAGCATACTGCGAATAGCGGTAATAACTACTGTAACCGCCGTATTTTTTGCCGCTTTGTTCGTGATAATCGTTTACGACCAAGCCCAAAACGTTCGCCTTGGCAAATTGAAGGGTATCCACCGATTTTTGAATATCCGATACGTAGGAAAGCAAATGTCTGCAAACAAGCACCGTTCCGTCCGTTTTGGGAGCGACGGCAAGCGCGTCGGATACGAGCAAGATGGGCGGCGTATCCAGCACCACGTAATCGAATTTTTGTTTGAGCGTTTCAATCAATTTTGTCATTTCCTCGCTTTCCAAAAGCTCGTAAGGCTTAGGCGAGCGGGTACCGCAGGTGATAAAGGATAAATTTTCGTCGTTTTTGGCGGTGTGCAAAATTTCTTCCAAGCTCGCGTGTCCCGAAAGATAATCGCTAAGCCCCGGCGAAGATTTTTTCTTAAAAAATTTCGCTACGCGTCCTTTTCGAATATCCGCGTCCACCAAAACCACTTTCGCATTCGACATTGCGAACATCAAAGCGAGGTTTGCCGTAACCGTCGTTTTTCCGTCTTCGGGATAAGAAGAGGTTACCGTTACCGCCACGCCGCCTTCCCGCGTTTTGGGAACGGAAACGGAAAGGGAAGCCTTTAATTTTCTGAACGCTTCCGTGATATTAAAGGGGGTTTTCTCGTTGAGAAGATAATCTTTTCTTTGGCTTTTTTTGTTTTGTTTATCTCTGCGTCTTTGGCGCAACTTTTCAAACAAACTCAATTTCATTGTTCATTCCCCCCTTGCTGTTCTTCGCCGATCTTGATCGTGCCTTCTTCAATCGTAGGCACGACGCCGAGCACGGGGATATCCAGTTGCTTCGCTACCGCTTCGTAATCTCTCAATCTCTTATCCGATCTGTCTACGATGATCACGACGATGCAAGTTACGATCAATGCGACCGCCGCCAAAACAATTCCGTATTTGATCGCCGTTTCTTCCGTATAACCGGGATTGGTGTGCGTGATTTCGCTCACGGTGGTGATCTCGTTGCAATCCGTACCCTCGTAACCCGTGGGCACGATCATTTTTTCTTCCACGTAATCGGGAACTTTCGTTCTCACCTGCGTTAAAAGATCTTCCGCAAAATCCACATATTCGTTTCCGAGCACGGAAATTTTTACGTAGATAAAACTTCTTGCAAGATTTGCCGCGTCGTCCGTATCGTCGTCTTCTTCAATGTAGGAAAAGCTTACCGAATTTTTTACCAAATAAAGAAAATTTTTATAATCTTCATTGATCTTGCCCGAGGTATTCGTCTTTTCGCTTGGCGCGTTTTCCATTCCTACCATCAATTCTTCCGCAAAGCTTTCCGAATTGAGCAATTTCACCATATTGTCCATTACGTTGCGCCCGTATGCGCCGTAAACGCCGTAAGTACTGCTCGAATCGGACGAAATGCTCTCTTTTGGGTTTACGTAAAATTCAAGGTTCGTGCCGTAATATTTTACGTTCACCGAAGTAAATACGCCGATTACGCCGCCCAAGATCCCGCCGATCAAAAAGACGAGGATCAAGAGCTTGATTTTCGAAAGCAACGCCTTTAAAAGGTCGAGCAAACTAAATTCTTCCGTTTGCACCTGTTCTTTCATGGTTTTCTCCTTATCCCTTTTGTATATAAATATTATAACACCTTTCCTTTGGAAAGGCAAGTGTTTTTCCAAAAAAAAAGCGCGTATACCCGTTTTGGTAAAAATAAGCAAATTTGTACAATTAAAAATACGGCGAAATATTTCGTCAATCACTTGAAAAAGCTGAAAGTTTATGCTATAATGATTACCGTAGCCGAAACTTTTTTCAAAAAGGGATATTTTTATGCAAACGCTGATCAAAAACACAAACGCTTATCGCTTGCTGAAAACCGAGATCTTAAAAGACGGGCATTCGCACGCGTATTTAGTGGTGTTCGACGATCCCAAGCATTTAAAAACGGCGCTTCGTTCGTTTGCCAAGCTCCTCTTTTATGCCGAGGAAAACGATTACGGCGAATACGACGATCCTGCGCTCAAGCGCGTTGCCGATCTTATCGAGGGGGATAAATATCCCGATTGCCTCGTTTATCCTAGAAACGAAAAACGTTTGACGGCGGAAGAAGCGGAAGAGATCGTCGAGGAGTGCGCCGTTCGTCCCGTTGAGGGAGAGAGAAAGGTGTTTTTGATCGATAAGTTCGACGAAGCCCTGCCCGCCGCGCAAAATAAACTTTTGAAAGTGCTGGAAGAGCCGCCCCAAGGCGTAGTGTTTTTGCTCGGAGCAAGAACGGTCTATCCCGTTTTAACGACGGTTCGATCCCGTACGCAAAAGTTGGAAATTTTGCCTTTTTCTTTGGAAGAAGTGGGGGCATGTATGCGACGAAATTATTCCGAAACATACTCCGAACAACAAATATCTCTCGTTTCCGCGCTCTCTTGCGGAAGCGTAGGCTCGGCGGAAAACTTTTTATTGCAAGGATATTATCAATCGGTCGTCGAGGACGCGTTCGCCCTTTGTTTATCCGATCCGTTCAATCTTCCCGCGGTCGTCAAAAAAGTGAGCGACAAGCATAAAAAAGAGCTGTTGACGCTAATACGGCTGATTTTTCGCGACGCGCTGTTTTTAAAAACCGCTCTTCGCGGCGGAGCAGATAAGTCCACACTCCTTCGCCGTGCGGAAAAGCATTTGTTTTTGCGCCCCGAAAAAAAGCGGATCGAAAGCGTTAGCGAAAAATATACGCTCAGAAGCTTGATTTTCGCGCAGGACAAGCTCACCGAAGCGGAAAAACAGTTAAAATTCAACGCCAATTTCACGCAATGTATCGAAATTTGTATTGCGAGCATTTTAGAAGAAAACAAATAAGGAAAAAATATATGGTAAAAGTAGTAGTCATCAAATTTAAAAACGGCGGTAAGCTGTATTATTTCGCGCCCAAGGAAGGGGAGATTTACGAGCGGAATATGCCCGTCGTCGTAGAAACTTCCAAGGGGTTGGAATACGCATGGGTCGCCTATCCCACCCGCGAAGTGAAAGAGGAAGAAGTGGTACAGCCCTTAAAGCCGATCGTTCGTATCGCCACGCAAAGGGATCGGGAGGTTTATGCGCAAGCGGAAGCGAAAAAGCCGCAAGCAATGCAGACCTGCCGCGAAAAGATCGTTCAGCACGGCTTGGAAATGAAGCTCGTCGATTGCGAATTTGCCTTTGACGGCAGCAAGATCGTGTTCTATTTCACCTCGGCGGGAAGAGTGGATTTCCGCGACCTCGTAAAAGACCTCGCTTCCACCTTCCACAACCGTATCGAGCTTCGCCAAGTAGGTACGCGCGACGAAACGAAATATCTGGGCGGGATCGCCCCTTGCGGAAGAATTTGCTGTTGCGCGGGGAATATGCCCGAATTTAAAAAGGTGAGCATCAAAATGGCGAAAACGCAGGGCTTGGCGCTCAATCCCGCGAAGATCAGCGGGCTTTGCGGCAGACTGATGTGCTGTTTGAGCTACGAAAGCGAATATTACGCGGACGCGTACAAAAAGATGCCGAAGGTAGGTTCGGAAGTGGGCACGCCCGATGGCAAGGGGATCGTCGCTTCGGTGAACATGTTAAAAATGACGGTCAAGGTGAAAATCGACGATCAAAACGGCGGCTTGATCTATAAAGATTTCGATTTGGCGGAAGTGCGTTTCAAAAAGGGCAATCAACCGCAGGAAAAGGACGACGAATAAGCAAATAAACGGGGCAGGTACGCGTTCAACGCATACCTGCCCCGTCGATTAAGTAATAGGTAATAAGTAACAGTGAATAGGTGAGGAAGGATTTGAAACGGTTGTTGCGAAGGAGGGATAGCGGTTGCGGCAATCGCGTATGAATTACAGCCGCAACGCAAGCAATTCACGAAAAAAGGTATCCAATCAGGATACCTTTTTGTATACGAGTTTCGGCTGTGCGCCGCCCGTTAAACATTCTCTCGTTACGACGACTTCTTCAATATCTTCTTCCGAGGGGATTTTGTACATCACTTCCGTCATCACGCCTTCGAGGATCGTTCTCAAGCCGCGCGCGCCCGTTTTTAATCGAATCGCCGTTTGCGCGATCTCGCGTACGGCGTCCTCTTCCACCGTCAGCTTCACGCCGTCCAAGCCCACCAATTTTTGGTATTGCTTAATGATCGCGTTCTTCGGTTCGGTGAGGATCTTCATCAGCGCTTCTTCGTTCAACGGTTCCAAATTCACCACGATGGGAAGTCTGCCCACAAATTCGGGGATTAAGCCGAATTTCGTCAAATCCTGCGGCTGAACGTCGTCTAAAAGAGTATAATCCGCCTCGTTTTCCCCAAGCTTCACCTTGCCGCCGAATCCGAGCAACGAATCGTCCGTACGCGTGGAGACGATCTTATCCAGTCCCACGAACGCCCCGCCGCAAATGAATAAAATATTCGTCGTGTCGATCCGCAAACATTCCTGCGAGGGGTGTTTTCTGCCGCCGTGCGGGGGCACGTTTGCCTGTGTGCTTTCGATGATCTTCAAAAGCGCTTGCTGTACGCCCTCGCCAGATACGTCGCGCGTGATGGAAACGTTTTCGCTCTTTCTTGCAATCTTGTCGATTTCGTCGATATAGATGATGCCGCGTTCTGCTTTTTCGATGCAAAAATCGGCGTTCTGAATAAGCTTCAAAAGGATATTTTCCACGTCCTCGCCCACGTAGCCCGCTTCCGTCAAGGTGGTAGCGTCCGTCGTAGCGAACGGCACGTTTAAAATTTTCGCAAGCGTTCTTGCAAGCAGCGTTTTACCGCTTCCCGTAGGCCCAAGCAATAAAATATTGCTCTTTTCGATCTCTACGCCGTCGTCGTCCTTTTTGTTTTTGCCGTTCATCGCCGCGTTGATACGCTTATAGTGATTATATACGGCAACGGACAGCACCCGTTTCGCCTTGTCTTGTCCCACGATATATTTATCAAGCTCCGCTTTCAGTTCAGCGGGCTTTTTGAGGGGGATTTCTTCAATCAAGTCGTAATCCGTCGTTTCGTCGAGCATTGCGTTGCATACGCGAATACAATCCTCGCAAATAAACACGCCGTCGCCGGCGATCAGTTTATGCGCTTCTTCCTGCGGTTTGCCGCAAAAAGAGCAGCGTTTTTCCGAATTTGCCATAAAAATAACTCCTGTTTCTGAAAAAGATTGCGCAAAACCCGTCGGCTTTGCGCAGTTCTTTTGCTTTTTATCTTCTTACAAACACTCTGTCGATGAGTCCGTACGCGCGGGCTTCCTCTGCGGACATATAATTGTCGCGGTCGGTATCCCGTTCGATCGTCGCCAGATCTCTGCCCGTGTTTTCCGAAAGGATACGGTTGAGCTTGGCTTTGGTACGCAAGATGTGTTCCGCCTGAATTTTAATATCGCTCGCCTGACCCTGCGCGCCGCCGAGAGGCTGATGGATCATGATTTCCGAATTGGGAAGCGCGTAACGCTTGCCTTTTGCGCCGCTCGATAAAAGGAACGCGCCCATCGACGCCGCCAAGCCGATACAAATCGTGGAAACGTCGCACTTGATATAATTCATCGTATCGTATATCGCAAGCCCTGCGGAAACCGAGCCGCCTGGGGAATTGATATAGAGCGAAATATCTTTGTTGGGTTCTTTCCCTTCCAAATACAGCAGCTGCGCCACTACGGTGTTTGCCACCGCGTCGTTGATCTCGCCGCTTAAAAAGATAATTCTATCTTCCAATAAACGGGAATACAGATCGTACGAGCGTTCGCCCGTAGAAGTGCGCTCCACTACGTAGGGAACGAGGACGTTTTTCGTCATTATTTGGATTCCTCCACATACATTTCGTTATTCGCTTTCAAGAAATCAAACAGCTTCGTGATCACGATATCGCTGCGGATATAGTCGATTTGACGGGGATCCATATTCGCCTTGTATTCTTCGGCGCTCTTTTCTACGGAAGCCGCCTGCTCTGCGATCTTCGCGTCCACTTCTTCTTCCGTCGCTTCGATCTTTTCCGCTTCGATGATGTGCGAGATGATCAGCTGGCTCTTCACGTTCTTGGTTGCCTGTTCGGCGTAGTTCGCTCTGAAATCCGCTTCCGTAACTTTGAGGAAATCAAGATAATCGGCAAGCTTCAAGCCTTGATACATCAACTGATATTCGAATTTCTGCACGAGGCTGTCGATCTCTCTTTCGATCATTGCTTGAGGAATTTCCACTTCCGTATTCGCCGCAATTGCTTCCAAAATGCTGTTTTCCGTCGCGTCGTTCGCGCGTCTGTCGAGGTTAGCTTGCAATCTTTCCGTCGTCTTTTGCTTGTAAGCTTCCACGCTTTCGTCGCCCGTCGCGTCCTTGATGAACTCGTCCGTCAATTCGGGCAATTCTTTTGCGGTGATGCCGTTGAGCTTCACGGCGAACACAGCCGCTTTGCCTTTCAGCTCTGCCGCTTGATAGTTTTCGGGGAAAGTAACGTTTACGTCTTTGCTTTCGCCGATGTTCATACCCACGACCTGTTCTTCAAAACCGGGAATGAACGAACCGCTGCCGAGCGTCAAGTCGTAGCCTTCCGCTTCGCCGCCGTCGAACTTCACGCCGTCAACCGTGCCGACGAAGTCGATGTTTACGATATCGCCGTTTTGCGCCGCTCTGTCGGTAATTTCCACCTTTCTTGCGTTTCTATCCAAAAGTTTGTCGATCTCCGCTTGAAGGTCAGCGTCACTCACAGTATATGCAAATTGTTGGATTTTCATACCCGTATAGGAAGAAATTTTCGCTTCGGGCTTCACGGGCACGATTGCGATGATGGAAATAAGGTTTTCCTCGAACTTATCCAAGCTTACGTCGGGATCGCCCACGAAGGTGTATTTCTTGCTTTCTTTTTCGATGATCTTGCCGTAGTTTTCCGAAAAGAGCAGGTTGAGCGCGTCCTCGTAGAATACGCCCTTGCCGTAAACGTTTTCGATCACGTTCTTGGGCGCTTTGCCTTTACGGAACCCGTTCACGGTGTATTTGTGGCGGGTCTTCATATAAGCTTCGGTGAGCGCGGCTTTCCATTCTTCACCGTCGAATTTGATGGTGATTTTAACTGTGCTTTTTTCAGCGGCTTTAGTAGTATACTTCATAATCTTCTCCTAAAAATCTTTAGATTTTTTATTTTTGTTTTTTGCAAAAAACGCGGCGCAAACCGCACACGTTTCTCTCGCAAGCTATATTTTACCATATTTTATAAAGAAAAGAAAGCGTTTTTGTTTACAAATTTCTTTTTTTTCGCTATAATTTATGTTAGAATTTGCTTTTTCGGCGGGGAAAAGCGCGAAAGCTTTCGTCCCTTGCCCGTTTAGGAGTAGGTATGCCTCAGGACGCTTTTCATATCAAACGCATTTCCGCCGAACTAAACGGCGCGCTTTGCGGCGGTAAGATCAACCGTATCACGCAGCCGAGCAAGGACGAGCTGACCTTTTATATATACACGAAAAAAACCGTCCTTAAACTCTTTTTTTCCACGAACGCGTCTTTTGCCCGCGTTTGTATCACGCAAACGGAAAAAGAACCGCTCGCCGTCGCGCCCAATTTTTGTATGCTGCTTCGAAAGCACCTGTTGGGCGCGGAGATCTTATCCGTTTCCCAGCACGAATTTGAACGCATTATCCGTATCGATCTGCACTGTACGGGGGATTTTTCCGAATGTGATCGCACGCTCTATTGCGAGATCATGGGCAAATATTCGAATATCACGCTCGTGGAAAACGGCGTGATCTTGGGCGCGCTCAAGCCCTCTACGCTCGATACCTTGGGGGGTAGACCGCTGTTTGCGGGCGCAAAATACGTCTTTCCGCACCCGCAGGAAAAGGCTTCGCCGTTCGATATCAAAGAGGTGGCGCGCCGTTTAGAGGGCTTTTATTCCTTGCGCGAAAGCGTGGATAACGAGGACTTGGCGGCGTTCCTGTTTGAAAACGTCGCGGGGCTTGCTTTGCCCACCGCGCGGGAGCTTGCAGTGCGCGTTCCCAAGGATACCCCGATTGCGGAATATCTCGCTTGGGCGTGCGAAAATCTTCCCACGGACGCGTGCTTGGCGTATCGTGGCGGCGAGGTTTCCGATTTTTTCGCCTTTCCCGTAGCGGGCGGCAAGAAAATGCCGTCGCTCGTTGTTTGTGCGGACGAATTTTATACCGCGCGCGAGGGCAAACGCGCGTTTGCGGATAAAAAACGCAAGCTGGAAAACGCCGTTCGAACGCTCCTTAAAAAAATTGCCAAGAAGAAGCAGGATACCTTGGAACGGCTTGCCGAAGCGGACAAAGCGGAGCAGATGAAAATCAAAGGCGAGCTGTTGACGGCGAATTTGTACCGTTTGGAAAAGGGGATGAAAGAGATCGCGTTGGAAAATTGGTACGAGGAGGGCTGCCCGACGGTGAAAATCGCGTTAGACGCAACCCTGCCCCCCGCAAAAAACGCACAACGCTATTTTAAAGCGTACGCGAAAGCCAAGCGTGCGAAAGAAGTTTTAACCCCCATTTTGGCGCAAGAGGAAGCGGAAGAGCGGTACGCGCAAAGCGTGTTGACGAGCGTGTTGCTCGCGGAAACTGCCGTCGATTTGCAAGAGATCGAAGCGGAGCTGATCGGCTTGGGGCTTTTGAAAGCGCCCAAGGAAAAAGTGGGCGCGAAGAAAAAAGAACTCGTTACGCCCTATCGCGAATACGAATACGAGGGCTTTACCGTTCTTTCGGGGCGGAACAATTTGCAAAACGACCGACTTTTAAAAACCGCCGCGCCGAACGATCTTTGGCTGCATACGCAAAAATACCATTCTTCGCATATTTTGATCGTAGCGGAAAACAGGCAGGTGCCCGATAAAGTGATCAAGTTTGCGGCGGAGATATGCGCGTACTATTCCGAGGGGCAAAACGGGGATAAAATTCCCGTGGATTATTGTCAGCGGCGTTTCGTGAAAAAGCCGAACAAAGCAAAAGCGGGATTCGTGGTGTACACCGATTATAAAACGGCGCTCGCAACCCCTCATTCCCATACGGAAAACTTAAAATAAAGAAAAAACCAACGCAATCGCGTTGGTTTTTAGTTTGTTTGCCTTAATTATTCTGCTGCTGTTTCGGCTGCGGGATAAACGCAAGCCTGTTTCTTATCTCTGCCCAATCTTTCGTATCTAACGACGCCGTCGATCAAAGCGAACAGCGTATCGTCTTTACCGATACCGACGCCCGTGCCGGGATGAATCTTCGTACCTCTTTGGCGAACGAGAATGTTGCCTGCGAGAACGAATTGACCGTCGCTGCGTTTTACGCCAAGTCTTTTGGCTTCGCTGTCTCTTCCGTTATGGGAAGAACCGGTACCTTTTTTATGAGCGAATAAACGGATAAAAATCATTTTACTTACTCCTTTTCATTCATAGTTTTTTGCCTTTGCCTATCTTGGCAAAGCGGTGCAATTAAAGTTCGATTTTTTCGATCTTAACTGCGGTGAAGGGCTGTCTGTGACCTTGCTTTTTACGCTCGTTCTTTTTAGCCTTGTATTTGAAGACGATGATCTTCTTAGCCTTAGCTTGCGCAACGACCGTAGCGGTAACTTTTGCGGATTCTACTTCCGCGCCCGTTTTGATACCGTTCTCGTCGGAAACCATCAGCACTTTGAAGGAAACCGTATCCCCTTCGTTCGCCGCCAACTTTTCAACGCGGATAAGATCGCCTTCCGCAACCCTATACTGCTTGTTCCCGTTATCGATGATAGCGTACATTGATTTTACCTCCTCTTTCCAGTCTCGAAGTCCTCCAAGGCGTGCAAATTTTAAAAAAATTCGCAACTTAAAAACAGCCCGTGTCTATCGGCTCGACTTATAATATATCACAGTTTCGCTTTTTTAGTCAAGCGTTTTTTCCTTAAAAAAATAAAAAACAACGATTTTTTTTGCATATTTTTATAGCTTCCGCTCCAAAATACCCTTAAAAAGGAGGTTTTTATGGAAAACGAAGCAAAACGCAAAAAAACCGAAGAAATTTTAGCGGAAATCTACCGCAACTGCCAATACGCGATCCAATCGATCGTGGATATCCTGCCCCAAACGGAGGACGAAGCCTTGAAAGCAGAGATCACCGCGCAACACGAGGAATACGAAAAAATCTGCGGCAAAGCGGCGGCGCTTGCGAAAAATAAAGGCATCGAGCTGAAAGAACCCTCGATGATGAAAAAAGCGATGATGTGGGGGGCGATCAAAATGAGCACGCTCACCGACGGAAGCGCTAGCCATATTGCGGATAAAATGATCCAAGGCACGGTGATGGGCATCACTTCCTTGCGTACCTCGCAATCGGAATTGCCGCTTGAACCCGACGAAGAGATCGTGGCGCTTTTAGAAGAATTGATCCGCATGGAAGAATTGTTTGAAAAACGCTTAAAAACCTTTTTATAAGGCGGAATTTGATACGGGAAAGCCTCGCAACGGCAAGGAAAAAATTTATCTCGTATAAAAAACGGGGGAATTGATAATTTTTTATCAATTCCCCCGTTGTATTTTCGTAAAAGATTTCAATATAATAATTGCGCGTTATCGGGAAGCGTTAAAATTCGGTCGTTTTCGCCGCGAACGGAAAAATGGTGTTCTTTGTAGGTTTTATGCGGAATCAGATAGATTTGTCTGCCCTTCCAACGCCCGTTCATTTCTTTGGAGAAAATCCCCTCTTGCAAGATTTTTCTCGCCATTCCGTCGTTTAGCTCGACCACCGCCGAACGGTAGCCGTCGGCAAAACAATCCATTAAATCGGCGCGAATTTGCGTCATCATGAAAAGGTCGTCGTGCACCGAGCCGTTGCCGTGGCAATGGGGGCAGGGCTTGACGAGATAGCTCGAAAGCTCGTTGCCCACCCGCTTGCGGGTGAATTGCACCAATCCAAGCTCGCTCATCGGCAACACGTTGCATTTCGCTTTGTCCTTTTCCAAAAATGTTCTGAGCGCGTCCGTTACCGCCGTTTTGTGCGCTTCGTCGAACATATCGATAAAATCCACCACGACGATCCCGCCGATGTTCCTAAGCCGCACCTGCCGCGCAATCTCTTTCGCCGCCTGCAAATTCACGGCGAACACCGTTTCTTCCAAGTTATTTTCGCCTACGAAGCTGCCGGAATTGACGTCGATAACCGTCATGGCTTCCGTGTGATCGATCACGATCGTGCCGCCGCCCTCTAATGGCACGCGCGGCTTCGTCGCGTCGTAAGCAAGGTCGGAAATTCCGTATTCCCGCAGCATCGAGCGTTCGCCTTTATAAAGTACGAGCTTGCGTTCGGGGATATCCTCGCGGAGCTTGGCAAGCCGCTTCAAACGCTCGTAAAGCTCTATATCGCCCACGTGCATGGCGCTGATCTCGTCGCCGAGGCTGTCGCGCATTACGCGTACAGGCAAATCCTCGTCTTGATAAAGCACCGTACCCACGGGCGCGCGCTTTGCGTTTTCCAGCATGGAAAGATACAAATTGCGGAGATACTGAACCTCTTTTTTCAGCTCTTTCACGGTGGCGAGCGGCGCTTGCGTGCGGAAGATAAAGCCCGCGCATTCTCCCTTTTTTCTAAGCGTATCCGTAAAGCCGAGCAGCCGTTCGCGCTCCGCTTCGTCCACGATCTTGCGCGATACCCCCAAAAAATCGGTGTTGGGAAGATAAATAATCCGCTTGCCCACAAACGATAAATGCGTGGTTACCTTCGCGCCCTTCGTGCCGCGCGGGGGCTTCGTTACCTGTACGATAATCTCGTCGCCTTCTTTCAGCCCGTGCAAGGCGGGGTTCGCCGCGCCCATCATTCCTTCGTACTTGCTGTAATCGGTGTAGGTTTCTTCCGTCGAAAGATAGCAATTTCTGCCCAAACCGCAGTTGATAAACGCCGCGTTCATGCCCGAAAGCACGTTCGTAACCTTTCCTTTATAAATATTCCCGACGATACAGCCGCTCTCTTCTTTTTCTACTGCAAATTCGACTACTTTCCCGTCTTCGACGAGCGCGACGAACTGCTGACCGCAATAGCGATCGAAAAACCATTCCTTTTTCATTGTCCTTTTGTCCTAATCCGTTTGCCGCAAAAGCGTGAAGAGCTGCGCCTTGCGGGCTTTTCAACCGTCCAACGAAAAGTATAACATATCTTTTCATAATTTGGCAAGGGGTTTTGCAAAAGGATTTTTAAAAATCGAAAAAAATTTTTAAAAAATTAACTAAAAATAAGCGGACAGGTGCGCGTATAGCCCCGTTTTTAGAAAAAAATCGGATAATTCGTTTTGCGTGATCGTTCCCACAAACCGCTCGTTTTCATCGTACACTTCCAAAACGAGGTATTCCCCCTGCCGCAAAAAAGCGAGGGCGCGTTTAACGGTGCAGCTTTCCAAAACGGCGATATGCCTCACGTTCACCCCGCGCGAAAACGCCTCGTAGGAAGAAAAGCCCATTCGCTCGTACGCCCCGTCGTTTTTTTGAAACGTGCCCGTTAATAAAAATACGCAAAATACGGGGATCGTCCAGTTCGCTTCGCTGCTGTTTGCCGTAAATAAAAATACGGCGATCAGCGCAAGCGCCGTCAAAACGGAAAGCAAAGCGGCGAAAAATTTCGCCCGTTTTTCCGCTTTTCGCGGGGGCAGGTATTTGTTGAACAAAAAATTCAGCAGTTGCTTCGCGATCCTGCCGCCGTCTAAGGGATAGGCGGGCAAGAGGTTGCAAAGCCCCAAGGAAAGCGAGGCGTAAAACGCCGATTCCGTATAGGGATAGGCGCTTGGAAAGCACCACCAGAGCGCTAAAAACAGCGCCGCGCATGCAAAATTGCAAAGCGGACCCGCCAAGGCGATAATAATTTCGTCCTTGGCGGAAAGATCGCTGAATTCCCCGTCGAGCATCGCCCCGAACGGCATCAAAACGATTTTGTTCAAACGGTAGCCGTAGCTTGCGGCGGCGTAGGCGTGCGCCAGCTCGTGCAAAAGCGCGGATACCACCGCGAGCAAAAAAGAGGGGAGCGTACCCAAAAAGCATTGCGCCGCGCCGACGAGCAAAAAAAGCGGATGAATGGAAACCTTTCCCCCGAAAAGGGAAAAGCGGCGTTTGCCGCTTTTTGCCGTGTTATTCTTCAACGATCCAAGCCAAGCCGCCCGTTTCCGTAACTTCGAAACAGTTCAAAAGCTCTCCGTTTTCATACATCGTCATTTGCACTTCCCCCGTGCCGTCGCTGTACCCAATGGGTATATTGCTCTTTACGCTATCGCCCGCTTGCAACGGCGCGTAGGAAAGACCGCTGATCACCTCGGAAAAGGTGGGCGAATGGGCGATCTTCACCGTCCAAGTGCCGTTGCTTTCCTGCAAAATTTCCGTTACCGTGCCGTCTACCGCAGGATATACGCAACCCTCGTCGGTGAACGATAAAACGCCCGTGGGGGAAACGGTGATTTCCGCGCTGTTATCGTAGATCACGCCCGAAAGCGTAAAATCTGCATAGGTGCGGCTGTCCGTTTCCTGCGGCTCTGCGGCAAGCGAGCGGAAAAAGGTGTTGATCGCGCTCGTGGGCATAAACACGTTGGTGAGGAAGATCCCGAAGCAAAGCGCGCAAGCCGCGGCAACTTCCAGCCCGAAAATCAGCGAACTTCTGTCCTTTTTTTGCGCTTTGACGGGTACAGGTGCGGATTCATTGCTGTTTTCCGCGCTCTCGCTCATCGTCAAAGCCGCCGCGGCGCTCGCCGCCGTTTCTTCCGCCGCTTCCGTTTGTTCGATTTGCGTTTCTGCCGTCGTTTCACTCACGACTTCGTCGTCCACCTGCCATTCGTTTTTCTTTTTACCGAACAGCCGCGCGAAAAACGAAACCTTTTTGCGCCGAGGAATGGGCACGGGCGCGCTTTCCACCGTTTCCGTTTGCGGCGTTTCCTGTGCCGTTTCTACGACGGTTTCGCCTGTTTGGGGGGCTGTTTCGTTCGTTTCCGTCGCCGCCGTCGTTGCGGCTGCTTCTTCCGCTTGCGCCTCGGGTGCGCCGTCGTTAACCTTCGAGATGACTTCCGCTTTTAAATCGGGTGTTTTTTTCGTTTTTCTGCCCCGTTTTTTCACGACGTTCACCGTCGATACGGGTATTTCCAGCATTTCGGCGTATTCCATTTCTTCCTGCATGATCCTTTCTCCTTTCGCTTGGTTTTTGTGCTGTACTCTAATATATGCGGCTTGTCTTTCATTTAGAACTTTTTTTTACGCAAAACTGCTTGATAAATTTTTTTATATGTGTTATACTAAATATGCCAAACCAATTGAATATTTAAGTAAGGATTATTTTTATCTCTAAAGGGATAATTATATCTTTTTTTGATCATATCTAAAGTGGATTTGATAAAAATGCAAATTCCGACTTTGGATATGAGCAAAAGAACTCGTTCTTGCTTTTTTTCAATTGGTTTGGCGACTACTGGAGTTTGCGTTTTTTGTGCGTTAACTTCGGTGAACGCACTTTTTTATTAGGAGAGGAGGCTATAAATGAAATTGTCTAAAAGACACTTGCAGATGTCGGCGAGAAGACTTGTTGCGCTCGCAACCAGTCGAGAATTTCACACGTTCTATAACGCAAAAAAGGAAATGGACGTAGCGGAAGTTTGCTTGGTGAGTACTTTCGACGAAAAACAACGGGCGTTATATGAAGAATTTTGTAAAAAGAGAGAGCTTTTTTACGAATCGGCTGATAAACTTTACGTGGAAAGATTTTAATAAGCGCGCAGGGCTGTTGAGAAACTAAAAAAAGACTAACGAAAATTTTTCGTTAGTCTTTTTGTTGCTTAAAAATTCTTATTCAGCCGTTTCTTCCGTCGTTTCGGCGGGAGTTTCTTCCGCTGCCGTTGCGATTGCGCCAGTTTCCGTTTTCTTGGCGTCCTTATCCTTCAAAATAAGGTTGAGCACGATGCCGAGGATCATCGCCACAGCCGTCGAAGTGATGGTGATGGATTGATCGCCCGCAGGGATCTGAATGGTCAAGCCGCCGATACCCGCAACGAGGATTGCCGCCGCGATGAAGATATTGCGCGTTTTGCCGAAGTCGATCTGTTCGTTGATGAGCATTTTTACGCCCGAAGAAGCGATGAAACCGTAAAGAATGAGCGATACGCCGCCCGTTACGCAAGCGGGGATCGTCTGCACGACCGTCATAAGCGGCGTGAAAAGTCCGAGGACGATGGTTGCGAAGCAAGCCGTTACGATAACGTTGACGGAAGCAACTTTCGTTACGCCCACAACCGCTACGTTTTCGCCGTAGGTGGTGTTCGCGCAGCCGCAAAGCAAGCCGGAAACCGCCGTTGCAACGCCGTCGCCGATCAGCGTGTTGGAAAGACCGGGGTCTTTCAAGAGGTCTCTATGGATAATGCCCGAAAGGTTAAGATGATCGCCGATGTGTTCGCAGATGGTAACGAACGATACGGGAACGAACGCCAAAACGATCGTGATGAGCTGGCTCCATTCGAAGGTGCCGTTGTTCCATTCCAAGAACGCGAAGCAATCGTAGCCGATGATCGAGCTTGCCGAGAAGTTTTCGAAGTTGCTGATGATAGGCGAGAAGTCGATTACTTTTGCGTAATCCCAATTTGCCGCGTAGCCGATGCCCGTCCAAACGAGCGACATCGCGTAGCCCGCGAGCATACCGATCACGAAAGGAATGAGCGAAAGAGTGCCCTTTCCGTAATGCGCCGTGATCGCCGTAACGACCATTGCCGTTAAGCCGCAGAAAATATAGATAAGGTTATAATTTGCCGCCGAAACGTTCACGCCCGTAAGGTTGTTGATCGCCGAGCCTGCAAGACCCAAACCGATAACCATGATAACGGGGCCGACGACGATGGTGGGAAGCAATTTAAACAACCAGCCCGTGCCTGCCTTTTTGATGATGAGCGCAACGATCACGTAGATCAATCCCACGAGAACCATACCGATTGCAAGCGCGAGATAGTTGCCCGTGTTTGCGTCGTTGGGATTTGCGTCCAAGCCGAACGCTACGATCATCGACGAGATATACGCGAACGACGATGAAAGCACGACGGGGGATTTCTTTTGCGTGAACAAAATATAGATGAGCGTACCTACGCCCGCCGAAATGATCGTCGCGGGGATAGAAGTACCCACGATCAGAGGTACGGTGATACAGGCAACGAACATCGCCAAGATGTGCTGGATCGAAAGAACAGCCCATTTGCCTTTGGTGGGCGGGTTTTCGTGCACGTCTAAAACGAGGTCGTTTTTAGGGTTGGTGTTTTCCATAAAGCTTACTCCTTGTATTTTTTTTCTTTCGTACGCGTACGCGCGCACGCCATTACCAATATTATACAACGCCTTTTTTCATTTGTCAATAGGCAAAACAAAAAAAGCGCAAAGGAAATTTCCCTTTACGCATTTTGTCCATACTTTTTGCGTATGATATAAATTATCATTATACCTAAACGCTATTAATTTTTTTAAATTACTACCTGCCTTTCTATAATTTTAAAAGCATATGAACGATAATTATATCACCGTATCGACGGGATTACTTGAAAAAGGCACGGAATACAATTCGAATTCGCTTTCGATATCAAAATCCTCGGCGGCGTCGAACGCGGCGAGTTTGGAAACGGAAACCTCGTAAGCCGTCATCGTGCGAATATCCGTTTCGGAAAGCTTCTTTTGGTATTCGCGGCTTTGGATGCGCCCCGATACGGCTACACGATCGCCCACGTTCAGCGTTTTTACGAACCTTGCGTTTCTGCCCCAAGCGATGCAGGGGATATAATCGGATTTATTGTACGCGCGGTTGACGGCGACGAGGATATCCGCGATTTCGCGGTTAAAAGGCGTGGTGCGGTAGACGGGCGGTTTGCAAATATAGCCGCTCAAAAGAATACTGTTGGGGTTTTTGTCCGCTTCTTCTTTTACAAGCTCGCGGATAAATACGGTGAGCATCAATCTCGATTTACCGTTTTCGATTTTGTTATAGCTTCTAAACTGCCCCACGGCGCAAATCGTCTGCCCTTTTTTCAGATCGCCGCCCGCAATCAAGCGTTCGGAAACGGTAACGGGCAAAATATCCGCTTGCCCCGAAAGCCGCACGACTTTTACGAAAAATTCGTAGAAGCCCTCGCCGTATACCTCGTGAGAAAATCTCGCGTCGCTGACGATCTCGCCCATCACGTATACCTTGTTGTTTTTTTCGTTGTTGTAGTTCATAGAGTACCTCCATCTCGTTTTGCGATTTGTTTTTTTTGTAATATTTTCTCACGCGGTGGCGGAGCGTTGTCTGCCCGTGTGATCGATAACGTAATTATCTTTATAAATCAACTCCCCGATCGGTACGAATTCGTAGCCGCGGTTTTGCAGCGTGGAAAAGATCATCGGGAGCGCTTCGGCGGTATGTAAGCCGTTGTTGTGGCAAAGAATGATCGAGCCTTCCTTTACGCCGTTGATGATCCGAAGGGAAATTTCCGTAGCGGAAAGGTTTTTCCAATCGAGCGAATCCACGTCCCATTGAATGGTGTATAAGCCCATTTCTTTCGCCGTATCGATCAAAAGATTATTATAATCCCCGTAGGGAGGGCGGAAAAGCGTGGGTTTTACGCCCGTTACCCGTTCGATCGCCTGCGAGGACGAGGAAAGCTCTTCCCGTATTTCCGCTTGCGAAAGCTTGCTCATATACGGGTGCGTTTTGCTGTGCGTGCCCAACTCGTGCCCCGCTTCCACGATCTTTTTCGCGTATTCGGGGTATTTTTCCACCCAAAATTCCACGGCGAAAAAGGTGCATTTTACGTTATGCGTTTCCAAATGCTCTAAAAGCTGATCGGTGTATTCCACGCCCCAAGCGCAATCGAACGAGATAGAAATTTTCTTTTCCGTGCGCTCCACCGAATAGATAGGCAAAGATCTCGGCGCGCTTGCGGCGGGTACGGCGGCAAAAAAATAAGCGCGTAACGAAAACAGCGCGGCAAGCCATACGGCGAGCGAGATCACGGCGGTTCGCAGCGCGGGAAACGCGCGGCGCGGCTTTTTTGCGAAAAATCCAACGATTTTCATGCGATTGACTCCATTGTAGCGTATTTTTGCAGTCGTATTGCGGCAAACAAGTGCGAATTATGGCAAAGAAAGTCGAAACGCTTTTGCCGCGGGAACGCTTGGTTTACTCTATGCGGGGAATTTTTCGGATATGCCCCGCAGAGCTGTAAAATTTGCGGTTTTTCCGTAAAATTTTGTGTGAAAACCTCTTGCGTAGCGCGCAAAAAAATGGTATACTAAGCCAAAGAAAATAAGGAGAAAAATATGGAAGAAAATATCTTGGAAGTAAAAGCGCTTCGAAAAGTATTTAAGCTTTCTAAAAAACAACAGCGGCTGGAAAAGACGAACGCGGCGCAAAGGGTGGCGGTAGACGGGCTTTCGTTCAACGTCAAGCGCGGCGAAATTTACGGTCTGCTCGGCCCGAACGGCGCAGGAAAAACCACAACGCTTCGTATGTTGTCCACGCTCGTCAAGCCCGACGAGGGGGATGCGGAGCTGTTTGGCTTCAGCATTTTAAAGGACGCGGAAAAGGTGCGCCAAAAGATCGGTTTTTTGACGAGCGAATTAAAGCCCGACGAGTTTTTCACGCCCGATTACTTATTCGATTTTTACAGCGAACTGTACAATATCCCCACCCATGTACGCGACGAACGCAAAAAGGAGCTGTTTTCGCGCTTTGGGATCGAAAAGTTTGCGCAAACGAAGATCGCCGAGCTTTCTACGGGTATGAAGCAAAAGGTGAGCATTGCCATTTCCCTTGTCAACGATCCCGATCTGATCATTTTCGACGAGCCGACGAACGGCTTGGACGTATTGACGGCAAAGACGGTGACCGACTTTTTATCAGAGCTTCGTTCGCGCGGTAAGACGGTGCTTTTATCCACGCATATTTTTTCGCTCGTGGAAAAGATTTGCGATCGCGTGGGCGTGATCATCGACGGGAAAATGGCGCTTGAGGGGGATGTGAAAGAACTGACGGCAGAAAAGGATTTAGAGGAAGTCTTTTTCGATTTGTATGCGCGTATTGCGGGAGGTGAACAATGAAATTTTCGACGATTTGGACGGTGATCCGCAAGGAATTTGCGCGGTTTTTCAAGGATCGGCGTTTGGTGACGGCTTTATTTTTGCCGGGTATCCTCATCTACGTGATTTATTCGCTTTTGGGAGGCGTGATGACGGATATGCTTGAGGCTCCCGAAGATTATCAATATACCGTTTGCACGGTCAACGCGCCCGAATGGTTTAACGAAACGGCGTTTTCCGATTTCGGGGATTTTTTGTTTGAAGCGGGCGCGGAAGAAAACGAGCAGGAATACCTTGATCGACTGCGTGAAGAAACGCTGGACGCATACCTAGTATTTCCTGACGGCTTCACGGGCGAGGCTAACGGCGGCGTGTACGAAGAGGTGAAGCTGTATACGAATTCTGTGAGCACTACTTCTACTACGGCGGGTCAAGTGCTTTCAAGCGTGCTGAGCGTGATGCAATACGGCGCGCCGAAATTTTTGGTAACGCCGAGCGACGTCGCCACGGAACAGGATTTTTCGGGCATGATGTTTTCGATGATTGCGCCGATGCTCGTTTTGATGCTACTGTTTTCGGGCTGTATTTCGATCGCGCCCGAATCGATCGCGGGCGAAAAGGAACGCGGATCGTTTGCAACGTTGCTCGTTACGCCCGTCAAGCGCAGCCATATCGCAATCGGCAAGATCGTTGCCCTTTCCGCGATTTCGCTTCTCAGCGGCGTTTGTAGCTTTATCGGCGTAGTGCTCTCGCTTCCCAAGCTGATGGGCGGCGACGCGTTGGGGTTGGGAAGCGTTTCCTATGCGTTCACCGATTATTTATTGCTTCTTGCCGTCGTGCTTTCGTCCGTGCTTGTTATGGTGGCGCTCGCATCGATCGCTTCCGCGCTTGCAAAGAGCGTAAAGGAAGCGACGGGCTTCATCGGACCGCTTACGATTTTAATGATGCTCGTGGGCTTGGTTTCGTCGTTCTTGGACGGGAACGCGTGGTATTTTTATTTGATCCCCTTGCTCAACAGCGCGACGGCGATGAGCGGGATTTTCTCGTTTGCGGCACAGCCTTGGTTCGTATTGATCACGGTCGCGGTGAATTTAGCGGTTGCGTTCGGGCTTTCTTGGCTTTTGACGAAGATGTTCGATAGCGAAAAGATTATGTTTTCCAAGTAGAAATGCAATTTATACGCCGTCGGGAGTTGATTTTTTTGCAATCGTGTTGTATAATAATAGTATTATGAAGATTTGGGCAAAGCTGCTCGTCGGCGGCAAGATCAAAAAACAAATGGTATACGAAAAGGACGAAAAGCTCACCTATTCGCACTTTTTCGACTATTTGACGGAAATTTCACAGGCGTTGGATATTCCCACCCCCGTGTTGATGAAAGCGCATATTTTTAATTTTGCGAAGTTCAATCACGTCAAATTCGTCGCAAGGGATTTCGTGGAGAGTTTTTCCTACGATCAACTGTTCTTGGAAAATTTGTTCTGAGAACCGAAAGAATATTATACGATAGGAGCGATATATGAATATTTTGGAACAAGGCGTATTGGAACTTTTAAAAAGCGACGCGCGGCTGTCTGCCAAAGAGATTGCCGCGAGCCTCGGCGAGAGCGAAGCCGCCGTAAAGGCGTGCATTTCCGCGCTTGAAAATTCGGGCGCAATCGTGAAGTATACGGCGATCGTCAACGGCGAAAAAACGGACGACGAGCTGGTGGAAGCGCTCATCGAAGTTAAGGTTACCCCCAAATGCGTCGAGGGCTTCGACGGGATCGCAAAACAGATCGCCGCGTTCCCCGAAGTCAAGGGCGTGTATTTGATGAGCGGCGCTTACGACCTCGCCGTGTTCATCGAGGACGCGTCGTTGCAAAAGGTGGCGAGGTTCGTTTCCGAACGCATTTCTACGTTCGACGGCGTGATTTCCACCGCCACGCATTTTATCTTGAAAAAATACAAACTCGAAGGGGTATGCACGGAAAAGGACGAGGATCGCCGTATCTCCGTGCAGGCGTAAGGCTATGCGTTCGTTTATCAATGAAAAATCAAGGGCGTTGAAGCCCAGCGGTATCCGTAAATTTTTCGATATCGTTCGGGAAACGGAGGGCGCGATCTCACTCGGCGTGGGCGAGCCGGATTTCGTTACGCCTTGGAAGGTCCGCTCCGCCGCCATCACCTCTTTGCAGCGCGGTTATACTCAATATACGGGCAACCGCGGCTTGCCGAAGCTTTTGAACCTCATCTCGCGCTATCTCTCCGAACGGTTTTCGCTCGATTTCGACCCCGCGCATATCGTCGTAACGGTGGGCGGCAGCGAGGCGATCGACCTTGCCTTGCGCGCTTGCGTGGATCGGGGGGAGGAAGTGCTCGTGCCCGATCCTTCCTACGTTTCCTACGCGCCGTTGATCGCGATGTCCGACGGCGTGCCCGTCAGCGTGGAGTGCAGGGAAGAGGACGCGTTCGTCGTTCGCGCGGACGCCTTGGAAAAGGCGATCACGCCCAAGACCAAAGCGATCATTCTCACCTATCCGAACAACCCCACGGGCGCGATCATGACCAAAGAACAGCTTCAAGAGATTGCCGCCGTGATCGAAAAACACGATCTTTTGGTGATTTCCGACGAAATTTACGCCGAGCTTACCTACGGCAAAAAGCATTGCTCCATCGCTTCCCTGCCGGGAATGAAGGAACGCACCGTGTACGTGGGAGGGTTTTCCAAAGCGTTCGCCATGACGGGCTGGCGCTTGGGCTTCGTTTGCGCGCCCGCCGAGGTGGACGACGCGATGTTTAAAATTCATCAATACGCCATGCTTTGCGCGCCGATCACGTCGCAATACGCGGGGATCGAAGCGCTTTCCGACGGGCTTTCCGACGGCTTTTCCACCGTGGAAGAAATGCGCGAGGCGTACGATAAACGCCGCCGCTTCGTGTTGCATTCCCTTGCCGAAATCGGCTTGGATTGCTTCGAGCCAAAAGGCGCGTTTTATGCCTTCCCGTCCGTGAAAAACACGGGGCTGACGAGCGAGGAGTTTGCCGAAAAGCTTTTAAAGAGCCAAAAGGTTGCCGTCGTTCCCGGGACGGCGTTCGGGCAATTCGGGGCGCAAAACGTCCGCCTTTCCTACGCGACGGGAATGTCTGCGCTTGCCGAGGCGTTCGACCGTATGTCGGCGTTTATGAAAGAATATAAATAATTGAATGCGAAAAATTCCTTTTTAAGCACCCGTGTTTGCGTTTGATTGAAAAATCTTGGATTTTTATTCATAAAACGAAGAATAAACGCATAAAATGGTAAAAAATAGTTAAGAAAAAACCTAAAAAAATCTTTTTCCTTATAGGAAGTTAGGGGAAAAATCATTGACAAAACCAAAAAAAACGGGTATAATAAGGAAAACTGAATGAAAAACGCCGTGGCTTTTGAAAGAAAGACACGGTGGTATTTTTGTGTCTATGCGGAAAAACGCAAGGCATGGGGAGGAAAATTTTATGGCAAAATTGTATCTTACGGAAAACGGAGCGTTGGCAGAGATCGAGAGCGACAAGGTGTATATGTCGAGGGGGGGCTACGAGGCAGCCAAGCGCCATTTGAAGTATTTACAAACGGAAAAACGGGATGAGATCGTGGCGAGAATTTCCGAGGCGAGAAGCCACGGGGATCTTTCCGAGAACGCGGAATACGACGCGGCAAGAAACGAACAAGCGGCGAACGAAGGGGAAATTTTAGAACTTGAATACAAAATTAAGAATCGGCAAATTTACGCCGTTCCCACCGCTCCCGATTTTATCACTTTTGGCGTAAAAGTAACCGTTTACGACGAAGATTTCGAAGAACATATCGCGTACGAGATCACGGGTACGATGGAAGCGGACGCGGACGCGGGCAAAATTTCCAACGAATCGCCCGTAGGCGAGGCGTTGATCGGCCATAAGACGGGCGACACGGTAACGGTGCGCCTTGCGAACGGCAACGAATTCGATTTGAAAGTAGAAAAAATCGAGCTCGCATAAAAAATACGCAATCAAAGACGAAAATTCACGAGGTGTACGATGCAAGAGAATAACGTTACGACGATGCAGGAAGAAGAACAGCTCATTGAGCAGGCGAAAATTCGCCGCGACAAGCTCGCCAAGCTTGTTTCCGAGGGCAAGAACCCTTACGAACAGGTAAAATATCCCGTTGACGCGGACTCCGCTTCCATCAAAGCGGATTTCGAAGCGTACGAAGGCAAGACGGTGGTGATGGCGGGCAGAATGATGTCCCGCCGTATCATGGGTAAGGCGTCTTTTTCGCATATCGCGGATAAGAGCGGCACGATCCAGATCTACGTTACCCGCCAAGATATCGGGGAAGAAAATTATATGTCTTATAAAAAAGACTACGATATCGGGGATATTTTCGGGTTTAAGGGATTCGTGTTTAAAACGCAAACGGGCGAGGTTTCCGTGCACGTGCAGGAATTGGTATTGCTTTCCAAGTCCTTATTGCCCCTGCCCGAAAAATATAACGGGCTGCAAAATCAGGATATGAAATACCGCTTGCGCCACCTTGATTTGATTATGAACGACGACGTGAAAAAGACGTTCCGTATCCGTTCGCAGATCTTAAAGGAAATTCGCGCCTACCTCGACGGTATGGGATATTTGGAAGTGGATACGCCCACCCTTTTAACGCTTGAAATCGGCGCGGACGCACGCCCGTTCAAGACCCACCACAACGCGCTGGATTTAGAAATGTATATGCGTATCGAAACGGAGCTTTTCTTAAAAAGACTTATCGTCGGCGGCTTGGACAGAGTGTACGAAGTGGGCAGAATTTTTAGAAATGAGGGCATGGACGCGTTCCACAACCCCGAATTTACTACGATCGAAATGTACCAAGCATACAGCGATTATATCGATATGATGGATCTTATCGAGGATCTTTATAAAACGGTTACGCTGAAAGTTTGCGGCACGCTGGATATCACCTATCAAGGCACGGTCATTCACATGGGCGAATGGACGAGAATGACGATGGTGGAAGCGGTGAAAAAATACGCGGGCGTAGATTATAACGATTGGGAAAGCGACGAACAGGCGCGCGCCGTAGCCAAAGAAAAAGGATTAGAGCTTGAACAGGGCGACGCGGCAACCAAGGGGCACGTACTCATCGAATTTTTCGACGCGTTCGTCGAAGACAACCTCGTTCAGCCCACCGTCATCTACGATTATCCCGTGGAAAATTCCCCGCTTGCAAAGCGCAAGCCGTCTAATCCCGCGTTTACCGAACGGTTTGAATATTTTATCTGCGGGCACGAATACGGCAACGCGTTCTCGGAGCTGAACGATCCGATCGACCAAAAGCAAAGAATGGTCAAGCAGGTGGAAGCGAAGCGCGCGAAAGGCAACAACGACGCGCAGGTGGACGAGGATTTCATCAACGCGCTCGAATACGGTCTGCCCCCCACGGGCGGACTCGGTATGGGGCTTGATCGCTTCGTGATGCTTTTGACGGATAGCTCCACCATTCGCGACGTTATCCTGTTCCCCACGATGAAACCTAAAAAATAAGCGCCCTTCGGCGCTGACCTTCGCGCCGAAACCAAACGGTTTTCGGCGCGTTTTGATCACTCGGTTTTTCACGGCGGTATCATTTACTTATCACTTTATTGTGCTATGATAAGGCACGGAGGGAAATATGGACGCAAAAATCAACAAAAATCGTCTGGGGCATTTGCTTTCCTACGATTGGGTAAAAATTATCGGCGTGATCGTGGCGGCGATCCTCGTTTGGTCGCTGATCTTTACGATGACGGCAACGCGGATCACCGGCTCGCAATCCTATTCGATCGTCAATTACTACGGGATGCACTTCGGCGACGGCGCGAATAAATATTATAACTTTGCCGAGGACGAATTTTCCTACGAAGTCATCGAAGCGAACGTCGTGGACGTTTTGCAGGGCGGCGACGATTACGTGAGCACGATGATAGAAACGCGCTTTGCCACGGGCGAGGGCGATTTGATGTTTATCGGCAACACCGATAACCCCGATACGCAAACGGAGAAAAAGGACGCCGACGGCAATACGGTTACCGACGGCGAAGGGAATCCCGTTTACGAATATACCTCGTATTTGAGCGGCTTTTTACAAAGCGGCTACTTTTTCAACGTTTCGCGCTTGGATGATACCGCTACTTCCGACGGGTATTTCACGCAAATGAAAAACTATCTCGGCTTATTCTACGATTATACCGAAACGGAAAAATCGTATAGCGGCGTTTCCATGCTCGTTGCCGATTTCGACGAAAATTCGCTCAATATCCAAGCGGTGGAAGAGCGTTTCGTTGCGCGCGTGAATAAAAATAAGGACAAGCGCTATAAAACGGAAGACGAGATCGCGCAAGGCAAAGCGGACGAGATCGCCCGTATTAAGGGCTACGCCGCGGCGTACGAAGCGTTTTTTGCAAACCTCGACGGCGGCTTGATCGCGTTCACCGTTTCCACCGTGCAAATGACGGAAGAGGTTGCCTATACGGGCGTGTACAGTATCGATCTTTGCCCGAACGAGGCTACCATGGGCGGGTTGAAAGACTTTATCTATTATTACGCAAAGGACGAAGCGGGCACGGAATACAAGACGGCGGCGAATATGAACGCGCTGTTTTTGGAACTGGACGGCTTGGACGGAGATTTCAAATACGAAACGGTGGCGCTCGTCAACCGCTTGGTGAAAGAATACGCCGTCGCGCAATCGAATTGACGGGAGCAAAGAGTATGCGGAGCATTTTGAAAGACGAACGAACGCTTGCGCGTTGCCATATCGCAAAAATGCTGCTTAGCCAAAGCGAAACCCCGCATATTTCCTTTCATACCCCCGGGCATAAAGTAAACGACTTGGATATCACCGAGCTTTCTTATTCGGATAATCTTTCTTCGCCCAAGGGCTGTATCCGTGCGGCGCAAGAGGATATCGCCGCTATTTTGGGGGCGAAGCAAAGCTTTATTTTGACGGACGGAAGCACTTCGGGCGTGTATTCCATGCTCAAAGCGGCGTTTGACGGCGGCGTAAAGCGCGTTGCCGCGCCCTTGCTTTCTCACAAAAGTTTTTTCAACGGGTGTGCCCTTTTGGGGCTTGCGCCCGTTTTGTTTGAAGCGCCGCAAGGTTCAATCCCGTTGCCCGTGCGCTTGGAAGACGCGGAAGCCGCGCTAAGCGGCGCCGACGCGCTCTTTCTCACTTCCCCCGATTATTATGGGAATATCCCCGATCTTCCCGCGATTGCCGCGCTTTGTCAAAGGCAGGGAAAACCGCTTTTGATCGACGGCGCGCACGGCGGGCATTTGCATTTTACGCCTGCGCTTTATGCGGGAACTTATGCCGATTTATGGGTGGACGGCGTACATAAAAGTCTGCCCGCGCTCACGCAAGGCGCAGTAGTCAGCGCAAAAACGCAAGCGTGGGGCGAAAAGCTGAAAACCGCGGTGGATTTTTTCCGCACGTCCAGCCCCTCTTATCCGATCATGGCTTCGGTGGAATACGCAGTGAAATATCCGCGTAACTTACAATTGGAAACGCTCGTACATACGCTTTTTAGCGATTGTTCCTGCGTTCGCGTGAGCGAGGATTGGACGAAACTCCTGCTCTTTGTCAAAAACGGCTTTTTGGTAGCCAAGGGGTTGGAATCGGTCGGCGTTTATCCCGAATTTTCCGATGAAAATCTCGTGTGTTTCTATCTTTCCCCCGCCACTTCCGCAGAGGAGCTGAACGGGCTGAAAGAAGCGATACGGCGTTTGGAAGAAAGGGGCGAAACGCTGGACAAAAAAACGCTTGAACGCGCACCTGCCCCCCAAAAATTGCAAAATATTGCGGGGAAAGAATGCGAATGGATACCGCTTGCGGGGGCGGCGGGCAGAATCAGCGCGGGCTTTTGCGGTTTGTTTCCGCCCTGTTTGCCGCTCGTCTTTTTGGGCGAGAGGATCGAAGAAGAAAAAATTGCTCGACTCCAAAGCGCGACGGGCGTATTCGGAATCGAGAACGATAAAATTTTGGTGGTGAAGGAATGAAAGGAAAATTGATTACGTTCGAGGGCTGCGACGGTTGCGGCAAGAGCACGCAGCTGAAAATTTTAAGCGACTTTTTGCAAAGCGGCGGCATACCTCATATCTTCACGCGCGAACCGGGCGGCGGAAAAATTTCCGAAGCCATTCGCGGCGTGCTGTTGGACGGTAAAAACGCGGAAATGTCGGACGAATGCGAAGCGCTTTTATACGCGGCGGCGCGCGCGCAACATATCAACGACCGCATCGCCCCCGCATTGCGCGAGGGAAAATTGGTGGTGTGCGATCGCTACGTGGATTCCTCGTTCGCCTATCAAGCGTACGCGCGCGGTTTGGGCATGGAATTTGTGGCGAAGATCAACGCGTTCGCCTTGGAAGAATATTTGCCTGATCTCACCTTTTTTATCGATCTTTCCCCCGAAGACGCGTTTCAAAGAAAACACGGCGCGGACGAAAACGACCGCTTGGAACAGGCGGGGCTTGCTTTTCACAAAAAGGTGTACGAGGGCTATCTCGCTCTCGCAAAGCAATATCCCGATCGTTTCGTCGTTTTGAACGGCAAGGATAGCATCGACGGGATCGCGCTTGCCGTGCAAAGCGCGTTGAAGCAAAGAGGTTGTATTTAAAAATGGGCGTTTTAGAAGTCGTATTTTTAGGGATCGCACTTTCGATGGACGCCGTTGCCGTGAGTATGACGAACGGCATGACGGCAAAAAAATTATGCCCCCGCCACGCGCTTTTGATCGCGTTATTTTTCGGCGTATTTCAGGCGCTGATGCCCCTCGTTGGGTATTTCATCGCAGACCTGGTTGCCTCTAATTTTGTGGAAACCTTCGAAAAGATCTCGTCGATCATCGCTTTCGTGTTGCTCGGATTTTTGGGCGGCAAGATGATTTTTGATTGCGTGCGCGGAATGATCAAAGCAAAAAAGGGCGTAGAAGAGGAATGCGATGCCTGTTTTTCGTCGGAAAAAGGCTTTTCGATTTTCAAGCTACTTATGCAAGCCGTTGCCACGTCCATCGACGCGCTCGCTGTGGGGATCACCTTGAAGATGGCGGCGATGACGGAACAGGGCTTGGCGCTCGGCATTTTCGGCGCGGTGGGCGTGATCGGCGCGATCACTTTCGCCCTTTCGCTCGTCGCGGTGTATATCGGCAAGGCGCTCGGCAACAAGCTCGCGGATAAAGCGGGCGTGTTTGGCGGCGCGGTGCTCGTGATTATCGGCGTAAAGCTCCTTTTGGAAGGAATTTTATAAAATTTAGTGAAAAAAATACGGAATTTTCACAAAAGTATGGTAAAATAAGGATAATCAACTACGAAAGAGGTATCAAAAATGGCAACGAAAAAGAAAAAAGGCTTGATGATCACGGCGATCGTCTTGGGCGCGATCGTATTGATCTATGCGATCTTGGCGCTCTTTCCCCGCCCGAAGAATTTCGCTTTGGACAACCCGATGATGAAGCAATCGGAAATGCCCCTCTTGATCGCGCACGGCGGCGGCAACAAGGAATTTCCCGATAATACGCTCGAAGCGTTCTACAACGCGTACAGCGTGGACGAAAACGTAATGATGGAAACGGACGTCAGCATCACGAAAGACGGCGTGGTGATCCTTTCCCACGATACGACGATCGACCGCAAAACCAACGCCGTGGGGGAAATTTCCGAATGGAACTACGCCGACCTCATTGCGCAGGAAGTGGATTTTTCCTATACGAACAAAACGGATAGCGAAACCGATCGCTTGATCGAGGGTTCGGAGCGTAAAAAATTCAAAAACCCCGACGGCGTGGAAGTAACGCCTTTGGACGTGGAGTATCCTAACGGCGTAACGGCGCGGCACGAAAGCGTGTTCCTCGCCACCACCTTGGAAGAATTGATCACCTGCTTTCCTAAAAACCGTATCAACGTAGAAATCAAGCAATCGGGCGAGTTGGGGAAACGGGCGCTTGCGGCGGTTGTGGAGCTGTTGGAAGAACACGGCGCGTTCGATCGCGTGGTGCTCGCTTCCTTCCATAACGAGATTTACGACGAATTTAAGCGTATGCAAAAGGCGAAGGAAGTGCCCGAAACGTTTATGTATTCTCCCGGTACGGGCGGCGCGGTGAATTTCTACGTGCTGTACCTTTTAGGTTTAGACGTATTCTTCGGGGATAATATGTGCGTATTCCAGCTCCCCACCGAGCAGTACGGCTTCGATTTGGCAACGAAGAGCCTTGTCGACCGCGCGCACGCGCACAACCTCGCCGTACATTATTGGACGATCAACGATAAAGAAGAAATGCGGAAGCTGATAGAAATCGGCGCGGACGGGATTATGACCGATTATCCGCACCGTTTGCAGGAAGTATACGACGAATACACGGCGTAAATACAGCAAAAAAGAGCCTTTCGAGGCTCTTTTCTTTATTTCCTGTGATATAGCCGTTAAGGTGAAATGATTGCAAAGCAAGCAATTCACCTTTTAAACGCCTCTCAATCAAGTAGCTCCAAATCTTCCCTGCATTCTCTGCAGCTCCCGTCCGAACGCTTGGCGCACGCCGCGCAAAGCAGATCTCCGCACACGGGGCACGCGTAGCCCGTAACGCCGTTGAATTGATTGCCGCAAAGGGCGCAGTAAAAGAGTAAATCGTTGGTTTTCATTTTTTCTTCCTCCCTTAGCAGTATTTTCCAAAACAAAAATTTCATACCCGCAAAGCAAAAAACCGCCCCTTTATCGGGCGTTTTTCTTTTTTCTCGTAGAATGAGTCGGCGGACGGCGTTTTTTGCGATTTTGGCGTAAAAGCAAGGGGATTTTAAAGGGAAAACGCAAAAAGAAGAAAAAAATTTCTTTCAAACGCTTTTCTTTTTCTTTTTTTTGTGCTATAATAAGAGTGTAAAATACCCGTTTCCTTTTTTATAAAAAAAGGAAGAGCGGAACTTGGGAGTGTAAAATGTCGGAAATCAACGAAAACACGCAAGAAATGCAGGAAAGCGTAGCGACGGAAAACGAAGCTGTGGAAACGGCGGCGGAAGAAGTCGTTATCGAAAGGGAGAAAGTGGAAGGGGAATACGGCGCGGAGCAAATTCAGGTCCTCGACGGCTTGGAACATATCCGTAAACGCCCCGGCATGTATATTTCGTCCACCGATTCCAAGGGGCTTCATCACCTCGTGCACGAGGTCGTGGATAATTCCATCGACGAAGCGTTGGCGGGGTATTGTACGCATATCGAAGTTACCTTGAACGACGACGGAAGCTGTACGGTGCAGGATAACGGGCGCGGGATCCCTACGGGGATTCACCCCAAAGAGGGAATTTCCACGCTGGAAGTGGTATTCACCAAGGTGAACGCGGGCGGTAAATTTGGCGGCGATTCGGGCTATAAGGTATCGAGCGGCTTGCACGGCGTGGGCGTAAAGGCGGTGAACGCGCTTTCGGAATGGCTGGAAGCGGAAGTGCACCAAAACGGCGAAATCTATAAGCAAATTTATAACCGAGGCGTGCCGCAAAGAAGCGTGCAGGTAGTGGGCAAAACGGAGCTGACGGGAACGAAAGTTACCTTCCTGCCCGATAAGGATATTTTCGAAACGATGGTATTCGTTTACGATACCTTAAAAGGCAGACTTCGCGAGCTTGCCTATTTGAATAAAGGCTTGCGTATCACTTTGGAGGATAAGCGCGCGGGGCAGGAAAAGAAAGATTCTTTCTGCTACGTGGGCGGGATCCGTTCGTTCGTTGAGGAGCTGAACAAAAACCGCGAGGAAGTGCTCTTCCCCAACGCCCTTTATTTTGAGGAAAAGGACGGCGACAGCGTTTGCGAAGTGGCGATCCAGTATAACGAGAGCTATAACGAAGTTATTTATAGCTACGCCAACAACGTGAATACCATCGACGGCGGTACGCACGTAGAGGGCTTGAAGCTCGCGTTGACGAAGGTCATCAACGACGCGGGAAAGCGTTTGAATATTTTAAAGGATAGCGACAAATTGACGGGCGAGGACGTGCGCGAAGGGATCACGGCGGTGGTTTCCGTCAAGCTCGTCAACGCGCAATTCGAATCGCAGACGAAAGACAAGCTGAACAACAGCTTTATCCGCGTGTTCGTGAATAAATGCGTAACAGAGCATTTGAGCACTTTCTTGGAAGAAAACCCTGCGGCGGCAAAAGAATTGGTGCTTCGCTGTATCACGGCGCAAAAGGCGCGCGACGCGGCGAGAAGCGCGAGAGAGCTTACGAGAAGAAAGGGCGTGCTCGGCTCGTCCACGCTCCCCGGAAAATTGGCGGACTGTTCGGATAGAAGAAGCGAGCTTTGCGAAATTTATATCGTAGAGGGCGACTCGGCAGGCGGCACGGCAAAACAGGGCCGCGATCGCCGTTTCCAAGCGATCCTGCCCCTGCGCGGTAAAATTTTGAACGTAGAAAAAGTGCGGCTCAACCGCGTGCTGGAAAACGAAGAGATCAAATCGATGATCACGGCGTTCGGGTGCGGCATTTTAGACGATTTCGACGAAAGCAAGCTGCGTTACGATCGAATTATTTCCATGACCGACGCCGACGTCGACGGCGCGCACATTCGAATTTTGCTCTATACTTTCCTGTTCCGTTATATGCGCCCGCTGATCGAACACGGGCACGTGTACGCGGCGAAGCCCCCGCTTTACAAAGCGACCTATAAAGGCAACGTCGATTATTTGTATTCGGAAGAGGAAAAGCTCGCCTACGACGCGCAAGCGCCCGGGAAGGTGGAATACCAACGCTATAAAGGCTTGGGCGAAATGAGCAAGGAACAGCTTTGGGATACGACGATGAACCCCGCGACGAGAACGCTCATTCGCGTAACGATGCAAGACGCGGCGGAAGCGGACCAAATGTTCACGATGCTGATGGGCGAAAATCCCGAACTGAGAAGAAAGTTTATCGAAGAAAACGCACAGCTCGTAACCGATTTGGATATTTAACGGCGAATGGAAAATAAGATAAGGAAAAGATAAAATGGCTAAAAAAGAAACCAGCCCGGAATTGACCGAGGAATTTAAGAAAACACTCGCGATGACGAAGATGCTCGACGTGGAAGTAGACGACGAGCTGAAACGCTCGTTCATTGCTTATGCAATGGCGGTGAACAAATCGAGAGCGATCCCCGACGTGCGCGACGGCTTGAAGCCCGTTCACAGAAGAATTTTGTATTCCATGCACGAAATGGGATTGTATAACGACAAAGCGTACAGAAAATGCGCCCGTATCGTCGGGGACTGTATGGGTAAGTATCACCCGCACGGCGACAGTTCCGTATACGACGCGCTCGTAAGATTGGCGCAGGATTTCACCATTTCCTTCCCCCTCGTGGACGGACACGGCAACTTCGGCTCCGTCGACGGCGACAGCGCGGCGGCTATGCGTTATACCGAAGCGAGGCTGACCAAGCTCGCGGCGGAAATGCTCAAAGACTTGGATAAAGAAACGGTGGATTTTATCCCTAACTTCGACGGCAGCGAAGAAGAACCCGTGGTGCTTCCCGCAAGATATCCCAACCTGCTCGTAAACGGCGCGGACGGGATCGCCGTAGGTATGGCGACGAATATCCCCCCGCATAACCTCGCGGAGATCATCGACGGCACGATCGCAATGATCGATAACCCCGATATCACCGTGGACGAGCTGATGGAATATATCCCCGCGCCCGATTTCCCCACAGGCGGTATTTTGATGGGCAGAAGCGGCGTAAAGAACGCGTATAGAACGGGTCAGGGCAACCTCGTTATTCGCTCCAAATGCGATATCGAAGAATACGGCAACGGCAACAATATCCGTTCCCGCATCGTCGTAACCGAGATCCCCTATCAAGTGAATAAGGCGAACCTTATTAAGACGATCGCGGACATGGTTACCGATAAACGCATCGAAGGCATTTCCGATATCCGCGACGAATCCGACCGCGACGGTATGCGGATCGTGATCGAGATCAAAAAGGACGCGAACGCGCAGGTAGTTTTGAATACGCTGTATAAAAAGACCAAGCTGCAAATTTCCGACGGGATCATCTTGCTCGCGCTCGTGGAAAACGGAACCGAGCCGAGAACGCTCAATCTTCGCGAAATTTTGTGGTACTATTTGGAACACCAAAAGGAAGTTATCACCAGAAGAACGCGTTACGAGCTGAACAAGACGGAAGAACGCGCGCACATCATCGCAGGGCTTGTGCTCGCGCTTGCCAACGTGGACGAAGTCATTCGTATCATCAAGGCTTCCGCGGATAAAAACGCGGCGATCGAGGGCTTGACCTCGGCGTTCGTGTTGGATGAAAAACAGGCGAACGCGATCTTGGAAATGCGCTTGCAAAGGCTCACCTCTTTGGAAGTGGAAAAGCTGCGCGACGAGCTTGCCGCGTTGCAAGCGACGATTGTAGACCTCAAAGATATTTTGGCGAACGAAAGCCGCGTAATGGCGATCATTCGCGACGACCTCACCGATATCAAGACCCGTTATCCATCCCCCCGTAAAACGGAAATTTCGATGGATTACGGCTCGATCGACGACGAAGATCTGATCGATCGCGAAGACGTCGTGATTTCGCTCACCCATTCGGGATATATCAAGCGCTTGCCCGTAGCGGAATACAAGGCGCAAGGCAGAGGCGGCGTAGGCTTGACGGCGCACAAGCCCAAGGACGAGGATTACGTGGAAAAAATGTTCGTTGCTTGCACGCACGATCCCATTTTGCTCTTCTCGTCGAAAGGCAAGGTGTATTCGGTGAAGGGCTACGAGATCCCCGAAGCCAACCGCACCGCAAGAGGCAGAGCCGTAGTGAATATCGTACAGCTCGACGCGGGCGAAAAAATTCAAACGGTATTGCCCGTGATCGCAAATAACGAGGGTTACCTCATTATGGCGACGCGCAACGGCTTGATCAAAAAGACGGCGACGAGCGAATTTAACCGTATTCCCAGAAACGGTAAGATCGCCATCAACCTTTTGGAAGACGACAGCCTCATTTCCGTGCAGTTCGCTTGCGGCGAGGACGAAATTTTGGTCGCTTCCAGAAAGGGCAAATGTATCCACTTCTCCGAAAAAGACGTGCGCCCGACGGGCAGAGGCACGCAAGGCGTAAGAGCGCTCGATCTTGGCGACGACGATTATCTCGTGGATATGCTCGTCGTGGATAAAAACAAGGATATCTTCACGCTGACGGCGCTGGGCTACGGCAAGCGTTCGAGTATTGAAGATTACCGTTTGCAAAACCGCGGCGGCAAGGGCATCAAGGCGGGCGTATTCAGCGATAAGACGGGCGAGCTTGTCAGCATGAAGCTGGTAGACGATAACGACGATATCATGATCATCACGACGGGCGGTACGATCATTCGTATGCACGCGGATACGATCAGCCGTATCGGCAGAACGACGCGCGGCGTACGCGTAATGAACGTCAAGGGCAGCGAAGTGGCGACGGTGGACGTAACCGAACGCGACGATGAAGCGGAAGCGCTCGCACCCGAAGAAACGGCGGAAGATCTTCCCGCCGAGGAATTATCGGGCGGCGACGACGAATAAGATACAATAAGGAGGAACAAAGGAATGATCGTTCAAAACTCTTTCGTCGTAGACGAAAACGCAACCAATTTCGCAAACGCGGTTTCTACGCATATCACGAATTTTCAAAACGCGGGATTAAAAGTAGAAATCCAATACCAACCGATGGTGATGCGCAACGGCGCGTACGACAAGATCGTATACAGCGCGTATATCTTAGGCAGAAAAGCATAAAGCAAAAACGGGCAGCCGCGAAGCTGCCCGTTTTTGAGCGAATAAATGTAGACAAACGAAAAAAAGTATGCTATAATCAAAGAAAAAAAGGGGTAAAGATTTATGAAAATCACTTTGATCACGGGCGCGACGGGCGGTTTAGGAAAGGAATTTGCCAAGCTGTACGCCGCGGACGGAAATAATTTGTTGCTCGTTGCCACCAACGAAGCAAAGCTCGCCGCGTTAAAAGCCGAGCTTTTGGAACGCTTTCCCGTGGAGATCGATTGCTTTCAGGCCGATCTTTCCAAGGAAGAAGAATACAAGGCGGTGTTTGCCTACGCGCAAGAAAAAGGATATTTCGTCAACAATCTCGTTAATAACGCGGGCTTTGGCGACCGTACCGATTTTAAAGAGATGAACGTAGAAAAACAGCTGGATATGATCTCCGTCAACTGCTCGTCGCTCGTGTATTTCACGCGCGTATTTTTGGACGATATGCTCAAAAACGACGAAGGGCATATCATCAACGTCGGCTCGATCGCAGGCTTCGTTTCCGGTCCGTATATGAGCACCTATCACGCGACGAAAGCGTTCGTGTTAAGCTTTGGGGAATCGGTATCGTACGAGATTAGAAAGACGAAAGTAAAACTGCTCACCCTTTGTCCGGGGACGTTCGAATCGAATTTTGTAACGACGGCGAAATACGAATACGCGTTTTCTCAGCGCAAGCCGATGAGCGCGGAAAAGGTGGCGAAGATCGGCTATCAGGCTTCTAAAAAGGGCAAACGGGTGGTCGTAGCGGGATTTGGGAACAAGCTCACGGTGTTTGCGCCGCGCTTCTTCCCCCGTTCGCTCGTTGCATTTTTCAGCGCGAAAACGGCAAAAAAGGGCGATTAACAAATAATACAATATGAAAAACAAGGGCAGAAATCGTTTTCTGCCCTTGTTTCTTTAAAAATCTTTTCTTCCAATCAAAACGTCTACGCTCGTATCAAATAAATCGGCAAGCCGCCATAAAAAAGTCAAAGTCGGCTCGGTAGCGCCATTTTCCCATTGACTGATACATTTTTGAGAAACCCGTATCTTTTGCGCCACTTCCTGTTGGCTCATTCCCCGCTCTCTGCGAAGCGCAAATAAATTTTCTTTAAATGTCCCTCTTAAAGTTTCCATGATAATATCTTACCAGAAAACTTGCAAAAATAGTTGGATTACTATTATACTTGTGATATAATAGCAGAAGGATTGAAACTGTCATTGCAAGCGCAACGAAGTGAAGCGCGGCAATCTCATACAAAATAATGCAATAATTTATACGAGATTGCCGCAGTCGCTATCGCTCCTTCGCAATGACGATAGGGGGGGGTGAATTGCTTGTTGCGCAAGCGTGAATTTTCGCTAACGCTCAGTGAATTGCGCTTCGCGCGTGAATTGCAACGCTCTGCGTTGCGTTGCGGAAACATATTAAAGCCGTCATTGCGAGCGCAACGAAGTGAAGCGCGGCAATCTCATACAAAATAAGGCAATAATAAAAACGAGATTGCCACGGCGGGCTACGCCGCCTCGCAATGACAGGGAAAGTAATAAGTAACGGTAAATTGATAAGAGAAAAGCACCCTTCCAAGGGTGCTTTTTTAGCGTATTTTTTACTCTTTGGAAGCGATATTTAATCTTCCGCAGGATTGAACATATCGAAGAACTTAATTAAGCCGCCCGAAAGCGGAAGCGCCGCTTGGATAACGATAATGATGAGCAGCGTTTGCGAAAGCTGGAATTCAAGGCTCGACCAGCCCGTGAATACGATCTCCCCAAAGAAAGGAATCGAGATAACCAAAATACACAGCGCCGCGCTGAATACGAACAGCACCGTACGCCATACGTTGAAAGGCTGACAAATTCGATACAGCATCACAAGCCCCGTAAAGGTTAAAACGAGCATCATCACCGCTTGGTAAATGCGGTTGCCGTTTTCGCCCGTAAAGCCGAAATGCAGCGCCAAATCGGGGATTTGCGAAATGACGTAAACGCTGAGTACGCCAAGGCTCATCGTAACCGCCCCGGGTAGCGCACGGCTGATGACGAACGGGATAAACTTGCCCTTGACGCGTTCGGTATTCGGCTGCAACGAAAGCACGAACGACGGGATCGCGCTGATGAACATTTCGTACATCATCATATTGTTCGTCGTGAAGAAGTATTGCGTGCCCGCCATGATACATACGAGCGAAAGAATGAGCGTCAACAGCGTTTTCATAATATACAGCGACGCCGATTCTTTGATATTGTTAATCACCCGTCTGCCCTCGTTGACGATTTTTGGCATCGAGCCGAAATTATTATCCTGCAAAACGAGGTTGGAAACGTTTTTCGCCGCGTCGCTGCCCGAAGCCACGGAAACGGCGCAATCGGATTCTTTCATCGCGAGGATATCGTTTACGCCGTCGCCCGTCATCGCAACGGTGTTGCCCGCTTGCTTGATCGCGCGAATCAAGATCGCCTTTTGTTCGGGCGTTACCCGCCCGAATACCGTGTATTCGTTGGCGGCGTTTTCCACTTCGATATCCGAAAGCCCCTCAAGGGAGATAAACTGCGAAGCGCCGCGAATCCCCGCGCGCCGCGCAACTTCCGCCACCGTTACGGGGTTATCGCCCGAAATCACTTTTACGGCGACGTCGTTTTCCTTAAACCACTTGATCGTTTCGATCGCGTCGGGGCGGATATTATCCGAAAGCGTCAACAAGGCTACGGCGCGGAGCGCGGTGGGAATTTTCCCGTTCACGATCTGCGCGGGTGAGTGCGCGAGCACCATCACTCGCAAGCCCATTTGCGCGTATTGCTTCACCAATCTGTCGATCTTGGCGGGCATGGGCTTTAAGACGAATTCGGGCGCGCCCATTACGAACGTACCCACGTCCCCGAACGTTACTGCCGAAAGCTTTCTTTGCGACGAGAACGGAACTCTCGCCGTGGCGTTGAGCGCCGTGGAGTGTCCGAACCGTTCGTAAAGGGCGATCGAGGTTTGGTTGTTATCATCGAGCGAAGCGAGGATCGAGCCCATGATATCGTCGATAGAATAGTTTGTATTGTTGTTGAGTAAAATGCAGTCGCTCACCTTCATTCTGCCGTCGGTGATCGTACCCGTTTTATCCAGGCACAAAACGTTGACTCGCGCGAGCATTTCCAGCGAGTACATATCCTGCACCAAGGTATTGTATTTGGTGAGCCGTATCATCCCCAAAGACATTGCGACGGTGGTGAGAAGCATCAAGCCCGACGGGATCATACCCAGCACCACGGCGCAAGTGATTTGTATCACGTACGGCAAGCCCTCGTTGGACGGGCCGTTAAACAGCATATTGCCAAAGCCGTTTTGCTGTATAATTTCAATACATTCCACCCAGTCCGCCGCGCCAAATTCAGCGCAGAAGTTGTTGAAGAACATTAAAATGGCTACGGGAACGATCGCAAAACCGATCACTTTGATAAACAGCGTGATCGAATTCATGATTTCCGATTTCGGGCGTTTGTACGCCTTTGCTTTCGCCGTTAATTTGCTGATATAAGTATCGTCCCCGATCTTGTCTACGCGCACGGCGATCTTGCCGCTTGCGACGAACGAGCCGGCATACAGCGGATCGCCGTCCTCTTTTTTGATGGGCACGGATTCACCCGTCAAAAGCGCTTCGTTCAGTTCCGCTTGACCCTCTAATGCGATACAGTCGCAGGGTACCTGTTGCCCCGCCGTCAAAATCAGAATATCGTCTACGACGATCTCGGTAACGAGGATCTCTTTCTTTTCGCCGCCGCGAATGACGTTCGCGGTGGGGGAAGATAAAATGGTCAGCTTGTCGATTTTTCTCTTTGCGCGAATTTCTTGGAAAATACTCCAAAAAATATTCACGGCAAAGATGATCACGAACGAAAATTGCGAAATCGGCGCTCGCGCCAAGATGAGCATGATTGCCGCGATCAGCCCCAACAGGTTGAAGAAGGTGCAAATATTCCCGATGAAAATACTTCGATAAGTCTTGGAATATTTCTTCGTCGTTTTGTTCACAAGCCCTTGCGCTACGCGCTCTTGCACTTGCGCTTCGCTAAGCCCCTCGCTCGGGTCGGCAAAAAACCGCTGCACTTCCTTTTGCGGCGCGGCGTTGTTGCCGCTTTTAGGCGGTTTTTGGGTAGCCGTTTCCCCCTCTTGCGCGGGCGGCGCAGCTTTTTGCGCTTTCGCCTTGGGCGGCTTTTTCTTTTTCGTCGTTTCGTTCCCGTCCGTTTGCGGGGGAACGGTTTTTTCGGTTTCCAAGTTCGTTTGCTCCTTGTAAAAATACTATTGTACTCTGCTATTATATCATACCGCGCGAGAAAATACAAGTTTTTTCGGAAAATTTCACAGGAATTTGACGGTTGCGGCGGCAAATAATTGCTTTTTGGGCGCGAAAGGTGTATAATAGAGCAAATACAAAGCAATGTTTGAGGTGAAAACCATGATTGATATCAATTTGATCAGAACCAATCCCGATTTGGTGCGTGAAAATATCCGCAGAAAGTTCCAGGATAGAAAACTTCCCCTTGTGGACGAAGTGCTGGAACTCGACGCCCGCCGCCGTGCGCTCATTCAAGAGGGCGACGCGCTCAGGGCTTCCCGCAACACTCTTTCCAAGCAGGTGGGCGAGTTGATGAAAAAGGGCGACAGAGCGGGCGCGGAAGCGATCAAAGCGCAGGTGAAAGCAAACGCGGAACGGTTGCTTGCGATCGAAAAGGAAGCGGAAGAGGTGGAAGCCGCGCTGAAAAAAGCGATGATGGCGATTCCCAATATCATTGCGGACGACGTGCCCGTCGGCAAGGACGACAGCGAAAACGTAGAACTGCAACGCTTTGGCGAATGTACCGTTCCCGAATACGAAATTCCTTATCATTTGGATATTTTGGAAAGCTTGGACGGGATCGACGTGGATTCCGCTCGCCGCACCTCCGGGCAAGGCTTTTACTATTTGACGGGCGATATCGCTCGGCTTCATTCCGCCGTGCTCACTTACGCGCGCGATTTTATGATCGACAAGGGCTTCACCTACGTCATTCCCCCCTATCTTATCCACGGCGACGTGGTTTCGGGCGTGATGAGCTTTGACGAAATGGAAAATATGATGTATAAGATCGAGGGCGAGGATTTGTACCTGATAGGTACTTCCGAACATTCGATGATCGGCAGATTTATGGGTCAGATCATCGACGGCGCGAAATTGCCGCTCACGCTGACGAGCTATTCCCCTTGTTTCAGAAAGGAAAAGGGCGCGCACGGCATCGAGGAGCGCGGCATTTACCGTATCCACCAATTCGAAAAACAGGAAATGATCGTCGTTTGCCGTCCCGAGGAAAGCGCGGAATGGTACGAAAAGCTTTGGAGCTATACGGTGGAGCTGTTCCGTTCGTTGGATATTCCCGTCCGTCAGCTCGGTTGCTGTTCGGGCGACCTTGCCGACCTTAAATACAAGAGCTGCGACGTAGAGGCTTGGAGCCCTCGTCAAAAGAAATTCTTCGAAGTGGGCAGCTGTTCGAATTTGACGGACGCGCAAGCCCGCCGCCTTTCCATTCGCTATAAGGATAGCGACGGAAAAATCAAGCTGGCGCATACCCTCAACAACACGGTGGTAGCGCCGCCCAGAATGTTGATCGCGTTCGTGGAAAATCACTTGCAAGCGGACGGCTCGGTAACGATCCCCGAAGTGTTGCAGCCGTACATGGGCGGTAAAAAAACGATTGTTCCCAAAAACTAAACGCATAAGCGTTTTTTAAAGTAACGAAAAAAAAGACCGCGCACGGCGGTCTTTTTGGCGGGTAAGGCAATGAACTACTTATTTTTCGATATCGAATGTGCGGGCGTATTCAAGAACGTGGCGAAAATTTGCGCGTTCGGGTATTGCCTGACGGACGAACAATTTCATATTCTCGAAAAAGAGGACCTGCTCATCAATCCCCAAGGCAATTTCCATCTCACCGATCGAAAGGGCGAAAGGGGGTTGGTTTTGCCGTACAAATACGAGGATTTTAAAAGCTATCCCACCTTTCCGCAGCGCGCCGAAAAAATTTACGGATTGTTGCAAGATCCCGATACGCTCGTGGCGGGGCACGCGACGATGAACGACGTAAAATATCTCAACTTGGAATCACGGCGGTTTTCTTTGCCCTCGTTCCGCTTTAATTTTGCAGATACGCAGTTTTTGTATATGAATAAGATCGCGGAATTTTCCCGTCAGTTCGCGCTCGGTACGATCGCGCAGGAGCTTGGCGTGGAATTCACTCCCCACCGCGCCGTGGACGACGCGTATGCGACGATGAAAATTGCGGAAGCAATGTGTAAGGAAGCAAATTGCACTTTGTTGGAGCTGATCGAAAAATACGGCGTGCGTTTGGGGCGCATTGAAAACTACGAGATCGCGCAAACGACTTCCACCGCCCACGCCAAACATATCGAAGAGGTGGCGCGCCGCAAAGAGGAACGCGAAAAAAACCGCGCCGCGTTCTATATTTTCGTCGATCGCGCGAAGCGCAGCCGCAACAAAAACGGTCGGCATAAAGGCAAACGCGTTTGCTTTTCTCACCCGTTGGAACAGTGCGTAGAGCAGGCGAAGAGGCTGATCGCGGGCGCGTTTGAAGCGGGAATGTTTTATTCCTACCGCGCGGAAGAATGTGATTATTATATTTGTTTAGCGGGCGAGAGCGGTCAGCGCTTGGCTTCCGCCAAGGAAAAGGCAAAGCGCGTGTTCACCGCCGAAGAATTTGAAGAATTTTTGCGTTTCGACGGGGCAGGTTCGCGTTGAAACCATAGGAGCGTACAATGAAAGCGTTACCGACGGCGTTTATCGAACGGATGAAAAACGAGCTTCCCGATGGCGAACGGGAGGCTTTTTTCGCCGCGCTCGACGGCGCGCCGCATAAGGGCGTGCGTGCGAATACGCTGAAAATTTCCGCAAACGAATTTGCCGCGCTGTTCCCCGTAGAGGAGCGCGTGCCTTGGGAAGAAAACGGGTTTTATACTTCGATGGAAAAGGTGGGCGCGCATCCTTATCATTTCGCGGGGCTTTTCTATTCGCAAGAACCCTCGGCAATGTGCGCCGCGCCCCTGTTGGAAGTGCAAGCGGGGGAAAGGGTGCTCGATCTTTGTTCCGCGCCCGGCGGCAAGGGAACGCGGCTCGCCGCCGATTTAAAAGGCGAGGGCTTGATCGTATTGAACGAACCGATTTCCGCGCGGGCGAAGATATTATCGCAAAACGCCGAGCGAATGGGGATTGTAAACGCCGTGGTAACGAACGAATATCCCGACGCGCTCGCGGAAAGATTTGAAGGGTATTTTGATAAGATCATGGTGGACGCACCCTGTTCGGGCGAGGGGATGTTCCGCAAAAACGCCGAAGAAGCGATTTCGGAATGGAGCGAAGAAAATATTGCGCTTTGCGCGGCAAGGCAAGCGGAAATTTTACGCGCGGCGACGAAAATGCTGAAAAAAGGCGGCAGGCTCGTATATTCTACTTGTACTTTTGCAACGCAAGAGGACGAGGGGCAGGTATGCGATTACTTGGCTTCGCACCCGCAAATGAAGCTGTTGCGCCAAGAAAAATTGTATCCGCACAAGGTGCGCGGCGAGGGGCATTTTGCGGCTTTGTTCGAAAAGACGGACGGCGGCGGGCGGAGCGTAAAGCAACAAAAACCGTTCGCGAGCGCGGCGGCGCAAAAGGCGTACCGCGAGTTTGAACGGGAATTTTTGATCGGGGCGAAAAAGGAAAATCTGCACGAAGTGAACGGCGTGTTGTATTCGCTTCCCGACGGCGTGTTCGATTGGAAGGGCTTGGGCGTTTTGCGCGTGGGCTTAAAGCTTGGGGAAGTGAAAAACGGCAGGTTCGAGCCTTCGCACGCGCTCGCGATGGCAACGGCGTTTGACGAATGTAAAAACGCGCTGAATTTGCCTTTGGGCGACGAGCGCGTGGAAAAATACTTGCGAGGCGAAACGTTGGAAATCGAGGGCAAAAACGGCTGGTGCTTGGTGTGCGTCGACGGCTATCCATTAGGGCTTGGCAAGCGCGTGAACGGCACGGTGAAAAACCATTTGCCCAAGGGTATACGCAAGCGGTGAAAGGATTGCCTTCGCCCAAGCGGTCGCGTTTAGTTGCAGCTTATAGCGGCTTCCGCATATGTCCTTATTGTCATTGCGAAGGAGCGATAGCGACTGCGGCAATCTCGTTTTTATTATTGCATTATTTTGTATGAGATTGCCACGCTCGTAAACTCGCTCGCAATGACAGTTTAAATACTTCCGCAACGCAACGCAAAGCGTTGTGATTTGCAAAAAAACCACCGATTCAGCATCGGTGGTTTTTGCTTGTATTCAGTTTTGGCGATCAATCGTTATAAGGATCGTTTTCGTCGCTGTGGTCGTCCGCCTTCTTTACCTTTTTCGGTTTCTTAGGCGTTTTTTCTTTCTTGGGCTTTTGCGGCGTGCCTGCCGTCGTTGCGCGGCCTTTGCGTACGTTCTTGACGATCTTACGAACGAGTACCAACACTAAAGTGAGTACCAATACGCCCGCTACTACGAGCGAGGAGATCAACAAGCCCCAATCCATTGACGAACCGTCGGTGGTCGTCGTATCTTCCGTCGTATCGTCATCCGTTTCCGTATCAGGCTCGTCTGCCGTCGCCGTGTTTTCCGTTTGCGCCCAGTCTACGAAAATAGAAGTTTCTTTCGCCGTATCCTGCCGCAAATAGCTCAGCGTTTCTTTATAAGTGGTGGAATCGTAAGCTTCGTCGTACGAATTGCCTACGCCGTTTTCGTCAAGCTCCGCATTATAGCGCAAGAACTTCGCGTCGTCGAAGAAGGAATACGCGTCGTAGAATACCTTTGCGTAATTTTCCTTAAACGCTTCTTCCGTAGCGTAGTCTTCTTCGCGCATGATCTCTTTGATCGTTTCGTCCGTCAGCGTCGTCCAACTCGTCGCGTCAAGCGTACCCGCGTTGTTGGTATCGAACAGCACGTAGCTGCCTGCGTCGCTCGTTTTCACACCGTCGCGGCTGCCGCTCCAAACCTCCAAACGGAAATTCTTTTCCGTCGTGCCCGCGTGCAGATAGAACGTGATCACTTTCCAATCGCCTTTCGTGTCGCCGACCTCAACCGCCAGTTGCTTTTCGTCCTGCGTTGCGATCGCCGCGTAGCGGGGCTTCAGAGCCGTAACTTTCGAAAAGTCGGTTACTTTGATCGTTCTTGCTCTGTCGGCATAATACTCGCCGTCTTGCAAATAGAACGCTTTCTTATCCAAGCCCTCGTTATCGTATTTTTCGTCGTAATCGTACGATACGCCGCCGTCTGCAACGGCAAGGTCGCCGTCCGCGTCTGTATCATAAGCTTGAAGATTGGCAAAATACTTGTCTTTCAAGCTCGCGTTATAGCCCGTCCAGTTTTCGTTGACGGTGTACAAGCCGTTGGATTGCAAATAAAACGCAATATTTTCCTTTTCGTCGAAGCCCTTTTCCGTAGGATCGCTATCGCAAACGTTGCCGTCCGCGTCGTACCAATACGAGATATTTCTGCCGATCGAAAGCAAGCTTTCTTTATCCTGTACGTCGGAAAGATCGGTGAGGTAGATAAACGCCGTAGCGCCCTCGCTCACCTTTACGCGTACGGAGATCGCCGTGTAGGCGCTGTCCGACGAGATCGTCGTGGTCGCTTTTTGAATGAAGCCGTACGATTGCGACTTATCATTATATATAAGAAGGGGTTGCGTTGCCTTGCCCGTCGTAGGATCGGACTTGTTGCTCAAAAGAGCTTCGATATCCTCCGCTGTGTTAAGATCCATTTTCTTCGTCCAATAGCTGTCGCCCTTTTCCGCCGCCTGGTCGATATAGTTTTGCGCGTATTCTCTTGCGATCAAGCCCGCGTACGCGTTCGAATATTGAGAAAGATCCGCGCCGACGTCGTTGGAAACGTAGCCGCTCTTGCCCACCACGCCAAGGTAGTTTTTCGGGTTCGCGATGCCGTATTCCAATCTCGTTTCCGCAATATAGTCGGGCGTATCGAACACGCTGGAAGAATATACCTTCGCGTTAACGTCCGTCAAGGATACCGTCTTTGCATAGGTGCCGCTCGTTGCGTACGAATATTCCGTTTCCGTCATCGTCGCCGTTTGGAAGTTCGCAAACGCCGCGTAGCCTTCCAAATAGCCGGATTTATCTACGCCGTGAACGGTGGTGGGACCGATGCAGAATTCCAACGAGAAAGTCAGCGAAGCCGCGTCCGTATCGTTTTCCACGAAGAAGAAGCACTGTTGCCAACCGTCGTAAATATCCTCGCCGTCGTCGCCGTCGATATCCACCGTGGTGATGTCCGTCGTGTCGATGGAAGCGATCTCCGTGGTATTCTTATCGTCGATCAGCTTCACCGTCGCGCCCGTTACGCCGTTCATATCCGAGGTTTTCACGAAGAACGAGATCGCCATTCTTTCGCCTTTGGCAAGCGTGAAGGTGTTATCGTCCACGACTTTCGCCGTATAGCTTGCGCCGTGCGTATTCAAAAGCATCAAGATCTGTTCGTTTTCAAACGGGAAACTCGTCTTGCCGTCGTCCGTCAAGCCGAAGCTCTTTTTCAGCGCCGTTTTCAAATATTGGTTGTTTGCCGAAGCCGTGATCAAGTTCGAAAGCGTCGTAACTTCCGTAACGTCCTTGCCGAATTCGTCGCTCGTAGCCAAACCGTTGCCGTTATTGAGCTGGGAATATATCACCGTGGAATCGTCGCCGTCGTCTGCCGAAACGTATACCGTTCCGCCCTTTTCTTCCCTCGTCAAGCCCACGCTTACGCCCGAAAGGGTGTAGGAGCTGAGGTTTTCGGTGGGGTTCAAATCGAGCGCAAAGGTGCGATCGGAAGCGTATTTTTCGTCGTCGAGATAGAATTTCTTATCGTCGCCCGTATCCCCAAGCGTTGCCGTGGGAACTTTGTAGGTCGTGATATTGCTTTCCGTCTTGGTGCATTGTTCGTCGAAGGTTTCGTTATCGATGATATCGCAGGTGATATCGTCGAAGAACGCATAACCTTGCACGTATTCGTAGCGGTTGGAATCGCTTCCGCTGTCTTGTCCGAGTCCGAGCACGATATTAAAGGTGCTGGTAGCGAACGAACAGCCTTTCAAATAGAACGTATAATTCACCCAACCGTTATTTTCGGTAACGCCCGCCGTGTCGATATTCTTCACTTGGAACTGATCGAGGGTTTGTCCGCCGACGGAATGGGAAATGCCGATATACGCGCCTCTTTGTCCGATCACGTTTTGTCCGCCGCCGAAAGTCAAATTCGCCGTCTTGACCCAAACGGAGAGCTTCGCGCTCGTACCCGAACTCAAAGTAACGGTGGTAGAACCTGTATATTTTTGCGCCGTACCGTTATCGTCCGAACGGGTGTTGTGGATCATCAAAACGTTCGTTTCCGTCGATTGGCTATCGTGCGTGCCGGGATTGACTTCCGCTTCGGGGAGCTTGTCGAACGCCACGTTGAACGCGTCCGTTTCTTCATCGTAGAAGCTCAGATCTTCAACGTCCTCGTCGTGATCCGCGTCTTCCCAAGCGTCCATAAATTTCAATTTATCGTAAGCGGACATCTCGCTCCAAAGCGCTTCCGCTTCCGCTTCCGTCGTAGGGAACTGCGCGCTATCGGGAAGCTTGGTTTGCGTCATATTATTCCAAGCCGCTTCGGCGGTATCGACGATACCGCTCGCGGAAGAAGAGGACGGGTTCGAGCCGCTCGAAACGGAACCCCAGCCCGTAGGCGCGGTGACGATCAGTTTCGTGCCTTTATCGCGGCTTGCGGTGAAGCCGTATTCAAAGCTACCGTTGCTGATATTCGGAGAACCCGTTTCCGTGAGCGTTTCTTCCGCCGTCGTTTCGTCGTCGGGCGTTTCGTCCGTTTCCTCGTTGCACGCCGCGAACGCCGCCGCGGTGGAAGAGATCATCATCAACGATAAAAAGAGTGCAAGAAGTTTTTTCTTGCGGTTTTGAGTATTAGTTGCCATAAAACCACCTTTGGTTTGATTTTTCAAGAGAATTTTTCCCGCCGCCGTCCCGTAGGGACAATACGGCTATTCTGCTACCCTACTATTTTAATATAAAATTCGTTTCTACGCAAGCGTTTCTTCCCTGAAAAAACAAGAAAAAGTTGTAAAAATTAAAAAAATTACGCAAAATATCCTCAGCGGCGGTTTTCCCGCAGGAAATTTTTGGAAGATAGGTGAAATTTTTGTGAAAAATCAATCGAACGCGAGCTTTGGGGGAAAATCCACCGTTTTGAAAAGCCTCGCCCTCGGCGGCGGGATCGGCGCCGTGAACGCGCTTTTCGGGGGCGGAGGCGGAATGCTTGCCGTGCCCGCCTTGCAGGGGCTTGGATTAGATCAAAAACAGGCGCACGCCACGGCAATTTTGGTTATTTTGCCCGTATCCGCACTGTCGTTTTTATGGTATTTGTTCGGCGGACTTTACGATATCAATATCATTATTCCCACGGCGATCGGCACGCTTGCGGGCGGGCTTTTGGGCGCGAAACTTCTAGGCGTTTTGCCCGTGAAAACGGTAACGGTGATCTTCGCCGTTTTGCAAGCCGCCGCAGGGCTTTGGATGCTGTTGAGGTAACGCTTATGTCCTTTTTCGTGTTATTATTGCTCGGCTTTTTGGGCGGAATTCCCGCGGGGATGGGCATGGGCGGCGGCACGGTAACCATTCCGCTTTTGACCCTTTTCGGCGGCGTGGAGCAGAAGATCGCGCAATCGGCAAACCTCGTTTCCTTCGTGCCCGCAGGGCTTGCTTCGCTGTATATCCACGGCAAAAACGGACTGCTGAAAACGCAGGGCGCATGGCTTTGCGCGCTCCCTGCGGCGGCGCTTTCTTTGCCCGCCGCGATCTTGGCGAATATTCTTCCGGGAAGCGCGCTTTCCAAGGCGTTCGGCGCGTTTTTGCTCGTTCTTTCGTTCATTACCTTTTCGCAAGCGAAAAACGCTTGAATTTTTCCGCGCGGGGTGGTATAATACCAAGGAAAAAGATTTTTGAGGAAAGAAGATGAAAAAATTCCGTTATCTGCTCTTTGATCTGGACGGCACGCTCACCTATTCGCATAAGGGAATTTTTGCGTGTATTCGCTACGCCTTGGAAAAGACGGGCTTGCCCGTTCCGTCCGATGAAACGCTCAGGCATTGTATCGGGCCGTCGCTCGATTGGTCGTTTACGAATATTTTCGGCTTAGATTGGGAAACTTCAAAGCGCGCCACGGCGTTTTATCGGGAACGGTACAGCGCGGTCGGTTGGAAAGAAAACGAGCCGATCGAAGGCGCGCTTGCCGCGCTCGAAGCTCTGCGAAAAAAAGGTTATACGCTCGCGTTGGCAACCTCGAAACCGCTCGTGTTCGCTTCGCAAATTTCCGAGCTGTTCGGGTTTAAACGGTATCTTTCCGTGGAAGTGGGGAGCGGCTTAAACGGCGAATTTCCCACCAAAGCGGCGGTGATCGAAGAAGCCGTGCGGCAGCTGAACGCAAACAAAGCGGACTGCTTGATGATCGGCGACAGAAAACACGATATCGAAGGCGCGCGGGAAGCGGGCGTAGCCGTTGCGGCGCTCGATATCGGCTACGCGCAGCCCGAAGAATTTTCAGCCTATCCCCCCGATTTGTATTTTTCGTCGTTTGACGAGCTTTTGAAAGCGCTTTAAAAAATCGTTTGATCGCGCTCCCGTTTTCCGCGGGGGCGTTTTTTTATACCTATGGTATAGTTTTCTTGCGTTAAGGTAATAAATATATGACGGTCTATGGCTAATATTGCACAAAAAAAGGGCGAAAAAATATCGAAAATGAAAAAATTTTCAAAAAATAGCAAAAAATTTTTCAAAAGGGTATAGACAAAACTCGTTTTATATGGTAAACTATGGGAAACTATTGTGGGTGCGGGGGCAAATTTCCCCGTCCTTTATCAACCAATACGAAAAAATTACGCGTTGTCGACGGGGTCGGCGGCGATAGAGAAATGAAAGAAAGAGGTAGACAGAAAAGTGGAAAAGATCGGTATTATTGACTTGGGCTCGAATACGGCGCGACTCGTGATCGTGAATATGTTCGCGGACGGGCATTACATGGTGGTGGACGAGCTGAAAGAAAGCGTGCGCCTTGGGCAGGATATGGATAGAGACGGCTTTTTGAAGCCGCAACGCACGGCGGAAACCATTCGCACCTTAAAAATGTTCAAACGCCTTTGCGACGCTTCGGGCGTGGAAAAAATCATCGCGGTGGGCACGGCGGCGGTGCGCCGCGCGAAAAATCAGCGCTCTTTCCTCGATGAAATTCAAGCGACTTGCAATTTGCGTATTCGCGTGCTTTCCGAAGAAGAGGAAGCTACGCTCGTATACCGCGGCGTGATCAACTCGATGGATATTCCCCGCGGCTTGATTTTGGAAATCGGCGGCGGTAGCACGAAGATCGTGTACTATAACCGTAGAAATATGCTCAATTTCGCAACGCTGCCGTTCGGGGCGGTAACGCTCACCGATCTGTTTGCGGCGGATGAAACGCCCGCAGAAGCGGCGGCGCACGTAGAGGAATTTTTCACCGAACAGCTCAAAAAGCTGCCTTGGCTGAAAGAGGTCGATCCCGAAACGCAAATGATCGGCGTGGGCGGTTCGTTCAGAAACCTGTTCAAGATCAGCAAGCTGATCAAGAAATATCCTTTGGATACCTTGCACAACTACCATATCGCCGTAGAGGATTTTTCCAATACCTACGATATGATCAAGGTGTTGGACGTAGACAAGCGCAAAAAGATCAAGGGGCTTTCCCCTGCAAGGGCGGATATTATGCCCGCGGCGATGGCGATCATCAAGGCGTTCGTTTCGTATATGGGCGTGGAAAACTTCGCGATCGGCTCTTGCGGATTGAGAGAGGGATTGATGATCAATCAAGCGCTTCCCATCACGCAGGAAAAACCCATTTCCGACGTTTTGGGGTATAGCCTTTCCACCCTTGTGAAATACTACGAATGCGACGAAAAGCACGTGGAACACGTCGTTTCGCTTTCGGTACAGCTTTTCAAACAGCTTCGGGTGCTGCACAAGTTCCCCCGTCAGTATTTAAAGGTACTTAAAATTGCGGCGAGCCTGCACGATTGCGGCAAGAGAATGAGATATTATAACCACCAAAAGAACAGCTGGTACGTTATTTTGAATTCCGCGATCTACGGCGCGACGCATCGCGAGATCGTCTTGGCGGCGTTCGTGGCTTGTTGCCAAAAACGCGAGGACGTCAACCTTGCCGAATGGCAAAAATACAAAGACCTCGTTTTGGAAGAGGATCTCGACGCGGTGAAGAAATTGGGCGTGCTGTTGAGAATTGCCGAATGTTTGGATAGAAGCAGGGCTGGGTTGGTTACGGGCATCAACTGCGACGTCCTCGGCGACAGCGTGATCATGAAAACGGAAGTAACGGGCGACGCGGCGCTTGAGATCAACGAAGCGACCTCGGTGAACGGCGAGTTTAAAAAGGCGTTCAGAAAGAACCTCGAAATCTTATAAAAACCGTCTTAAAAAAAATTCTCGTGCCGCGAGTGCGAGAATTTTTCCTTATGTACTATGAAATGGATTTTGGCAAGCGCGTCCCCTCGGCGCAAACAACTGTTATCGGAGTTTTTATCCGAATTTGAGATCATACCCGCGATCGGTGAAGAAAGCGCAGACGAGACGCTTCCCCCGCGCGAGCTGGTATGCGCTTTGGCGCGCCAAAAGGCGGAAGAAGTGGCGGCGGGGGAACGGGCGAAAGGCAAAGTCGTGCTCGGCGCGGATACCGTCGTCGCATTAGACGGCGAAATTTTGGGCAAGCCGAAAACGCGCGCCCACGCAAAGCAAATGCTTTCCGCGCTTTCGGGGCGGGCGCACGAGGTGTATACGGGCGTTTGCGTGATTTTGCCAAGCGGCGAAAGGATCGTGGAAGCCGACCGTACGCTCGTGCATTTCAATGCTTTAAGCGAAGCGTTTATCGACGAATATATAAAAGGCGGTTCTCCGATGGATAAGGCGGGCGCGTACGGCATACAGGACGGCGGCTTGGTAGAAAGGATCGAGGGCAGCTTTTCCAACGTAGTGGGTTTTCCGTGCGAACTGTTTGAAAGCGTTTTAAAACGGATAAACGAGGGTACCGTGTCCGCGAAGAACGGCGGCGAGGAGGTGGAAAAATGATTAAACTTGCGATTGATTTAGGTTCGTGCGTAACGAAAATTTACCGCGCGGACGCGAGCAACGGGATCGTGCTTGCCGAACCGTCCTGTGTGGCGGTGGCGGGGGAAGAACACGAAGTCCGCGCGATCGGCAAGGACGCGAAAAAATTGATTGGAAAAACGACGGAATGGACGAACATCGTCTATCCCGTATACGAGGGCAGAATTGTAGACAAACGGCTTGCGGCGGCGATGCTGAAAGAATTTTTATCGCGCGTGGGGCTTGGGTCTGCGCTCAAACGCGCGGAAACGGTGTTTTCCGTGCCCTGCGGGATCGATAACGGTCAGCTTTCCGATTATATGGATTTGGCGGAAGAATGCGGCTTGAAAAAAGCGCATTTTATCGAAGCGCCCTATTTGGCGGCGCTGGGGGCGGGCGTATCGTTCGCGGAAGAAAAGCCCGTGTTTTGCATCGATATCGGCGGCGGCGTAACCAACGTTGCGGCGGTTTCCTCGGGCGGTATGATCGCGGGGCTTTCGATGAATATCGGCGGCAACAATATGGACGCGAATATTTTGGAAAAGCTCGCGAAAACGCGCGGGTTGAATATCGGCTTTTTAACGGCGGAGCGGATCAAAAACGAGATCGGCTCGCTTTCCCCCAATGCGCGCGGAACGACGGTGGCGGAGGGCAGCTCGGCAACCACTTATCTGCCCGCAAGCGTATCCGTGCAAGCGTTCGAAATTGCAGATTGTGTGCGCGTATATATTGACAAGGTGTTGGAATATTCGCTCTTGGTGCTGAATAAGCTCCCCGCAGAAGTGGCGGCGGATATCCACCAAAGCGGCATTTATCTTTCGGGAGGCGTGATGAAGCTTCCTTTCCTTGCAGAATACATTTCCAAAAAACTCGAAATGTCGGCGCATATTTGCGAAGAACCGCATTTTGCCGTTGCGCACGGCGGCGGCGTTGCGCTTCGCGATAAAAAATTATTAACGAAAATCTCGCGTGCCTTGCCCGATTAAAAAAAATTTTAAAAAAATTCAAAAAATTTTTTAAAAACCCCTTGACAAATAAAAAAAACGTGCTATAATGTAATTGAAAAGAGAAAGAAACTCACAAAAAATGTGAAAACTTTTCAAAAAATTAGTAACAAGGAAAAACTCCAATGCACAAATAGAGTAGCGCCGTCAGGGGACGGCAAAAAGACCGCAGGGACGCGGCCGACAAAAAAATAAACGTAAAAGGAGGTACGAAAAGGAATGATCAAGTTCAAATCAGCGGTACACTTTTACAAAGAAGAGCAAACGGGGGAATAGTCCAATGAACAACGAAATCCAGGAGCAAAAACTCGGATAAACCCAAATAAGAAAGTTAAACGGTGAGTCCGTAGGACCGTTGTGGCCGGAGTTGCCAAACGAGGCTGGGAATTATCCGAACAAGAAAAGCTCACCCACAACTCAATAACAAAAAAGAAATAGATGCAAGCCTCACGGGAAACCGTGAGGCTGTGTTTTTAAGAAAAGTGAATTGCATACTGCGTTGCGGAAAAATATTAAAACTGTCATTGCGGGCGAAACGAAGTGAAGCGTGGCAATCTCGTAGAATATTTCCATAACGCCGCCGAAAGCGGCAATTCACGAAAAAACGAACGTTTTTCCATTCACGCGCCATTCGGTGCAATTCACGATTGCCTAAAGGCAAGCAATTCACCTTATTGGCGCTCCCGCGAGGAAGCCAAGCGCGAACCTAAAATAAACCTTAAAAATATTTTATAAAAGGGTTGACAAAGCGGAAAAGGAGTGATATAATACATATATCAAAATTTATGGAGGAACACCCAATATGAAAAAGTTTTTGAGTTTGATGATGGCAGTGGTTGCGTCCCTTTCCGTGCTTGCGTTCGCTACGGCTTGCGAAGACGGCAAATGCGACGAATGCGGTTCGAATAAAAACGTAAAATATTACGAATTGAACACGGGCGACGACAGAGCGGAATATTGCACCTCTTGTGCGATTGCCAACGCTTTGAAAATCGAAGGCGAAGTCGAAAAGTAATCAATCAAACAAAACGAAACAGGCGGGCGAACTGCTCGCCTGTTTTTCTAAATATAGGTGATTGAAAATTTTTTGGAGGAGGAAATTTTAATTATGATCGAATTGATCGAATTTTACGGGTTCTCGGTGATTTTGGCTTGGGTGCTTTGGGGCGCTATGGTCGTTGCGCTGATCGCTTCTTGGATCATCGGCATGCTTGCGAAAAAAAGAGACGATGAAAACCTGAGAAAGATAAAAACGCTTTTGCGTAAAATATGCGTTGCGTTGGCGACGGTTGCGTTTGGGTTAGGTCTAGGGGGTTATGGAAGTGTCGGCGTAGCGGAGTTTTATATCTTTTTGGTATTCGCTGTGATAAGCGGCGTGCTGTTGACTGTAGGGATCTTTTTGAAAAAAGGAAGCGGCGTACGCATTGCAGGCTACGCCGTATCCATTTTGGCGGCTATTATTTTCGCTTTTCTCGATTGGCAGACCGTATTTACCTATCTTCTCGCCGTTATCGTTTTTGCGCTTGCGATTTGCGCGGAAATTGCGAAAAAGGCAAAAAAGCGTTTGTGGAGTTGGATGATCGGAACGTTCCTCTTGCTGTTCCTTTCTTGTGTTCTCGTCGTAATGTATGGCGAAGGCTATGCGATGGAGATTTGCATTGCGGTTTTGAGCGCGACCGTTCCCGTATTGATCAGCGCAAGGCTTGACATTACGGCTTACGAAGAAAAATTGCGCTCCGAGCAGGCGGAAACGGGCGGGGTATCGGTTGCTCCGCTTGCGTATCAAAACGAGATATTAACCGTTTCTTTGCCCGTACATATCCTGCTGATCGTGGTAACGGCGGGGATTTGGCAGATCGTTTGGGTGTACCAAGTAACGAAATATTTCAATCGCTTCTCGTCCGAAGCGCCGCAGAACGCAATGGCGAGCGCGTGGCTTTCGTTGTTGCCCCTCTATTATCCGTATTGGCTGTACAAGCAAGCCTTGAAAGCGGAGGAAGAAATCGTAGTTCGCGGCGGCAAGGGAAGTTATCTTCCGATCGTGTGCCTTATTTGCGGTTTGCTTGCGCCCGCGTTGGGTTTTGTATTATTGCAACAAAAAGTACGGGAATTATTGGCGAGCGAATAAGGGAAAGCTGTGAATTGCATACTTTAACTGCGTTCAACGCGTACCTGCCCCGCTCAAATTATCTAAAAAGGAGAAATGATGATCTATACGGAACACACGAAAAAAGCGTTGAAATTATGCTTTGAGGCGCATAAAAATCAAATCGACAAAAGCGGAATGCCGTACGTTTTTCATCCCTTTCACCTTGCCGAACAGATGACGGACGAGGTGTCTACGGTCGTCGCGCTGTTGCACGACGTGGTGGAGGATACCGACTATACCTTTGACGATCTGCTTTCGATGGGCTTTCCCACCCAAGCGATCGACGCGCTCAAGCTTTTGACGCACGACGACGGTACGCCGTATATGGAATACGTGGAGCGGCTTTCTTCCAATCCCACGGCGCGGGCGGTGAAGCTTGCCGATCTTCGCCACAACAGCGATTTTTCGCGATTGGAAACGGTGGACGAACGGGCGCGAAAACGGCGGGAAAAATATTTAAAGGCAATTGAATTGTTGGAAGCGATCAAATAATCGAACGCGAGGAACGGGTGGAAATCCGTTCCTTTTTTCGTCAAAAGCAAAAAATTCCTGAAATGGGAAAAAATTATATATAAAAAATAATATTTTTTAATATAACGGCTTGATTGTATTTGCTATTTTGAAAATTATGTGGTATACTTGGAGCTGTATAATTATAAACTTTTTTGACGAAAAAGCGTTTTGCGCGCGCGCAGCGCGCATATACGGGCAACAAACGGGAGGTTTTATGGCTATTAAGAAGCAAGATGGCGGCAAGGCGATCTATTTCGGGGTCGATCTTGGGAGCGATTCGCTCAAAATATCCTACGTCGTATTCGATAAGGATAAAAACGAAGAGCAAATTTATCCGTTGCGTTACCCCGACGGGCGGGATTCCATTCCCGGCTACGGGTATTACGACGAGAATACCGACGGTTGGTATTTCGGTGCGGAAATGTTTACGGGCGAGCTTGGGAAATTCGATACGATCGTCGAAATTAAAAAGCAGATTCGCCTGATCGATCAGGAAGTGGAAGAAAACGGAAAAGCCGTGAGAATTTACGATCATTCGCACGAGTTTAGAAAATACGGCGAGGATATACATAGAAGCGTTCGCAGGGAATATAAACCCACCTTCCAAGCGCGCCGCGATACGCCGCAAACGGTGGTGGAAAAATTCTTCACCTACGTATACAACGAACGCTTGCTTCCCATGGCGAAGATGATCCACGAGGGGCAAGGAATCCCGTTCAGCGGGAAGTGCAAGTGCGTATTCACCTATCCCGCGGGCGTTTCCGACCGTTATAAAAACGAATACCGCCGCGTGGTGGAAAAGGCGGGCTTCGAGGTGTTGCGTCTTGTGCCCGAAGCGTCCATGGCGGGCTTGTATGCGTTCCGTTATTTTGCGGAACTCAACAGCAAACGCGCCCTCGTCGTAGACGTAGGGGAAACGCGCTATACCGCGTCCGTGATCAATTTTTGGAGCGGTATCGAAGTGAAGAAAGAACTTCCCGTTTGGGAAATGGGCGGTTTGGATTACGACCGCGCGTTGGGCGACTACGTGCGCGAAACCGCGGGCGTGGGAGAGGAGCTTTCCTCGCTGCGTAAGTTCTTCTTCAACCAAGAGCTGAAAAACGCGAAAGAGCTGGTGCTTTCCAACCGTCGCGGCGTTGCCGTGGCGTACGTAGGGGAAGCGACGGCGGAAGTGTATATCACCCGAGATCAATTTAAAGAGATCACGACGGAAGCGCGTATGAAGATCGCGCAGCGGGTAGCCGAGGACGTAAAATCCACCTCTTCGGAATACGTCGTGCTTACGGGCGGGTGTATGGATTCCTACGGGCTGAGAGAGGGGATTCAAACGGCGCTGAGAGAAAACGGCATGGGTTCGGTGCGCGTGATTTCCTCGCAGGAAAAAATGCACAAGGGCAGATTTTTGGTTTCCTTGGGCGCGGCGATCTGTGCTTGCGGCAAGTATAAGACGCAGCTCATTTCCCAGCTTTCCTACGGCTTGATCGCAATGCAGGAATCGATCGGCAGAAACATCTTCTCGGTGATGCTCAAAGCGGGCACGAAACTGCCCGTCGAAGCCACGGCGACGTTCTATACGGTGGGCAGCGCGTCCACTTCCAGTTATTTGAAAGTGTACGCCAGCAACTGCCACGACGAGAAATTCTTGCGCGGCGAAAAGATCCTCGACGATAAGCATCCCTCGCTTCGAAAGCTTTTGGTGGGCGACCTCAAATATTCCCACCCCGTACCCGAAACGCATCCTTTGCACGTTACCATTTCGGTCGACGCGGACGGCGTAGGCAGAGTAAGAGCGTATTCGTACGAAAAGAATTCGACGAAAAAGATCGCGGAATATACGAGCGAACAGTTTGATATGGAGAGATAACGTATGAAAATTAAAGCGGCTGTCAGACAAACGAATATGGGGGAACTCAAAGAGAGTAAGCCCACGCCCTACGCCGAGAACCGAGAGGCGCTCGACAAGGCGGAAAAACTGGATAAGATCGACGTTTTCGATAAGCTTTTGATCGCGGACGACGAATACGAAATGCGCGATTACGGCGACGGGCAACGGATCGGTATCGAATACGACGCCAACATACATACGGGAATGTCGGTAGTACTTCCCCACCAAAAACGCGCGGTTACCAAATTTTTGAGCGATTTCCGCGGCGTCGGGATCCTTGCCGACGAAGTAGGTATGGGAAAAACGACGGAAGCGGGCATGATTTTGAGCGAGCTTGCCGAAAGAAAGGTGCTTTCGTCCATTCTCGTCGTTGCCGAAAATATGGATAACTGGGAAGCGACCCTTTCCGAACGTTTCGGCGTGCGGCAAATCAAGCGCGTGCAGGATAACGTGGGCATTTTGAAAAATTGCGAAAGAAACCGCCCCAAAGTTCCGATGCTGATGTCGATGTCGGATTTTTGCGCGCTGACGTACAGCAACCTCGGCGGTATTTGCTTCGACGCGATCGTCGTGGACGAGGCGCACAATTTCAGCACGATGGAAAGCTGCGCAAGGGGTATGCAGGTGCTTTCCTTCTTGATGCGCGCAAAGATTGCGGCGGGCAAACCCTACTGTATTTTGGTTTCGGGTACTCCGCACAACGGAAACCTCGACAGTATGTTCAACCTTTGGTATTTCATCACGCAAAGAGGCGCGGTGGGCAACGCGTTCGATACGACGAAGAACGATCCTAAAGCCGCCGCGGCGCACGAGCATTACCTCAACTATTTGTGTAACGGCGCAAAGACGATTTCCGAGTTCATTGAAAACTGGAAAATTTCCATGCTCACGGGCAACGGGAAATACGCCAAGGAATACGAGGAGTTCGTGAAAAACCAAAAGGGCGGCGCGGGCGCTTCCGCGCGGCGCGGCGCGGCGGGCGAGTACGAGCTGAGAAACAAATTCCTCGACGAGAACCGCACGATCGCGGACGAGATCAGAAAAGCGACGAAAGCGAGCTACGACGGGCTGTTATCTTCGTTCATGATCCGTCAATCGAGAAAGGACCTTGAAACGCAGATCGAAAAGAAATCGGTCAACTATTATTTCCTGCCCGCGTTGGAGGGCGAACAGCGTATCCCTTATCGCTTCGTAACGGAAGTGGTGGAAATGCGCCGTGAAAAGGAATTCGACTTAATGGTGGACTTCCACGAAATCTATTCGGAAAAAGCGGTGGAATACGACGGCAAGGTGATGAGTATGCGCACTTTTATGGAGATCGCATACCCCCGCGAAATTTGGGGCTGGCTGGGCGACGTCGACCGTTATTTCAGCAGCCAGATCGGTAGAATTTTGTTCGATATCCTCGATCAAAAACGGCTCTTTGAAACGGGCTTTATGGACGAATCGAAGGATTACTACCGCGAGCTTTTCTGCGACGAATACAACCAGCATATCCAGAACCGTATCGAACTCATTGACGTAGGCAAAGACCTGTTCGTGGAAAAAGCGGAACAGCTCGTTTCGGCGGCGGAAGAAACCCCGCACGATAAGATCATCGTGTTCTTCGATTATTACAGCAAAGAAGATTTGAACAGAACGAGCGAGCCGCAGCGGCTGTACGATTGGCTGAAAGAAAACGCGCCGAAGATTTATAAGCGCGTGCTCTTTGCCAAGAACGAGCAAAGCGACAGCGACGCGATCGCGCAACAGTTCCTCTCTTCGGATAGCGATAATTATATCCTGTTTGCAAACGAAACGCTTTCGGAAAGCTACAACCTGCAAACGGCTTGCCATAAGATCATCAACTTCTCGATCTGCTATTCCCCTATTAAAATGGATCAGCGTATCGGGCGTATCGACCGTCTTGGGCAAAATCAAAACATTCAAGTGCTTTCGTTTGCGCAGATGAACACGCTCGAAGGCTTCATGCTCTCGTTCTTCAACAAGGTTCGCTTGATGAGCGGCGGGCAGGACGACGTTATTTTGGTTACGGGTTGCGATAACGATAACTCGACGATGAAAAAATGTCCCGAATGCGGCGCGATCTATTTGTGTATCGAAGATATGCAGGAATGTCCCAACTGCTTGGGCGTAGAGCTGATCCCCTTGGAGATCACGGCGACGTACGAGTGTAGTTCGAAAACCTGTAATTTCCGTTTGCAAAGAAGTACGATCGGGAACCCGTTCGGGGATTATCAATACGTATGTAACCGCGATTCGCGCTTGCGCGCGTTGAAGCGCACGATGCGCGGCGACGAGGTTACCTATCAATGCGATAAGCGTTGCGCGCTTTTGCATTGTAGAAAAATCCGTAACGCGAGAAGCCGCGGCGTGGAATGTAAAGCGCTCGACCTCGTGGAAAAGAATTATAACGTGTATATCGCCGACCTCGTGAACGCGTGCGCCAACTGCGAAAACCATATTTGCGGCGGGTGCGACTTTGCTATCGACGTAGACGGCAGAGATAACTTCACGGGCAAAAAGACGGATAACGCCTGTATCGGTTGTAGGGAAGCGCCCTGCAAGCCGTACACGGTAAAGCCGGGCGGCGAGTGCCCGACTTGCGGCAATAAGCTCGTGTGCAATATGCCCACCACCTTCGACGCGTTCGCGAAATTCATTTGGAATTTCGGCAACGGGTTCGTGCGGAACTTCCGCACCTCGTGCGACCGTATCGAAAAGATCGTTATGACGCTTGGGAACAAGGAGTAAGGCAAAATGACTGAAATTAAAGTAACAGACAGAGAAAGTTTTGAAGACGTTTGCTTTCTGATCCGAGAAGGCCTTGCCCCCAAGGGCGTAACGCTGGACGGCTACGATATCGTAACGGGCAACGAACGGTTCGTGTTGGTGGACGCGGGCAAAGAACACCGCGACGCCGAAGATAGAGAGGGCGGCTTCCACCGCTTCGACGCGTTGTACAGCGCGGAACACGCCGTAGGGCAGACTTGGGAAACGATGCTCTCCGACGTACTCAACTATTTCTACGAAAAACATTCCTACCTCGTTTACGACCCCATCGAAACGGACGAAAACGAGGATAAGGCGGATTGCGTACGCAAGGCGATTTCGAAAATTTACGGCGAAAAGCTGGACGGCAAGTACACCGTAGAGGAACGGAACGACGAGCAGACGGAAGGGGAAAGCTATATCTACGAAGTGGCGATTAAGTTCAAATTGGAGCTTGGCGGTATTCCCATGCCCGTCATCAACAAATTCTACCTCGATAAAAACTTCCGCGCGCTTTCTCCCGCGAGCTGTAAGAGGGTTTACGAACGCCTTTTGCACGAAAAGCAGGACGATACGGCGGAAAAGGAAGTCAACCGTTCGGCGGTGAACATGGATCAAGGTACGATGCAGAACATCACTTCCGCGATCGAAGAATTGGTGTATAACGAAGAGGACGGCTTCCATAGCTACCTCGTCGGCAGCGCGAGAGAGCAATTCGAGGAATTTTTGGAAGAACAGCGGCTCATTAATCAGCGCAGCGTAGACGGCGAGATATTCGCGCGCGATTTCAAGATCCGCTACGTCGCGTATATCAAAACGCAAGCGAAAAACTACGTGGTGCGCGATTTGAAAGGCAACGCGCTCTTCTACGCGGAACGCGGCAACAGCGACGTTTCGCTCACTTGCGCTTATTGCGAGGAAGAGCTGATCGACGGCAACGTGATCACGATCGGGGAAGAGGGCGCGCAAAAGACCTTCGTGCTCGATTTAAGCGATAAGATCAACCTCGGCTTAACCGAACAGGATTGGCGCGAGATCGAAGAGGATAAGAAAATGGCTTCGCATTGCGCGCAGCAATCCTGCCAATGGAAAGGCGGCGAATGTAAGCGCTTCTATTGCGAAAGCAAGATGCAGCAATGCAGCGAATGTAACCGTTCGTTCTGTTTCGACTGTACGCACGACGAGGTTATCCGTCGCCGTATCGGTCAGGACGGCACGGAAGAAATCATTCATATCCCCTGCGCGCATTTCGTGGTGGATACGCTCGATTACGAGCCGAAAGCAAACGTGTTCACCTGTTTTTCCTGTCAGCGCAGCTTCATCAAAGATTTCCGCAACCCCAACCGCACCCTTTGCGAAGTGTGCGCCAAGGTGGAAACGCCTACGACGGCGGATCGGGACGCGTGCCGCGATCTGTATTTGATGCACAAAAATCTTTTGCCGCTCCAAATGCGGGATAAGGAAAACCTTTGCGAAGAGGACGCGCAAAAGATCGTATTCGGTATCTACAAAAAAGGTCAATTTAAATTCCGTTATATCATCGACAAGAACGAATGTAGAATTGCGATGGAAAAAGGTAAGTTGATCGGTGGGAGGGTTCAAAAATGAGTAAGAGCCAAAAATCCAACAAATACATAAAGGATTGGCGTATTTCGGGCAAGCAGTACGCGGAATCGGAACGGGGCGTGTACGAAAGTAAAAACGTTTCCGTCATCATTGCGCTCGTGCTTTCGCTCGTCGCCAACCTTTTGTCCTTGATCTGTATCATCGTATCGGGGATCGACCTCGGCATTGCGTTCGTGGCGCTCATGCTCGCTTCGGATATTGCGTTCATCGTGCTGTTCAGCAAAGTCAATTTCTGCTGTCGGTATTCGGCGCTGTTCGTCGCGATCTATTTGGCGTTCAACGTGGTGATGACGGTGCTTTCCATTCTTTGCGGCTTCTCCGTGATCGGCGACGGCTCGCTCTTTACGGTGTTCGGCTTGATCATGCGTATCGCTTCCCTGCTCGTGTTTAGCGCGGTGCTGTTGATGAGCGTGGTAACGGCGAGAAAAACCAAGAAAGTTATGTCCGCTTCCATCGTTCTTTCGGTGATCATGCTTGGCGGCTTGGTATATACCCAGCTGTTCGGCGGCGGCTATTACGGTCAAAACTTCTCGGTGCTGAGCGGCGAACGCACGGTGGAATACGTGCTTTGCGAAAACGAAATGGGCGAAAGCTACTATAAGGCTTCTCGCGTGCTCCCCGGCTTGGGCACGAAAGTAGTCGTGGACGATACCTATTTGGGCGCGGAAGTGCGCGAGATCGAAGCGGAAGTCTTAACGGCGCAACGCTTGCAATCGATCAAGATCAACGGCGAAAAAGCGAAAACTGTGGTGAACGCGGAATCGCTTGCGGAAGCGAAATACTTGCCGAAGATTACCGTGGAAAAGACGGCGATCGAAGCGTACAGAAACGCGGCGTTCACGGCGGAAAGCGCGGCGGCGAGAGATATCCTCGCCAACTCTTTTACGCCCGTTTTGGAAGCTAACGAGGTTGCCGTTCGCTTCCTGTACGATACCGATTTGGTGGCGAGCGAGCTTTACAATAAGCAGAACGTAATGCCCGTTTTGATCAAGCAAAAGGGCGAAAGCGTTACCCTTTCCGATCTGACGGAATTGTTGCAAAATTATTATACGCAGGAAACGCCCCTCGAATGGTCGTACGAAAACGCGTACGGCTGGAATTTGCTCGGCTTGACGGTGGACGGCGAAAGCGTGATCGATACGCAGCTTTCGGGCAGCGTGGACGTTGCGGTGAGCTTCGAACAGGTGAAGAAGATCAACTTCGAGTTGCTGGACGCGTATCAACCCACCGACTTTGACAGCGTTGGCTATATTTCCCAAAGCGCGGAAGAAGTAACGGTGGCTTACGACACGCGCGAGGGCTGTTTCGTTACGATGACCTTGGACGAGGGCATCGGATTTACGACGAACGAAGAATCGTTGCGTGCGGCGGCGTTCCAAGCGAGCGGCACCGATCTGACGGCGAGCGTGGTATACGAACTGTACGATCCCGTCATCGATTATTTCGGAATTTTTGCAAACGAAGAAACGGCGGCGAAAACGACGTTTACCTACGGCGATATTTTGAACGCGCAATACGCGATTAAGGAACACGGCGCGAATATTTCGTATACGCTCACCGAAAAGCAAGGCGAAAGCAATGCCGAGCCGCTTGAATTTGCGAGCGGCGAAGCGTTCGGCGTGCGCGTACCCAATACGATAGTATATAAATTAGTCGCGCGCGTAGACGATAAGTACGTCGGTAAAGATATGTTCAAGGAAACGGAACAAGAAATCACCGTGCAAATGAACAAGAAAAATATCGAAATGTCGTGGAACCTTGACGATATGCCCGCGGATAATATTTACGACGGCGACGAGCATACCGTTACCTACACGATCGACCAATCGCAAGCGGTGGATTTGAACGGCGTAGTAGACGTGATCGCGGTGGGTGAAAAGAGCAACATGACGGTGAAAAACGTCGTTGAGGGCGGTTATACCTTCACCGTAGCGTTGACGGACGACAACGCCGCCAAATACAATCTTACCAATCCCATTGCGACGTATACGCTGAACAAAAAGACGGTTACGGCGGATTGGTTCGTGCAGGGTACGGGCTATAATAAAACGGCGTACACGGATAGCGGCGTAACCTATAACGGCTACGATTATACCCTTTCGGCAACCTATACGGGCGTAGATCAAACGCAGCCCGTTGCGTTGGAAACCGTTCCGCAAAACAATGGCGTTGGCAGGGGAGCGGGTATGTATTATACGGTTGTGGGATTTGCTTCCGATGATGAAAAGCAAAACTATACGCTGGAAGAAGCCGATAAAACGCTGTTGATCAACAAGGCGCAAAGAGCGATCTCTTGGTATAACGGCGCAGCGGCTTACGACGCGGAAACGGGCGTTGTGTATAAGGGCGCGAATTATGAACTTACGCCGAAATATACCGACGTTTATGGGGTTCAGCAAACGGTGGTTGCGACGGGTACCCGCAAAAACGTGGGTACGCAATTGGTAACCACGCCTTCGTCAAACGATAACTATACCTTTACGGATTATTCGGTAACGCTGAAAATTACCGAATATATCGTAGAGGCGCTTGCATGGGAAACGGGCAGCTTTACCTATACGGGTAACGCTCAAATGCCGAAGCCTTATTTTACGGGCGTAGGCGACGACGCGGCGACAAGACAATATGCGACGGTAACCGCTGACAGCGTGAACGCAGGTTCGCGCATGGCGACGGCGGGCGCGCCTGTAAACGACAATTATAAATTCTCGGATAGCGTTGCCAATAAAACGGAAGCGTTCACGATCGGAAAAGCGACGGCAACGGTTACGTGGGGAAAATCTTCGTTCACCTATAACGGCGAAAAGCAAACGCCCACGGCGACGATTACGGGCGTAACGGCAGCTGGGGAATTGGATAGCGAAGTAACCGTGAATAAAGAAAATATCAACGCGGATTCCTATACGGCAACGGTATCGTTGACGGATTCGACGGATATCAACAACTATACGCTTCTTGCAAGCGGCGATACGAAATCGGCAACAACAACCTTCACGATTGGAAAAGCAACGGCGACGGTTACGTGGGGCAACACTTCGTTTACCTATAACGGCGAAAAGCAAACGCCCACGGCGACGATTACGGGCGTAACGGCAGATGGGAAATTGGATAGCGAAGTAACCGTGAATAAAGAAAATATCAACGCGGATTCCTATACGGCAACGGTATCGTTGACGGATTCGACGGATATCAATAACTATACGCTTACTTTCGGTAGCGCGGTTAGCTCGGTGGATAAAGCGTTCACGATTGGAAAAGCAACGGCGACGGTTACGTGGGATCAAACGGTATTTACCTATAACGGTTCTGCGCAGTGTCCTCAGCCGACGGTCACGGGCGTGAATAATACGCCTTTGACGAGTTCGGTAAGCGGCGAGAAAACGAACGCAAGCGCGGGCAATTATACGGCGACGGTATCGTTGACGAACGAAACGGATATTCAAAACTATAATTATAACGCAACGACCTCGTTTAAAATCAACAAAGCGACGGTAGAGGTGGATTGGACTGTAGGTACTTATACTTATACGGGTTCGGAGCAAAAACCTACGGCGCAATTTACGGGCGTTGGTAACGACGGCAATATCAATTTGAACGTAACCGTTGATGGCGGGATCAATGCGGGAACGCATACGGCAACGGCTTCTACGGATAACGGAAACTACACGCTGACGGGATATAGCAAATCTTATACGATCGCGCCAAAAGAAATCAATGGTACGGCAATCAATTGGAGCAAGTATGAAGGATTTTATTATAAGGCGGGCATTCAACAAAAACCCGAGGCGAATTTTGCGGGCGTTGGTAACGACGGCACTATCAATTTGACCGTAAGTGTTGTTGGCGGGATCAATGCGGGAACGTATACGGCAACGGCTTCCACTTCGAATACAAACTACACGCTGATCGGAGTTTTGACTAAATCGTATGAAATTGCACAGGCGGAAGTAACCGTATCGTGGGGAACGACTTTATCGTGGATCTACGACAATAATCCTCACAGACCTGATGTAACCGTGGGCTTGCAAAACGGCAACGGCAATTCTTATTATACGGTAAGCAATCAAGAAACGGACGTCGGCTCTTATATCGCGACGGTTACGCTGACGGATACGACGAATTATAAATTTGCGGACGGTGCGGTAGCTTCGCAAGCATTTGCAATTACTCAAGCGGAATTTACCGTGACTTGGACGAATATTACGCTGACTTATGACGGCACGTCGAAAGCGCCTACGGCAAGTGTAAAGACGACTAACGGCGCAACGCCTACACTTGCAGTAGTCGTAGCGGAAGGTTCTGCGATCAATGTTGGTTCGTATACGGCAAGTATCAGCTTCGATACGAAAAACTTCAAGTGTACGGACGGCGCAACGACTTCGTTTAAGATCACGGCGAAAGAGGTTGAGGTGGATTGGACAAATACCGTTTTGACTTATAACGGTGAAGAGCAAGCGCCTAAGGCGACTTATAAGGATATAAACGGCAATGATGTTGATGTTGATTTGACTATAAGCGGTGCAAAAGTGAACGTAGGTACAGGTTATACGGCGACAGCAACGCTTGATAACAACAACTATACTTTAAAGGCTTCGACGGCAACGACGACCTTTGAAATCGTTTCGGCGCAAGTAGACGTTTCTTGGACGAATGACGGGAACGGTATTCCCCAGCCTACTTTCTCTGTGGGCGGTAAAACGGTTACGCTGTCGTGTACCCGTACCGTAAAGATGAAAGGCACCGATCAAACGGTTTCCGAAAGCGATTATGCGAATTTGGAAGCGGGCGAATACGTTGTTACGATTGCGTTGACGGGCAATGACGCCAACAATTATAGCCTTAAGGACAACGATACAGAGTTCACGGTAGAAAACGACGAGGAGGAGTAAGGGCATATGTATTGTGCGAAATGTAAAAAAGATATTCAAGGCACGCCGCTGATGACCAGCGATAACCGTATGTTCTGCCCGAACTGCGTAGACGAACTCAGCGTGTTTTTAACGATCACCCCGTCGAATATGGAAAAGGTGATCACTTCCGAGCTTTTGATCGCGGAAGGTAAGACGGACGAGGGCGTTGCCGCCTGTCTTGCCGCCGCAAGAGAGGGCAACCCTTACGCGGCGATCAACCTCGGCTACTACTACGAAAACAAAGGGGAATATCTCTTTTGTTGGAACGACGGCGAAAAGAAATGGAACGCGTTTTTCTGGTATGACGCGGTGGCTCGCGGCGACGATAGCTATCGCGCGCTTCGCGGCGTGTCCTCTACGGGCGCGAACGCTTCGGTGAAAGACGAAGTGGTGGATCAGGCGCTTAGAAACATCTATTATCTTTTGTCTGATCTTCGCGGCGACGCGAGGGTGCGCTTTGGCGAGCTGTTCACGGGCGTTGCGGGCGAACCGCACGTGCGGATTAAAAAGGTTTTGGATAACCTTGGGAAACGCTTTAAGCAGACCGATCACGAGGGGCAAGGTTCGAGCGCGAAACTCGGCGCGGAAGATCAAGCGAAGATCTTCTTCGATAAGCTCCGTGGCGGCACGGTGGTGATCGGGGGCTTGAAATTAACGCCCGATTTTATGCAAAAATTGGTGGAAACGGCGGACGAAAAATTCGCGCAGATCATGGTGAAATACAATTTCGTATTCGCTTTGGAAAAGGGACCTTGGCTTGCCGTAATGAACATGCGCGACTTCCGTCAAAAGATGCGCGGGGCGATCGAAGTGCAATCGAACGCATACCTTTGCTATCAATCGAAAGAAACGCAAAAGATCACGCAAAGATACCAAGAGGGCAAGCAGGTATTGCAAAACCGCAAGATCACGCTTTGCGCGCCCAAGCGTTTCCAAGCGATTTTGGAACGCAAGAACCGCACAGATCTTTGCGATTTCACCGCGGACGATTTCGTCGTGGCGAAAGTACGCGGCGGGGAAAGAAATTCGGATAAATTCCTCGCGATCGATTTTATCGTGTAATTTTTGCCGTTACGGGCTTGTCTTTTTCTGCCTATCGCGAAGAAGCGGACGCGGCTGCGGCAATCTCGTAAAAATCAATGAAAAAAGAAAAACATTAACCGTATAAGGAGATAGAAAGATGGATGAATTTGGAATGAAGCACTCGTTTCTTGACGCGTGCAAGGAAATGGGGATCGACGTTGCGAAGTACAAATCGGGCAGATCGAGCTTTGGCGACGGCTGTTCGAGTACCGACCGTTTGGGGGAAGCGGCTTGCGCCGTAGCGCAAGACTGTATGTATATCCTTGCGAACACGCCGCAAAGATCGGAAACGTATAAGCAGATGAAGACGATTTGCGCCGATCTTTTGCAGGTTTGGGACGAATGCGGGCACGACGAGAGCAGCCGCAAAGAGGACGCGCTTTTGGAACGCTACAAATCGCTTGCAAACCGCGTGAAGCCCATGCGTGCGAAGATGATGGATACGAAAGCCAACCCGCACGCCGTTTGTAGCAAAGAATTGGAAGAAATGATCCAAGGTATGGAATACCTGTATTCGCAATACCAAAGCGACGAGCTTGTATATATGAGCTACGCGCCGTTAAAGGATCTGATCCCCATTGCGAAAGCGGCTTTGGAAAAATTATCGGGCGTTGCCGTGTTCAATACGGCGGAAGCGAATACGATCGCCAAAGAAATGCAAGCGCAGGTAACGACGATCAGAAACTATCTTGTGAAGAACGTGCACCGTCTTGATAAGTCGATGATGGAAAAGCTCGTGAAGCAAGCGGACGAATGGGCGCAGATCGCCGTTCGCGGCAGACAGAAGCCGATCGCCGATAAATTGATGGTGAAAGAAGCGGAAAACGACGAAGTGGATTACCTGCTCGGGTTTATCGAACAGGAAAAGGACATCGTCGCGTTTATCGCGCAAGCGGAACAGGAATACGACGTATACAACCGTTATATGGAACGCTCCCGCGGGGAGATCAACGCGATCGACGCGAAGAAAATGGAGATCAAGTCGGCGTATAAGAACGGCAGAATGACCAAAGAACAGGCTCTGCGCGAGATCGAAACGCTGGATATGCAAAAGGCTACGCTTATGAATAACCTTGCCGATTACGAACTGAGCAGCGGTATGGTAGTGGCGCAGCACGACTTTGCGCTCAAGATCAAGAATTTGTATTTCGTAACGATGAAAGGCTTCTCTTATCAAGATAAGCAAGAGTGCTTCCAATCGGAAAGCGGCGTTGGTATCGACTTGCAAAAATGTATGGAAGATTTCCGCGTAGGCTTTGCCGTAACCGACGGCAGCGCGATTGAAACGGCGAACGACGCGCTCGACCTTATCATTACGCGCGTGGCGCAGAATGCGGCGAATATGCGCGAGATGATCGAAAAGAGAAACGCGCAACGCGCAGAACAGCTCAACACGCTCCGCGCGAAACAAGAAGAACAAAGAAAGAAGGCGTTGGAAAGAGCGGGCATTACGCAACAGCAAACGCAGCAGCGTTCGGCGGCGGAATCGTTCTTGGACGACGAAGAAGAGGAAGAAGAGTTGGATTCGATCGAAGTCGATCCTTTGGGCGAGCGCACGCAAAACGAACCGCAACGCCAGCAACAGCAAGCGAGCGAGGACGATCTGGACGCGATCATCTTCGGCGAACAAACGAGAACGAGAAACTAATCCTTTTTCGTATTGTGAGTGAATTGATTGCCGAAAAGCAATCAATTCATTCCCCGTTGCGGCGATCTCGCAAATAAAATAGTAGGATAAGAAAAACATGACGAATATCGAGAAAAAAATACGGCAGGCAAACCTCGCGGCGAACAGCTGGGATTTCGAGGTGGTAAAAAATGCGTATAGCGAATTGCAAAAGTGGGCGAAATCCTTCTTCCCCGACGAGGGGAATAAAAAGGCGATCGAAGCCACGGCGTTTCGGTTGCGCTTTCAGGCGCTTTTGATCACCCTTTTGAACGGGGGCTTCGAAGCGGCGACCTATCAGCGTATCAACGATCTGTTGAACGCGTTGCCCGAAGCGGCGTTTGCCGTAACCGACGAGGAATTTAGAAAATCCGTCGTCGATTTCGAAAAAGCAAGAGCCTTTTACGAAAAAATGAAATCGATGCTGCCCGAATACTACGATTGGGTGGTACAGGCGCGCGCGATCTCTATTTCGGAAAAGAGCGATTTGCAAAAACTGCAAGAGATCAGCAACGTGATCGATCGCTTCAACGCGACCTATACGGGCGGTATGCTCATGCAAAAGGTGGGCGAAACGCTCAAAGCGATGAAGGAAAAGGTAGAAATTTCTTACGAAGGCGCGGAAGAAAAGCGATTCGGTCCTTTCTATGCGTCCGTATCCTTTACGCCCGATAATTTTCCTACCTGCAAGTATTTCAATTCCTTGCTCGATAGCCCCGGCGGGAGCTACAAAGTAACAGTCGTGGCCGCGCCCAACCGCGAAGAGATCGACTTGATCGCGGTGCGGTTTGCGCAGGCGCGCGAGAAAAAGCTCGTGGGCGTGAATTTCGAAGCGCTTTGCAAATTGCCCGACAGCACGGTCGAATACGTGCTTCGCCGTTTGGAGCGGGAAACGCGAGATCAAATCATGTACGTGGTGGGGTTTGACAACGCCGATTGGACGAACCCCGAAATTTTGGCGATGCTCGGACGGCTGGAAAGCTGTTTCGAAACGGTAGAAAACAGTATTTTGGCGGACGGCAATCCCAACTTCCCCGTATACGAGGCGTTGGAAAAAATGTGCGGAAAGCTCTCGCGGCGCATGGGGTATATGTACGCGAGTATGCCCGATTTCGACGATTTCGAGCAATTGCTTCGGGAATCCGTGGGGCATTGGACGCACGAAGACCACGTCAAGTTGCAACGCAACGGCGCGTACGTAGGCTTTATCGGCTTGAACGAAGTGATGAACAACGCGGACGATTGGGAACGGCATATCGAAAACCTTGCGCGGCGTTACCGCAACATGGTGCTTTCGTTCACGGGCGGTATGGTTTCGCCCGAAATGCTTATCGACAGCGGTTGGAAGATCACGGAAACAAACCGCCGCGTCGAGGTGGAGGACGAGGATAGAAACTTTGATTACGACGATATTTCGCCGCTGCTGCAAAGCAATATCCAAAAGATCGTGGACGGTCCGTATACCTTTATGCAAAAGGCGGGATTGTTGGTTCGGTATTCGGTAACGCACGGCGAGGACGTAGGGCGTTGGAGCACCGATTTTTCCGACGAGGAGCGCGAGGGGCGTTTGATCGACGCGACGATGGCGCTTGCCAAATGGTTGCAGCTTCCCTCGCCGCAGGTGATCATTGATCCCGAAGATATGGAAGAATGGTACGCGGGGCTGTGCTGTGAAGGCGGCAAGATCGTGCATTACAGCTACACCTGCGCGCATAAAAATAACGTGGAATTTACGATGCAGGTCATCTTGCACGAGTTGTATCACGCATTCCAACACAAGGTGCGCCGCGAAGCGTGGCAGAATTGGTTTGAAAACGATCTGGGCGTAACGGTGGAGCGCAAGAAGTTTTGGAATATGAACAACGAGAATTACATAGACTTGCGTAAGAACAAAAACGCATATAAAGTGCAAGTAGTGGAAGTGGACGCGGAAGTATTTGCGATGGGCTGTTTGAGAATGTCGTCGGAAGTATGGAGCAGTGTATCGTTCAATTAACGAAAAGGAAAGAAAGAGATGGAAAAATCGCTGTTAAAACCGTATATCGACCGATTGTTACATATCGAAGAACAGGAAAATCGGTTTATCAATTTGTTGCAATCCAAAGAAGTATATTTCGTCAAGGCGACGGCGCGTGCATTCGCGGCGCTCGCGCGGGCGCAATACGGAAAAATGGGCACGGTGGCGCTCCAAGATAGCGCGCTCACCGAACAAACGAAGATCCTTGCCGATTCGGTGAAGGTGTTTCAATGGAGCGCGGTGGACGGAAACCGCGACGTAAAAGCGTTGGATAAATTCAAGAACGAAGCGCTTTTGGTTACCCGTCAAAAGGGTTTCAATCCCCTCTTTTTATCGATGGGCGCGATGCGTTGGGAAGTTCCCGGAACGAAAGGGGAGATGGAAGAAATTCTTTCCCCGCTCGTGATCTTTCCCATTCGCTTGGTGCGTTCGGGGGATATGGCGCAGCCGATCTGCATCGAATTCGTGGAAGAATCGGTGGTCATCAACCCTTCTTTCCTGTTGAAATTGGAACAGGCTTCCGATTCGGTGGGCAGTCATTTCCCGTTGCCCCCTAACCCCGACGATATCGATATCGATTCGGTGGATTTCGTGGAATATTTCGACCGCGTTTCCGAATACGTGGACAGAATGCTCCGCTCCACGCCCGAATTCAGCCGCAGAAAGTTTGAATTTGAACGGGATACGATTGCAATTGCGAAATTCAACAACCCCGATATTTGTATGTATCACGATATCAAGCGCAACCTTGATACCGTATGCCAAAACCCGCTTATTCGCCGCATTTTCGGGCGCGAACAAGTGCCTGAAAAATTGCAAGAGAATGCGATGACGGGGCAAGTGCTTGCCTTTGACGCGAGCCAAGAAGAGATCATTTTGAGCGCGGCGCGCGGCGAAAGCCTCGTCGTGCAAGGGCCTCCGGGAACGGGGAAATCGCAGACGGTTGCAAACATCATCGCCACCTTTTTAAGCCAAGGCAAAAAGGTGCTGTTCGTTTCGCAAAAGATCGCGGCGCTCGGAGAGGTTTACAATAAGCTTCCCGCCGAGCTTCGCCCTTTCCTGCTGCGTATGGACTACGAAGCGGAGAGTATGAAGATCGACGCAAACCAAGTATTTTCCGATCTGAAAAATACGCTCGATCTGCCCAAGCAGGACGTCATTTCCCTGTTCAACGAATCGGAAGTGGTGTGGCGGCGGTTCGGCGGCGTAATGCAAGATCTTTACGAATACCGCGAGGATATGCTGGATAACAAGGCGTACCTCGGCAACTCGTTTTTGAGCCTTTTGGACGAATATTGCGAGGATATCGACGGCGAGTACGTCGTGTTTGACGAAGCGGAAAAATTCCTGACCGTTTCTTATCGCGATTGGGCGGAATTGAAGCACCTTTCGGAAAAAACGCAGGACGTTTTATCGAGAATGTCGGATAATTTCCTCTTCCATCCCCGCTATTCCGCTTGGTACGGCGTGAAGCCGGAATTTACCGAGGACGAAGCGCTCACCGACGCGCGCGCCGTGCTTCCCGACGCGGAAGAAGCGTGGATCCGCGTGGAAAAAGAGCTTTCGGGCGAGCTTGCGGCAAACACCCCGCTCGGCAATCTGACGGTGGCGGAAGCGTTGCTGCTTAGCGCGCCGCCCGCAGTAGCGGAAAAGGTGAACGAATATCTCTTAAACGGCGGCGACGGGGAGGCGCTCGCGGCGATTGCGGACGAGAACGCCCGACTGTTGCACGAGGGGAAAGACCTGATTCGTCTTTTGGACGAGGGCAAGAAGATGGGCGACGAGCTTTGCGAGCTGGCGGAAAAGATCACGCTCGACGCGCCCGTATCCCTGCTTAGAAAAATTTGGATGGAGAGCAAGACTGCCTTTGGCGACTGCGTTGCGAGAAAGCTGGACGGCGAAAGCGCTTACGCGGCGTACCAAAAGCGGGAAGAAGCGCTTGATCTGTATCTCAACAACGAACAGAAATTAAAAGAAATCTTGGGCTTGAACGGCGAACGGCAAGCAAACGAGGAAGCGAAGCTGAACGCTCTTTGCGAATCGCTGAAAGATTACGACGGCGGCAAGATCCCGATGTTTGCGTTCGCGCTGAAAAAGGCGCTGAAAGAATTGGAAACGCTGACGGGCGGCAAGTGCCAAGCCAAGGATAGCCCCTATTTCGTGGCTTTTTGGCAAAAGCGCGCGACCTTGCAAACTTCCGTCAACGTTTTGACGGAAGAATTGGAAAAGCTGTTGCCTCTTTCCATGCACACGGTATATCAAAACGCTTCGTTTGCCGAAGCGCTCGATTATTGGAAGCAAAACCTTACCTCGATCCCGTTCTACGCCTTTATCGAACAGGCGCTCGCCGCGGAAGAAACGGTGAACGCGTACGAGGAAACGCTCGGCAAGCTCATCTCTTTGAAGCGCGTGAGCGAAGTGGCGAAAGCCAAGCGCTTGGGCGAGAAGCTTGATAAGGCGGCAAAACGCTTTGAAACCGCTTTAAAAACGCCGTCGGAATGCGGCGTGGAAGAAGAGTCGTGGATTGCGCTTTCGGCGTATATACGGCAAATTGCGCGCCTTGTGGGGGCGGAAAAATACAAATATTCGACGACGGACGAAAAAGCGGAGTTGCTTGGCAATTTGCTCCGCGCGTGCAAGCGTATTTTCGAGGGCGGCAGAGCGCAAAAGGCGGTGGAAAAGATCGTCGCGTTCGCTTCCAAGTATATGGAAGGTTCGGCGTATTCGTCGGAAGAATTCCCCTTATACGCGTTGGAAATTTGGAAAAAGACGGCGGTCAACCGCTCGTATCGCGACAACGCGATCGCGCTCACGGAGATCTTGCGGGAAGAATATCCCGTGGATTTCGTGGCTTTTACGAACGTGTTCTTAAAGCGTGAAGCGAGAAAGATCGGGGAATACGCAAAGGTATTCCGCCACAGCTTCTTAAAGGCGTATCTTTCGGCGGCGGAACGCCACTTCGGTTCGCGCGTGGAAAAATTCAAGCGCCGCGTACAAGAGGAACGCACGCGTGAATTCGTGGAATTGGAAGATAAAATTTTGTCGCTTACGGCGCGGCGTACGGCGAACACCTGCGCTTCCCGCTACAATCCCAATTCGGATACCTTCGCGTTTTTGAGCGGCAGAAACCAATATTCTTCCTGCCGATTGCTCTTCAAGCGCAAGGCGAGAGAAATTTTGATGCTCAAGCCGTGCCTTGTGATGTCGCCTTCTACGGTGAGCCAATTGTTGCAGGCGGAAGATTACCGCAATTTCGACGCGGTGATCTTGGACGAAGCCAGTCAGATCACGCCCGAATCGTGTATCAGCGCGCTGTACCGTGCGAATCAATGCGTTATTTTCGGCGACGAATACCAGATGCCCGCGATGCGGCACTTCGTTGCGGCGGAAAAACAGCAGGCGGGGGAACTGAAAAAGATCGCTTCCATTTTGGATATGATCGCGCAGACGGAAAACTTCCCCAGAAAGAAGCTTTGTAGCCACTTTAGAAGTAAGACGGAAATGCTCATCGGGTATTCGCAGAAACGCTACTATCCCGAAATGATCACTTTCCCCGCCGTCGAACCAAAATCGGAAAGCTGCGGCTTTATGCCGAACGGCTACGTGGAAGGGGCGCTCGTCGGCGGCGTGAACGAAGCGGAAGCGCAACGGGTATACCAAGCGCTGAAAGAGCATTTTGAAAAATATTACGATCCCGCGAGCAAGACTTTGAAAAAATCGGTGGGCGTCGTGGCGTTCGGTACGCCGCAGGCGACGAGGATCAACGATCTGATCGAAGGGGATAAGTTTATCTCCAAGGCGCTTGCCGAGATCAAGAGCGTTGCCGACGTATACGAAAAGGTGTTCTTTATCCGTACGATCGAAAACGTACAGGGCAACGAAATGGATTGCATCATTTTGAGCCTTACTTACGGCAGAAACGCTTCGGGCGGCGTCACCAACTCGTTTGCGCAGCTCAATCGAAAGGGCGAGGACGATCTGGGCGAGAAGCTGTTTAACGTAGCCGTAACCAGAGCGAAAGAAAGCGTGCTTTTGGTACGAAGCGTGCACGCGACGGATATTCGCATGTCGGAGCCGGGGAAAGAGGAGAGCAATATCGCGTACCTTCGCGACTATCTTGCCAACTACGAACGGTTCAGCGACGTGGACGACGTGGGCGCGGCGTTCGTGAGCGTGCCGACGGAAAGCGGATTTATCCAAAGCGTCGTGAACGCGTTGGTTGCGAGCGGTATCGAAAGGGAGCGTATCGTCGTGGGCTACGGCGTCAACGAAAAATCGGTGCGCTTGCCCATCGCCGTGCTTTCGCCCGATAAATCGAAAGCGCAAGTGGGTATTTTGTGTGAAGCGGATACGTTGCAACAGTTTGATTATTTCGATTATACCTGCCGCTTCCCCCGCATTTTGAGAAGCCGCGGCTGGAATTTGTATTCGCTGTTCGGATACGAATGGGTGAGAAATTACGAAGAAGAAAAAGATCGTTTGATCGATTTCGTTCACGCGAACGTTACATTTTAAGGAGAAAAGATCATGAGCAGAGCAAAATTGGAAAAGACCTATCAGGAAATCAGCTTTTTACAGCGTACCTTGGCGGAAACGAGAAAGCGCCTCGAAGCGCAAAAAGCCGACTGTATCAAACAGTACGGCGAGGGGAACGCGCTTGCGTTCAGCTACGATCGGGATATAGCGAAAGTTGACGAGCTGGTGAAAACGATCGGGGAATACCTCGGCGTTTGCGACGATTGGAAGGTGATGACCCTCTTGACGCAAATTATGGCGGACGAAAAGAGCCTTTTGGACGAACGCTTCACCGAAACCCATTCCGACCGCTTTATCCGCGGCGTGGAAAAACGTATTCAAAAGAACTGGGAAAAGATTGCGAAATTGCAAAAATCCAAAGAGATCAAAACGGGCAAATAAGGAGTAAGCGATGGCAACCAAACAGAAAAAGAAACCGGAAAGCCAAAGCACTTTCCAAAGCGAATTGGAGCGTATCAAGGTAGAACGCGAACAAAAGCAACAAATGGTACAGCACCGCGAGGCGCTCGTGCACAAGCGCAACAACTTGGGGCAAAAGCTCACCGAGGCGGTGGATAAATATATCGATTATCAGCAACAGTACGGCGACGAGGATATGCGTACGAAATTTCAGCTTTCTACCATTTCCCTGCTCGAACCGCTTTCGCAGTTCTTGGAAGTGATCTTAAACCTCGAAGAAACGATGTCGCTTTTGAACGAATCGTTGGAAATCGTAGAAGAAACGATGAGCATCGTGGATAACCTGCTCGATCCTTCCCGTCATCAAAAGCCGGGGCTGTTCTCGCGCTTGCGCTCGAAATTCCGTATGAGAAGATATATGAGCGCTTGGAAAGGGCAGATCAAGCGTATGCAGGTGATGATGGACGAGATGAGCACGGGCGTGGAGCTGATGAGCAAGGAAATGACCGCGATGATGGGCTCGATGACGAAAACGACCAAATCGGGCGGCACGGGCGGCGGACTCAACCCCGCGGCGCTCGATATGATCAACAAGCGCCGTCAAGAGCGCGGCTTGGATACGCAAAGCGGCGGCGGGAGCAGCGCAAGCGGCGGAGCGCCTGCGGGCGGCAACGCTCCTACGGGCGGCGAGAGCGGCGGACCCGGCGGCTTGGACGGTTTGATTTGATAAAAAATAAGGAGAGGATAGATTATTATGGCACAGCAGAAAAAACAAAAACCTTCGGCGTTCCAACAGGAATTGCTTGAAATCAAGGAAAAACGCGAACACGAGCAGATGATCGAGCAGAGAAAGCAGCGTATTGAAGATAACCGCAACAAGCTTTCCGCGAAGATGACGGAAGCGGTGGATAAGTATATCGATTATATGGAACAGTACGGCGAGGACGATATGCGTACGCGCTTCCAAGCGATGACGATCATGCTCATCGAACCGCTCAATCAAGTTATCGACGTAATGCTTGCGTTGGAAGAAACGATGCTGATGATCGACGACGCGCTCGGCGTAGTGGAAGAAACGATGGGCATCATCGAAAAGATCATGGATCCCAAGCACCGCAAAAAGGTGGGCTTCTTCGGCAGATTGATCTCGAAAATGCGTATGCGTAGATACATGGGCGCATGGAAGGGTCGTATCAAACAGCTCGGCGCGATCATGGGCGAAATGATGAAGGGTACGGAAGAGATCACCCGTTCGATCACGAGCATGATGGGTTCGATGTCGAATACCAAAGGCGGAGGCACGGGCGTGGGCTTGAATTCCAAGGCTCGTCAACTCGTCGAACAAAGAA